>JANNQK010000248.1:0-1757 GCA_031400715.1 Actinomycetes bacterium | reverse complement strand
GCGTCAGAGCCTCGTTCGATCGAGTACCAAGGGGACTCACCCATATCGTGGTCGGCAAGCGCAGCGCGCAGCTTGTGACGAGTGCTCTTGTCGAGCTTTGCGCTGTTCACGACCACTGCGATTCGTTCGTTCATCGTTCTGCCTCCATCAGCGTCGGTTGAGCTTGACGAGCTTCTTGAGCGGGCTCGACGTACGAGAGCGCCGCGCCGTACGAGACAACGCTGGCATCCGGCTCGCCCAGCTCGACTTTGACCTCGTCTCGCGGTCCAGCGACGCCGGCGCGAACGGCCTCGAGTTGAGCCGATACCGCCACACCGATGAAGACCGAGACGGAAATCCCGTACGACCACAGCAAGACGCCCATCAATCCCGCCAACGGCCCGTATGTGTCGCCGAAGGATCCGCTGGCATCGAGGTACAGGCCCAACGCGACGGTGACGACAGCGAAGCACACCATGCTGACCGCGGCGCCGACTGCGACCCAACGAGGCCCGGGCTGACGACGGCGGGGACAGATCGAAAAGATCGCTACGAACGCAATCAGGATGAAGATGCCGCCCACCGGCCACGACGCGATCCGCGTCAACGTGCCCCAGTCGCCGTCGTTGCGCCGACGCCAGTCGTCGAGCTCGCCCACGCCGATCAAGCCAAGCAGCACGACGGCCGACGTGGCGAGGCACATCAATGCCGCCAGTCGATACTTCTGGCGGGTCGGCCTGTCGGTCTCGGTGCCATAGATCCGGTTCGCAGTACGTTCAGTTGCCCGAACGCCGTGGTGCCAGCGATGAGCGCGGCGATCGTGCCAGCCAGCAACGCTGTCGCAGCCGAGCCGGTCCGACCGAGGCCCTGTTCGAACGCCTCACGGAACACGTCGCTGGTGGCGCCTGGTGACACGTTCTCCATGATTCGCATCACCGAGCCAGACAGTGATTCCCACTCGAGGGCGGAGGCCAACGCGACGATCGCGATCGATGCGGGAACGATGGTGAGCACGACCTGAAATGCCATGGCACGGCTATGGCTGAATCCGTCGGCGAAGCGCAATCTCGCCATCGAGTCGGACAGGAGGCGGCGGCGGCCTACCCCGCGCAGCAGCGTGAGTGGTCCAGGACCGGGGCTGCCGACCGTCTCGGGAACGTTCTGCGCCGTGCTCATCTGGTGCTCATCTGGTGCTCATCTGGTCGGGTGTCGGGGGACGATGCAACTTGGTCGGCAACCAGGTCGCCAAAGCGTTGACGGCGACCGCCGAAGATGACGGCGACGATGAAGAACCAGCCCCAACCGAGCAGCAGTCCGGCGATGACATCGGTGACCCAGTGAACGCCGAGGAGTGCTCGACTGGTTGCGACCGCGACCGCAATGAGCGCAGCAGTTGCACCGAGCGCGGCGCGAACTGCCCGGGGGCGGTCTCTCGACACCAACAGAGCCGCGGCCGACCATGCCGCGGCCGCCGCGGCGGAGTGGCCCGACGGGAACGACATCCCGCTCGCGCCGACCAATCGCAGAACCGATGGCCGGTCTCGATCGACAACGAGCTTCAACACGTTGTTGATCAACAGTTCGCCCAGACCAACGATGGCCACGAAGGCGAACACAGACGTGTTGCGCTGACCGACGTAGGCGACGACTGACGCAACGATGAGAAGCGTGATCGAGAACCAGGTCGAGCCCAGCTCGGTGATCACCTTCAGCACGGCCACCGCCTCCGAAGAGGCGTTGCGCGATCCCCACTTCGACACCGACGCATCGATTCGAGC
>JANNQK010000247.1:0-15749 GCA_031400715.1 Actinomycetes bacterium | reverse complement strand
GGCCCCGGGCTGGATCATCTCCGCCGCCGAGCACGCAACGATGATCGGCGACGGGGCCAGCGGTCTCGTCCAGCCCTGACGCAGAGCAGCATTCGCGCAGCTCGAGTACGGCGCGGGTCAGGGCGGGTCAGCTGCCATGTGCGCCGGCACGACGAACGAACTCGTCGAACAACGCTTGCTGCGGGGTCTCGACGCTCGTGGTGTCCTCAGGATGCCACTGCACGCCGATCACCCAGGATGCAGCCGTGTGTTCGACTGCCTCGATCAGGCCGTCCGGATCGTGGGCGACCGGTCTGAGGTCGGAGCCGAGACGATCGAGTCCCTGGTGGTGCACCGAGTAGCAGTGGCGGAGCTCGTCGACCCCCACTGCAGCCGCGAGGTGTGACGCTGCGTCGATGCGAACGCTGTGCTCGCACATCCAATGGCCGCCACCGTCGAGATCCTGAACCAGGGTGCCGCCCATGGCGACGTTGAGGATCTGCATGCCGCGGCAGATCGCCAGCACGGGCAGGTCGCGTTCGATCGCCGCGTGCACGAGGGCGAGATCGAACTCGTCGTGCAAGCCCACCATCCCGTAGAGCGCATCGGTCGTGGGCTGCTGGCCGTAGCGATGTGGTTCCACGTCGCCGCCGCCGGGTAGCAGCAGGCCACCGATCCGGTCGAGATAGGTGTCGACCATTCGTGGCGCCGTGGGGAGCGGGGGAAGCAGGACCGGAAGCCCACCCGACTTCGCGACGGCGCGGCTGTATGGCTGGCTGCTCGAGAACGCGTCGCGACGCCCTTCGTCGGAGAAGGACAAGACGCGACCGCAGATCCCGATCAGGGGCGGGCGGGTTGCCTGATGGGTCGACATGGCGGTCACCGCGCGGCCGTCTGTCGAAGGAGTGCGTCGAACAGTGATTGCTGCTGCGGGTCGGTGGCAGCGGTGTCCTCCGGGTGCCATTGCACCGCAACCGTCCACGTGGCCGCGTCGACCTCCATCGCTTCTGGCATGCCATCGTCGGCAGAGGCGACGAGGCGCAGGCCGCTGCCCAGCCGACCGATCGATTGGTGGTGCACGCTGTGGCACTCGGAGGGCCGTTCCGTGCGAAGCGCTGCGGCCAGCCGGCTCGAGGCATCGACGGTGACAGGATGCTTGGCGAACCAGTGGTCGTCGGAGCCGATGTGCTGGACCAGATCGCCGCCGAGGGCGACGTTGAGGATCTGCATCCCCCGGCAGATCGCGAGCATCGGCTTGTCCGCGGCGAGCGTGTGGCACACGACGTCGATCTCCACTTCGTCGTGGTCGTCCACGATGCCATACAGCTGCTCGGCACTCGGCTCCTGGCCGTACCGTCGAGGGTCGACGTCGCCGCCACCGTGCAGCACCACAGCGTCGAAGCGGCTGATCAGCTCGGGCAGACGGTCGTGAAGGTTCGGGATCGGTGGCATCATCAACGGCACCCCGCCCGCACGCTCGATGGCCCGGAAGTACGTCTGCCCCGCAGCAAAGCTCTCGCCGCGCACGCCTTTCGATTCGGGACTCAGCCGACCGACGATGAGCACATGTGCAGCCACGACGCTCATTCTGCCCCGTGGACCGCCTGTCGACGACGCCTCGACTCGCGGCGGCCATCGTCTCCACCGCTGCGCAGGCTCGATCGGGTAGCCGGGACGTCGAGTCCGGCCTGACAGACTCGCGGTGTGCCCGATCTGCGCGACCACGCTCACACCATCATCCTGAGGAACCCGGCGACAGAGGAGCCGGTGCGCGAGCTGACGCTCGCCACGCGGGCCGACACCGACGTGGCGATCGCGCGAGCCGCTGCTGCTGGACCAGGATGGCGCGCGCTGGCTCCCGCCGACAGAGCGCGGTCGATGCGCCGGTTCGCCGACACCATCGCCGCCCATGCCGACGAACTGGCAGCGCTCGAGACGGCGAACATGGGAATGCCGATGGGCAACAGTACCTGGTGCGCAAACGCTGCCGCCGACGTGATCCACTACTTCGCAGGCGCCATCGACAAGCACACGGGGTCCACGATCCCGGTTGCAGGCGGGGTGGACATGACCTTCCACGAGCCTCTCGGCGTGGTGGGCCTCATCACCCCGTGGAACTTCCCGGTCCTGATGGCCTCGTGGAAGATCGGACCCGCCTTGGCCGCAGGGAACACCGCGGTGCTGAAGCCGGCGGAGATCACACCGCTGACCGCCATGCGACTCGGTGAGTTGGCGCTCGAGGCCGGGATTCCCGAGGGCGTGCTGAACGTGGTGGTGGGCACAGGTCCCGAGGTGGGTTGGCGCATGGTGGAACATCCGACGGTGCGCAAGGTCGCCTTCACGGGTTCGACCGCGGTCGGCAAGAGGATCATGGCGGGATGCGCCGAACAGGTGAAGCGAGTGACCCTCGAACTCGGCGGCAAGAGCGCGAACATCGTGTTCGCCGACGCCGACATCGATGCGGCGGCCGCGGCAGCGCCGGGCGCCGTCTTCGACAACTCGGGCCAGGACTGCTGTGCGCGCAGCAGGGTGCTCGTCCAGCGCTCGGTGTTCGACCGGTTCCTCGATCGGTTCATCGACGCCTCGAGTCACTTCACCGTCGGCGACCCGACGTCGCCGAACACGGCGATGGGGCCGCTCGTCACGGCAGAGCACCTCGCACGGGTGCGGCGTTTCACCGATGAGCTGGAGACGGTGTACACGGGCAGCGTGCCCGAGGGCCCTGGCTACTGGCACCCGATCATGATCGCGACGAGCCCGGACAACTCTGCGCCGATCTGCCGCGACGAGGTGTTCGGCCCCGTGGCCGTCGTCATCCCGTTCGACGACGAGGCAGACGCGATCCGAATCTGCAACGACAGCGACTACGGCCTCTCGGGTTCGGTGTGGACTCGTGATGGTTCCCGCGCGCTGCGGATGGTGCGGGCGATGGAGGCCGGCGCGATCAGCGTCAACTCGAACAGCTCCGTGCGCTACTCGACGCCGTTCGGAGGATTCAAGCAGAGCGGACTCGGGCGCGAACACTCGATGACGGTCCTCGACCACTACACCGAACTGAAGAACGTCTTCATCGCGACCAGCGCCTGAGGACGCCGGATACCGTCGCGGCATGCGAGCCCTGCTGATCACCAACCAGAACGACGCCGACGCCGGATTCGTCGGCGAGCGGTTCCGTTTCCACGGGTACTCCTTCACCGAGTGCTTCCGTGAGCATCCTGCGGAGTGGCCCGAGCTCGCCGGTCACGATCTCGTCGTCTTGCTGGGCAGCGAATGGAGCGTGTACTGGCCGGAGATCGCCGACAACGTGGCCGCAGAAGCGGAGCTCATCCGCCAGGCGCACGAGCGCGGCGTGCCCCAGTTCGGCATCTGTTTCGGCAACCAGTCGATGTCGTGGGCGTTGGGCGGGACGGTCGAACGTGCCCGAACACCGGAGATCGGATGGTACGACGTGGTGAGCCACATTCCCGCCGTGATCGCCGAAGGTCCGTGGATGCAATGGCATTACGACGTGGTCACCGTCCCGCCCGGTGCCACGGAACTGGCTCGCAGCGAGGTCGGTCCGCAGGCATGGCAGCTCGGCCGCAGCTTCTGCACCCAGTTCCACCCCGAGGTGAACGAGGCGATCCTGGCCCGATGGTCGGCCGGACCGGGCGCAGCCGAGTTGGCTCGCATCGGCTCGTCGAGCGAGCAGTTGATGGATCAGACACGTACCAACGTCGTGCTGAGCCATCAACACTCCGACCGTCTCGTCGACTGGTTCGTCTCCTCCCGCTGAACCCAACAGGGGCTGGTGAAGGCCTCGTCAAGGCCTCGTCAAGCGAGCCTGCAGAACCGTGCTAGAACAACGCCCGCTCAGACCCGAGCGATCGTGGGGATCGCACTGAGCCCTTGGGGAGGTCCTGCATGTCGACAACCGATGAAGATCGCGACCATCTGCATTCACTTGGGTACGCCCAGGAGCTGCATCGCGGCATGAGCACGTTCAGCAACTTTGCGATCAGCTTCTCGATCATCTCGATTCTTGCGGGAGGCATGACGAGCTTCTGGCTCGGCATGGTCACCAGCGGACCGCGGGTGATCACGATCGGCTGGATCGTCGTGGGCGCGTTCGCCCTCCTGGTCGGTATGGCGATGGGCGAGATCTGCTCCGCATACCCGACGGCAGGCGGCCTGTACTACTGGTCGGCGAAGCTCGCCAAGAAGAATGCGGCACGGTGGTCTTGGTTCACGGGATACTTCAACCTCATCGGCCAGATCGGCGTGATCGCGAGTGTGGACTATGCGCTCGCCGTGTTCATCGCCTACTTCATCCGATTGTTCGACGATGGTTTCAAACTCACCGTCGGTTCGGTGTTCATCATCTTCCTGATCGTGTTGATCATCCATGGGCTGCTGAACACCTTCAGCATCAACCTGGTGAAGATGATGGGCAACATCAGCGTGTGGTGGCATGTCGTGGGCGTCGTGGTCATCGCCGCTGTGCTGTTCATCGCACCGAGCAACAAGCGTGGCATCGGTGGAGCGTTCGATGCAGCGCCTCCCGGGCTCACCGGTTGGACCGGCGGCGCCTTCGTGTCGATCTACCTGTTCGCACTCGGCCTGCTGCTCGCTCAGTACACGATCACCGGCTTCGACGCATCTGCCCACGTCAGCGAAGAGACCAAGGGTGCTCGCACCGAGGCCCCGAAGGCCATCGTCCGAGCGATCTACATCTCGGCGATCGCTGGTCTCGTGATGAACCTGGCGATGATCGCCGCACTGCCCAAGAAGGACGACCCGGACGGGCTGTACGGTGCGATCGTCTTCGGCAACGCGAACGATCCGTTCCTCGTGAACGCCGGTCCGCGGTTGATCTCGAGTGCAGTCGACTCCGGCGCCGCGAAGCTGTTGATCTTCATCGCGATCATGGGTCAGTTCTTCTGCGGACTTGCATCCGTCACTGCCAACAGCCGGATGATCTACGCCTTCAGCCGTGACAACGCGCTGCCGGGTTCGAAGATCTGGCACAAGGTGAACCCGAAGACGCGCACACCGACGAACTCGGTGTGGCTCGGCGTGGCGCTGTCGGCCATCGTCGGCTCGTCGTCGTTGTACGTGCGTGGCACCGGTGCAGGCCGTTACTCGACTGCCTTCTTCGCCATGACCGGCATCTGCGTGATCGGGTTGTACATCGCCTACGCGATCCCGATCTACCTCCGTCTCACCAACCCCGATTTCCAAGTGGGCCCGTGGAACCTCAAGGGTCATCACAAGATCGTCGGTTGGACGGCCATCGCCTGGATTTGCGTCATCACTGTCCTGTTCTTTGCTCCGCTGTTCTGGCCGTTCTGGAGACCGTGGGGTGGCGACAACATGTTCCTCGACGACGGTGAGGGCAACTCCTTCTTCAAGGTCAACAACTTCAACTTCACCGGACCGTTGATCATCCTCGGTGCGGTGCTGGTGATGGCCTACTGGCGGTTCAGCGGCAAGAAGTGGTTCACCGGCCCGAAGGTGCAGGGAAGCCGCGAAGAACTGCTCGCGATCGAGCGCGAACTCGACGCCTTGGAGCACGGCAAGCCCCTCTGACGAACCTCGCCTTGGCGACCGGGCGCCGAATGTTACGAGCATGAGAACGAGCCGGCCGCGAGGCCGGCTCGTTCGCGTCGGACGGCTACGGTTCATGCCGGTGCGCCGGGAAGTCTGGTCGGCATG
The DNA here is from genome assembly GCA_031400715.1 of Actinomycetes bacterium. Taxonomy (GTDB): domain Bacteria; phylum Actinomycetota; class Acidimicrobiia; order Acidimicrobiales; family Ilumatobacteraceae; genus VFMC01. Next base: position 10,076 of record JANNQK010000247.1, on the reverse strand, counting down.
AGTTCCGCATTCCTCGCTTCATGATGACTCCGCCCCGATGACCGCCCTCGTCCTCGCCCACTTCGTCGTGGCTGTCGTCGTGCTCGCATCCACGAGGGCGCGACCTGTCATCGGTGCGGTCGTCGGTTGTGTGCTGTTGGTCACGACCGCAGTGACCATCGCGATCCTCGGGATCGGGATCGACCAGCCGCGCGTCGAGACCTGGCGCTGGATCGACGATCTCGGGTTGCAGATGGCGTTCCGTCTCGATGGATTCGCCGTGATGATGGTGCTGATCGTGTCGGTCATCGGTGCGCTCGTCCTGGCGTACTCGATCGCGTACTTCGACCATGACGAGACGTTCGTGCGGTTCGTCGGGTTGTTCGTCGCGTTTGCGGGGTCGATGACCGGGCTCGTGCTGAGCAGCGATCTGTTCACGATGTTCGTGTTCTGGGAGCTGACGTCGGTGTGGTCGTTCCTGCTCATCGGCCTCAACGATCGCTCTGCTCAGGCGCGCACGGCAGCGTTGCGCGCCCTGCTCGTGACCGGTGGCGGCGGCCTGTGCCTCCTGGCCGGTGTCGCGCTGTTCCAGGTGCTCGCTGGCACCAGTTCGTTCGCCGAGTTGGCAGCCGATCCACCGGTGGGCACCACGGCCACGGTTGCTGCGATCCTGGTGCTGGTCGGCGCGTTCACGAAGTCGGCGCAGTTCCCGTTCCACTTCTGGCTGCCGGGCGCGATGGCCGCACCAACGCCAGTGAGTGCGTATCTGCACTCGGCGACGATGGTGAAGGCAGGCATCGTGCTGATGGCGCGGATGTCGCCCATCTTCGGCGACCTCGATGTGTGGCGCTGGATGGTCGTGCTCTGCGGAGGAACGACGATGATCCTCGGTGGTGCCAGGGCGATGCGCCAGGTCGACGCCAAGCTGCTGCTGGCCTTCAGCACCGTCTCCCAGCTCGGGTTCCTCACCATGCTCGTCGGTCTCGGTGTACCGGGAGCCACCTACGCAGGGGTCGCCCATCTGGTCGCCCACGCCATCTTCAAAGCCGGGTTGTTCCTCGGGGTTGGCGTCATCGACCACGCCACCGGCACCCGCGACATCCGCAAGCTCAGCGGGCTCTGGCGGGAGATGCCGATGGTGACGGCTCTGATGTGTCTCGCCGGTGCGTCGATGGCGGGGCTGATCCCGTTGTTCGGATTCGCGACCAAGGAGAAGGCTCTCGTCGCGCTGCTCGACGCCGATGTCGGCTCCGTTGGATGGGTGGCACTCGGTTTCGTGACGGTTGGATCCGTCTTGTCGGCGGCATACACCGTGCGGTTGCTGCGAGGTCTGTTCGCGACCAAACCGACCACCCGAGATTCGGCGCAGGAGCACATGGCACATGTGCATCACGCACCGGGTTCGCTGTTGGTCGGCCCGATGGCATCGTTCGCCGTCGCCTCGCTCGCTGCCGGACTCGCCGCGGGTGTGGCCGGCCGGTGGTTGGTGGCAGCCGCGACATCGCTCGACCTCGCAGCGGCGAGCAGGCTCGCCCTCTGGCCGGGCATCAACACCGCGCTGGGGATCTCGGTCGCCGTCGTCGCCGTGGGTGCAGTGGTCGGCTGGCGGGTCCCCGTGACGGAGCCTTCGCACCATCCCGTCGTGTCGGGCGAGCGGATCTTCCAGCAGACCTTCGATGGCCTGATCGAAGGCTCGAAACGGATCACCGTGGTCACCCAGAGCGGGTCGCTGCTCGCGTATCTCGCGGTGGTGATGAGCGTCGTCGCGGCGGTGCTCGGGGTTGCGATCTTCACCGACCCCGGCGCGGGTTTTGGTGATCTCGTCGTCGCGGATTCGCCGGTGCAACTGGCCGTGTCGGTCGTCGCGATCGTCTTCGCGTTCGCGGTCGTGCTCGCGCGGGATCGATTCGTCTCCGCGCTCCTGATCGGTGGCGTCGGGTTCGGTTGCGCGGTGATCTTCGCGATGTTCGGAGCTCCCGACTTGGCGTTGACGCAGGTGCTGGTCGAGACACTGTCGATCGTGGTGTTCCTGCTCGTGCTGCGGCAGATGCCGCGTCGTTTCGCCGCCGACCCGACATGGGCCCCGCAGGCGATTCGAATCGCCATCTCGACAGCGGTCGGCGTGAGCGTCGCGATGTTCGCCGTCATGGTGTCGGGCGCACGGTCGGCGCCATCGGTGGGCCAGGTGTACGGCGAGCTGTCACTGCCCGAGGCAGGTGGCAACAACATCGTCAACGTCGTCCTCGTCGACTTCCGCGGTGTCGACACGCTGGGCGAGATCACGGTCCTGGCGGTCGCCGCGTTGGGCGTGACGAACCTCGTGAGAATGGCCCTCCGGAACAGGAAAGCCGCAGAAGCCTCCGACTCCGAGACCGCCCAGCCGGACCGAGCAGATGACGCCGGGTCGGCCGATCGCTCGTCGGTGGGAGGACGACGACCATGAGCCGCCGGTCTGTCATCCTCGACGAAGCCGATCGTTGGCTGTTCCCCGTGATCGTGATGGTGTCGGTGTACGTCACGTTCCGGGGTCACAACGCGCCGGGCGGAGGATTCGCCGGAGGTCTGATCACGGGCTGTGCGTTCGTGTTGCGCTTCCTCGCCGGCAGCGACCTCCGCATTCGGCGTTCCGTCATCGCTCGTCCCGACAGGCTGATCGGTGCTGGCCTGCTCCTCGCGGTCGCCACAGCGCTCACGCCCGTCCTGCTCGGCGATTCGCTGCTCGAGTCGAACATCTGGAAGCTGCAGGTGCCGCTGATCGGTGAGGTGAAGGTCGTGTCGTCGGCGATCTTCGACCTCGGTGTGTACTTCCTGGTGATCGGGGTGGTGCTGGCTATCCTGCTGGCTCTGGGCACCGATCCGAGCGAGCCCGTTCTGGAACGAGAGGCGACGTGAGCGCCTCGCTGGTCGTCCTCATTGCCGTCCTGTTCGGCACCGGCACCTACCTGCTCATGCACCGCACGCTCACCCGGATCGTGCTCGGGGTCGCGATGCTCGGCAACGGCGTCAACGTGTTGATCCTCGCGACCGGCGGTCGCCAGGGTGAGCCGCCGATCGTCGGACGTGAGGGGACGACCGACTCGGTGCCCCAGGCGCTCGTTCTCACGGCGATCGTCATCGGGTTCGCCGTCGTCGCGTTTCTCCTTGCCCTTGCGTGGCGCAACTGGACGATCAGCGGCAACGATGCCGTCGAAGACGATGTCGAAGACCGCCTCATCGCGCGCGCCGGCGCCGACGGCGAGCGACCCTCCGACGTCCACCACCGCGAGGACGTCGATCTGTGAACGCTCTGCTCGCCATTCCGCTTGCGGTGCCGCTCGTCGGCGCTGCGATCTCGATCATCGTTCGCCGGCTGGCGGTGCAGCGCGTGGTGAGCTTCATCGCGCTCGCCACGTCGTTGGCCGCGAGCATCGCGATCGTGGCGACGGTGGTGATCGACGACAGCATCGCTGTCACCCGTCTCGGAGGGTGGCCGGCTCCTGTGGCGATCACCTTGGTCGCGGACCGATTGTCGGCGCTGCTGCTGGTGGTCGCCGTCGCGATGGTGTCGCTCGTGCTGGCATTCGCGATCGGACAACGAGCCGCCGACGAGCGATCGCCCTTCTACCACCCGGTCTACCTGGTGCTCTGCGCCGGCATCGCCCAGGCGTTCCTCGCCGGCGACCTCTTCAACCTGTTCGTCGCGTTCGAGTTGTTGCTCATGGCGAGCTACGTGTTGCTCACGTTGGAAGGCACCGATTCGCAGATCCGGTCCGGCACGACGTACGTGGTGCTGAACGTGGTGGAGTCGACGGTGCTGTTGACCGCGATCGGGTTGATCTTCGCGGCGACCGGCACGGTGAGCATGGCCGACCTGCCGGCGCGGTTGGCCGAGCTGCCCGATGGCGTGAGGAGCGGCCTCAACCTGCTGCTCCTGGTTGCGTTCGGCATCAAGGCAGCGGTCTTCCCGTTGTTCTTCTGGCTGCCGGATGCGTACCCCACGGCGCCGAGCTCGGTCACGGCGGTGTTCGCCGGCCTGTTGACCAAAGTGGGCGTGTACGCGATGTTGCGCACCGAGACGCTCCTGTTCCCCGGTGGCCATTCGACGCTGCTGCTCTGGATCGCCGGTGCCACGATGATCATCGGCGTGCTGGGTGCGATCTCGCACTCGGAGATGAAGCGAATCCTGAGCTTCCACATCGTCAGCCAGATCGGGTACATGGTGATGGGCATCGGTCTGGGTGGAGAGGCGGCACTCGCCGCGACCGTCTTCTACCTGTTGCACCACATCCCGGTGAAGACGTCGCTGTTCCTCGTGCAGGGGATCATCGAGCGAGACACTGGTTCCACGTTCTTTCGCGACGTCGGCGGTCTCGCCCGCCGGTCGGGACCGTTGGCGGTGCTGTTCCTGCTCCCTGCACTCAGCCTCGCCGGCCTCCCTCCGTTCTCGGGGTTCCTCGCGAAGTACGGGCTGGTGCGAGCCGGGTTCGACGGGCAGAGCTACGTCATCGTCGGTGTCGCATTGCTGGCGAGCCTGCTCACGCTCGTGTCGATGACCAAGATCTGGACCGGCGTGTTCTGGGGCGACGTGCACCCGGCGGCCGATGCCGAACGTCGGGGGCTGTTGCGCCGGTACCCGCTCATGTCGGGTTCGGCCGTGGTCCTGGTCGGGGGAACGCTCGCGATCGCCGCCCTCGCGGGGCCGTTGTACGCCTATTGCGTCGGCGCGGGAGCCCAACTCGTCGACCCATCGGTCTACATCGAGGCGGTGTTGCGCTCGTGATCGTCCGGAACATCACACTGCTCGTCGTGTGGGTCGCGATGTGGGGTGAGCTCAGCGTCGCCAACGTCGCGTCCGGCGTGCTCATGATCGTGGCGTTGAGCGTGTTGTTCCCCACCGGTGATCGGCGTACTCGGGTGGCTCATCGTGTGCATCCGCTCGGCGTGCTCCGATTCGGTGGACGTCTGCTCGTCGATCTCGTCGTCTCCAGTTGGAACGTCGCGATGGCCGTGGTCGTGCCCAACGCCGACCGGATCCACACGGAGGTGTTCGACGTGGCCCTCACCACGACGTCGCCTCTGGTCGCGGTAGTCGTCTCGAACTCGATCACGCTCACCCCGGGCACCATGACGGTGGACATCATCGAGACCGACCGTGGCTTTGCGCTGCGCGTGCATGCTCTCGGCCGGGCCGAGCCGGTTGCATTCCGCGAGCAGATCCTCGAGCTCGAACGTCGGGTCGTTGCGGCTGCCACGCCGGTCGGCGTCCCCGCCGACGGTGCGAGGGCGGCGATCGAACACAACGTCGAGCCGCCGCGTGATGGGAGCGCCTCGTGATCGGCACGTCACAGGTCGCGCTCGCGCTGCTCATCCTCGCCGCGGTCTTCACCGTCGCACGTGCCGTTCGCCCTTCGAGCAGCACCGGCGATCGAGCGGTAGCCCTCGACATGGCCACCTCGGTCATCCAATGCGGCCTCTTCGTCGGCGCCGTCATCCTCGGCGACGGCATCCTCGTCGACATCGCCCTCGTGTTGGGTCTGCTGGGGTTCCTCACCTCGGTGACCGTCGCCCGATTCCTGGAGCGTGCCGACCGATGAGCACCGTCGTCGACATCGCGACCGCGGCCCTGTTCCTGATCGGCGCAGCGCTGGCGGTCATCGCAGGCGTCGGCCTCCACCGGCTGGGCGACACACGGTCGCGCATGCACGCCGCGACCAAACCGGCCACGCTCGGCGTCCTCTGCTGCGCGGTGGGCGCGGCGCTCCAGTCCGACTCGTCAGCGCTCGTGACGAAGCTGCTCCTGGCGATGGCACTGCAACTGGTGACCGCCCCTGTCGGAGCGCACATGCTGGCTCGCTCGATCACACGACGCGATGAGCAGCATCCTCCAACCACGTCGTGAACTCGGGGCGGGCGACCAGTCGCTCGCAGTTCCCGAGTCGTTCGGCTGCGTACGCGACGAAATCGGTGTCGAGCGTGCTGATCGCCTGCTGCACGACGGCCCACATGCCCTCGCGGAACTCGCTCATCACCTTCATCAACTGCAGTCGCGCCCACCGAGCGGGGGTGACCGAGCCGAAGTACAGGCGCAACAGCTCGTGCTCGGCAACGTCGGTCAGGCTCGCGTTCACGCTGAGGTTGCCGAGGTCGAAGAACACATCGTTCATGCCGGCGTACTCGAAGTCGAGCAGCCACACCCGGTCGTCCGCGAAGAGAACGTTGCCCGGCAGGAGATCGTTGTGACAGGGCACCGCCGCCGTCGGTGCGACCGCGAACGCCTTCTCGATGCGCCGGCTCTGTTGATGGATCCGTTCGTACGAGGAGGGCGGCATCACGGCGTAGGTGGCTGCGTCACGGGCGTGCCACTCCACGACTCTGTGGATGGGGAACGGTCCCTGCAGCGGCCCGCTTCCGTGAAAGCGCTTCAGGAGCGTCACCAGCTCTGGCAAGCGCTGGGCGAATGCGGGCCCCTCGAGGTGATGGCCGGGGACGAGTTGGGTGATCAGGGTGTTGACGTCGGGCAGCTCACCGAGCACCGGCGGCCCGATGCCCAGCTCTGCCGCACGCATCGAAGCCTCTCGTTCGTTCGCTCGATCGATGCCGAGCAACTCGGTTCGCTCACCGGGGACACGCGCCACCCAGTCGACACCGTCGACGGTGACGACGTAGTTCCGATTCGTGATTCCGCCCTGCAGCGGGCGGATGATCGTCGCCTTGTCTGCCCACATGGGCACCCGCGCGACGAGTGACTCCACTCCGTCCGGCATCATGATCATCTAGGTGTAGCACTTCCTGAGCTCGGTTTTCGTGACGCATTGCGTGCACAACACCTCTGACCGCGGTGCAGGGCACGGACTCAGGCCGTCTTCCCGGCCGCCGCGTGCCGGTTGATGGCGCCTCGGTAGACCGCTTCGACGGCCGCCGTGAGTCGGTCGGCATCGAAGGTGCGTCGAGCCAGGCTCCGACCGGCGTCGCCGATGACCGCACGACGTTCGGGAGAGCCGAGCAGGTCCGACAGCGCGGCCGCAAAGCCGGTCGCGTCTCCGACGGGCACCACCATCGCCGTCTCGCCGGTGACGAGGTGCTTCGTCACGGTGCCGACCGCAGTCGTCACCAGCGGCACTCCGATCGACAGGCACTCGGCCACAGCGAGCGGCGACCCCTCCCAGGTCGACGACAGTGCCACCACATCCGCTGCGTTCATCTCGTCGATCGGGTTCGGTCGATGACCGGCCATCAGGACGGCATCGTCGAGCCCGAGCCGGTGGCGTTCACGCTCGAGGGCGCTTCGCTGGGGCCCATCGCCCACCATCACCGCTCGGACATCGGCACGCTGCTCGCGCACGAGGGCCATGGCCGCGAGGAACGTCGTCAAGTCCTTCTGCGGGTGGTGCCGGGCGACGATCACCACCAGCGGGTCGTCGGGTCCGATGCCGTACGAGGCGCGCACCTCCTCGCGGCTGAGGGTCGGCACCCTGCGTGGCGACACGGGAAGCACCTCGTGCCGGCGGTCGGCCGGCAACAGGCGGGCGACTCGTTCGCCGATCTCGGGACTGATGACGATCGCGTCGTCCACGCGTCGAACGATCGACTGCTCGACGCGACCCAGGATTCGCTTCGCAAGGCCGCGCTGGGTTCCGGCGACGAGGTTGTGGATCGTGAGCACCACGGGCGGGCGATGACGTCGGCCGATGGTCAACAGGACCAGCGCTGCCTTCAGTCCGTGCACGTGCACGACGTCGGGCGCCCGCTCGCCGACCACGAGCGGCCGCAGCTGGGTTCTCGCCCGGCGCACCTGTCGAGGATTCCAGGACGTCGGAATCGACACGATTGCGGTCTGGTCGCCCGCGCCCGCCATCACCCCGCTCGGCCCGGCGACGTCGACGGTCCACCCGAGCGTGCGAAGCCGACGCGCCAGTTCGCCCACGTGCACCCGGATGCCTCCGGTGGAGGGGCCGAGCAGCTGCAGCACTCGCTCACCGGAGGGTGGCAGCGGCGTGTCGGTCGTGGCCATGGGCTGACGGTGTAGCACGGACGGGCCGGGTCCGGCCGACAGGCCCGCCACGGGCCGCACCGTCGGGCACGATCGACGCCGCGACCTGGGCCTCGAGATCGACGCTGGCCGGGTCGGGCGGTGGTCGTAGTGTGGGTCGATGGGCCTGTTTCCGTACGCCGACCGTTATCCCGTCAACCGCGAGTTGCCCGCGTCGGGCCGGCCGCGAGCCGAGATCCTGGCCCAGATCGAGGAGATGTCGGCGGCGGAGGACGCCGTCGCCCATGAGGGCAAGGTCAGCGGGTCCATCTACTCGGGCGACGAATCGCACTACGCGTTCTTGAACGAGGTGTTCGGGCACTACAGCCATGCCAACGTGATCCAGCGCGACATGTACCCGAGTGCGACGCGTTTCGAGGGCGAGATCATCGCGATGACCGCGGCGCTGATGCACGCACCCGAGTCGTGCGGCGTCCTCACCAGCGGTGGCACCGAGAGCCTCATGAACCCATTGCTCGTCTACCGCGAATGGGGTCGCGACCGCGGGATCACGCAGCCGAACCTGGTGCTGCCCACCACTGCGCATCCTGCGCTCCACAAGGGAGCGCACTACTTCGGCATCGAGGTGCGTCCAGCTGCGGTGACCGATCAGTTCGTCGCTGACATGGCGTCGGTGCGCTCGCTGGTCGACGAGAACACGGTCGCGCTCGTGGGTTCGGCGGGCACCTATCCACACGGTCTGATCGACCCGATCGGTGAGCTGAGCGACCTCGCGGTCGAGCGAGACATCAACCTGCACGTCGACGGCTGCCTCGGGGGGTTCATCCTCTGCTGGGGCGAGGAGCTCGGAGCGCGCGTCCCGGTGTTCGACTTCCGCCACCCGGGCGTCACGTCGATCAGTGCCGACACCCACAAGTACGGCTTCGGGCTGAAGGGTTCGAGCGTGCTGTTGTATCGGACCCCCGAGCTGCGCCGGAAGCAGTACTTCATCATGGCCGACTGGGAAGGTGGCAACTACACGTCGCCGGGCATGAGCGGTTCACGCTCGGGCGGCATCATCGCCGCTGCCTGGGCCGCGATGGTCACCCTCGGCCGCGAGGGATACCTCGCTATCGCCGCCGACATCTTCCGGACTGCGGCGCGACTGCGCGAGATCATCGCCGAGCACCCCGAACTGCGCGTGCTCGGTGACCCCATGTTCAACGTCGCGTTCGCTGCGGCGCCTGCGGAGGTCTTGGGCGACGAACCGATCGACATCTTCCACGTCAACGACGCGCTCGCTGCGAAGCAGTGGCGGATGAACGGTCTGCAGCTCCCGCCGGCGGTGCACTTCTGCATCACGCGACCGAACACCCTGCCCGGCGTGATGGATCGGTTCGCGGCAGACCTCCACGAGGCCGTCGGCTACGCGCGCGAGCGCCGCGGCACGGCGCCGCGCTCGGGGGCCACCTACGGCGCCGGCGGTGCAAACATCCCGCGCGACAAGGTCTCGGCGGGCATCTCCGGCTGGCTCGACGCCACCCAAGCACTCCCCCCGCCTGACCCCACGTCGACGACCACAGCCGGCTGAAGGACGAGCACAGCGCGGCGAAGCCGCCCGCCGAAGGCGGAACCCGCCGATGAGTCCACCGCGCGGCGTCACTTCGACGAGCCGTGCGGCGGGCGGCCGAGGTGAAGTTGGAGGAGACGTGGCCGGTGGTCCGGGGGCAGTCGGGGGCGGAGCCCCCGACCGTAGGGTTTGTGAGCCGATTCCCGCGGCGTAGTAGCGTCCTGGCTGATGTCAGAGTTTCTTCGCGACTACCTCACCGTGGTCTGGTTCGGGGCGATCGCCCTCGTGTTGGCTGGGCTGCTGCTGGGTGTTGCAGCAGTGGTCCGCCCGAACAAGCCCAACGCCCAGAAGCTCATCGCCTATGAGAGCGGTGTGGACCCCGTGGGTGACGGCTGGTCACAGAGCCAGATCCGCTACTACATCTTTGCGCTGCTCTTCGTGGTGTTCGACGTGGAAGCCGTGTTCATCTTCCCGTGGGCCACCCAGCTCGAACGCTATGGCTCGTTCGGCCTCGTCGAGATGGGTATCTTCGTCTTCGTCCTGCTCCTTGGCCTCGTGTACGCGTGGCGCAAGGGCGTC
>JANNQK010000246.1:0-22766 GCA_031400715.1 Actinomycetes bacterium | reverse complement strand
CCATAGTACCGAGGAAGTCGCCGAACAACGGGTGCAGCATGCAGAATGCTCGGTCGGGTCCGAACGGTGATCGCACGGGTGCGGTGAGGTTGATGCCCAACAGTTGTTCGAGGCCGTGGACGGCTGATTCGGCGTCGATGACGATGTTGAGCACGGTCACGACCGGCCCGTCCGGCTCCGGCGACACATCATCGGTGTCGCCGGCCGCATCGTCGGTTTGTTCGTCGGTGAGGTCGGGGTCGATCATCTTGGGGAGGGTGACGTGGCGGAGCAGTTCTTGGAATGCGTCGTAGCGGCGTTGTGAGCTGGTGCGGGCGAGCTTGTCGGTGGCGACGTCGGCACCCCATCGTTGTTTGGCGTTGGTCCAGTCGCGTTGGAACTCGATCTGTTCGAAATGGGCCATCATCGTCTTCAACCGGGCGTGATCGATCGCGGGGCCTTCGACGTTCAACATGCCGGTCAGTCCGGTCTGGGTGAGTGATGCCTTGCGGTTGCGGTGGGCTCGGTCGGGGTCGGGTCCGTCTTGGTCCATCAGGTACTTCCAGGCGGTCACGTACTGCTCGAAGTCGAGGTAGGAGAGTCGGGCGGCGTGGTCCAAGAAGTCGTCGATCTGCTCTGCGACGTACATCCCGACCCGCGGTGCCCGCGACAGTCGGGCGAGCAGGAACGCCTGCGCGCTGCCAACACGCCCGATGGCGAGTTGGTCCAACACCTGGGGGCAGGTGCGGGCGAAACGTTCGAGGTCGCGGTGTGCTTTCGCGTCGCGGTCGGCCCATCGGTACTCGGCCCGTCCGAACCCGGCCAGATCACGGTGGCCGTCGTCGTCGTAGAGCTTGCGAGCCTCGAGCTCCCGGAACAGGCGGATGTGCTCAGCCAGATCAGCACGCCGACGGGCCTCCAGATCGCGGCAGCGGGCCAGGATCTCCGCATCCGACAGCTCACCGCTGTCGTCGGGCGGGACGACCTGACGGTCGTCGTCGATGGTCGTGGACATACACGCTCCTTCCCCCAACCCCACGCAGCAACGGTGAGGTCGATCAACGATTCGTGATGACAGAGGAGACCCCACGGGTCCCGATCACGCTCCGGGGGAACACGGAACGACTGAGTTCGATCCTACGAAAGGGGTGTCACACCAACCCGGGAAACCCCGGACCCACACCGATGGACCGACTGACAACGATCCTACGAAACTCTCCCTGACCTGCCTGCCGAGCGCCGACCGAGCCTCACGCACTCGGGTCGTCGAGGGCGTCGAGGGCGTCGAGGGCGTCGAGGGCGTCGAGGGCGTCGAGGAGGTGGCGGTACGTGTGCTCGAGGTCGGCTGTCGCTTCGACGGTCCGGACACCGGGACGTGCGGTAGCGACGTCGGCGAGGAGACGGATCGCATCGTCGACCGCTGCGTCGACGTGGTCGTCGTCGACGTTGCGCTCGGGGTGCTCGATGCCGAGCGACAGCAGTTCGCGTCGCCTGGCACGGAATCGATCGGCGGCGATGTGGCGCTCGCACACCAGGATCACCTCGACGAACACCGCACCATGGCGAGCAGCGACGTCACCGAGCCGTTCGATGTAGGCGAGCCGACCGAGGAACTGCGGGATCACGACGTCATGTCCTGCGCCGAGGTGGCAGTCGATCAGCGCGAGCGCGAGCTCTCGGGCCAACAGCTGCGATTCGAGGTGAGATGACCACTGCCCGAGGCTCGTCCGAAGGCCGTCGAGGTCGACGGCGAGCGCCAACGGATGGTCGTCCAGGTACCGATTCGCGAGGGAGGACTTCCCGGACCCCGGCGGACCGTTGAGGTGGATGAGTCGGCCGATGTCGACCAGTGTGGCACCGCTCAGTTCTCGGGCGTCGCACCTTCTCCGACGCCGGTGACGCCGGTGACTCCGGTGACGCCGGTGACGCCAGCGCTCGCGTGGTCAGGCGGTGAGCTCGCCGGTCACGATGCGGCAGATCTCCTCACCGCTCAGCTCGTCGTTGGTGCACAGCGAGTCGGCGATGGCGATGAGCGCAGTCCGGTGTTCGAGCAGCATGCAGGCCACGCGATCGGCGGCGCTCTCGAGGATGCCCTCCACCTTCTCGCGCGACGGCCCATCGCTCAGCACCTTCGACACCAGGTTGCCGCCCATCGGCGATGCCGCCGCTTCCAGGCTGATCAGCGTGTCGATCGCTCCCATCTGGCCCACCATCTGTGACGCCAGCGTGGTGGCTGCGGCCAGATCGCCTGCGATGCCGCTGGATGCCTCACCGAACTCCTGGATCTCCGCGGCACGACCGGCGAGGGCGACCGCGATCAGGTCGGCAGCTTCGCTCGGTGTCTTCAGATGGCGCTCTTCTGGGTCGACGTGCGAGACGAGACCGAGCGAACCGGCACGACGCAGGATCGATGCGATCCGCACATCGCGGCCGACGAGCACGGCAGCCAGAGCGTGGCCGGCTTCGTGGACTGCCACGCGACGGCGCTCTTCGGGGTTGTAGCCCACCGGGTGCGACAGCCCGATGTCGGTGGTGAGTTGGGCTTCGACGATGTCGCGCAGGTTCATGCGGGTGCGACCGTGGCGAAGAGCCACGATCAGGCCCTCGTCGAGCAGGCGCTCGATCTTGACCGGGCTGTAGCCCGGTGTCATGTCGGCCTCCGCGAACTCGCTCACGTCGTCGGTGTGGGCCTTCTTGTCGAGGTAGTACTTGGCGATCTCGACGCGGTCGGCGCGAGGCGGCAGATCGAAGTGGATCACCCGGTCGAAGCGACCAGGACGGAGCAGCGCCGGATCGAGATCGGCGGCGCGGTTGGTGGCGGCGACGATCAAGATGTTCGCCGGCGTCGGCTTGGGCCGGGGGAGCGCCCGGTCGGTCGGCAGGAACACGTTGATGCCATCCACGAACATGCTCTTGATCTTGTCCTTGGCGGTCGGCATGTCGAAGCTCTGCATCTGGACGAGCAGTTCGTTCACCACGCCCACGATGCCTTCGCGCATCGAGCCGGAGTTCATCCCGCTGCGGGCACCGCCGATCGCGTCGAACTCCTCGATGTAGCCGATGGCTCCGCCCTCGGCGCGAGCAGCCTTGCGCAGCGCTTTGAAGAACGTGCGGATCTTGCGGTTGGTCTGGCCGTAGTACATCGACTGGAAGGCGCTGGCCGAGACGAAGAGGAACGGGACGCCAGCCTCGGCGGCGAGCGCCTTGGCGAGGTAGGTCTTGCCGGTGCCGGGAGGGCCTTCGAACAACACACCGCGACGCGGCGAGCCGCCCATCTCCGATGCGAACGTCTCGTGGGCGAGGAACAGGTTCAGCGTGTCGATCGCTTCCCGGCGGGTGGCCTCGGCGCCGACGACGTCGTCGAGGCGCACGCTGGAATCGCTCGGACGGAGCAGGACGTGGGGGGAATGCCCGGCGCCGAGGAAGGGGATGAGGATCAAGCACGCCAGCACCAGCATGAGGCCGAGCATCACGGTGGTGGTGGGATCGTCGGTGATCCAGCCCGGCATGCCGAGCTCGATCGGGTTGTTGGTGACGTGGCGGTACCAGAACCACCCGAAGGGGACCGCGAGCACGGCGAGCAACCCCCACAGTCGCCTCTGGCGCACCCGCTCGCGGGTGATCGTCGAGTCGACCCGGTCGCCTTGAACGATCCGCCCGCTCTGCAGCTCATCGATGTTCATCTGGTGCCCCATCCTCTGGTTCGTCCCGCCGGACATGTCGTGGTCTCGTGGTTGATCTGAGCACCCTAGCACACATCTCACGTTGCGTGGCAACGTTTCACTCTGCGTGGTTGCCCCCTTCCGGGTGGCGAGGCCGCTTGACCTGGGCTTGAAGCGCTACGAGCGTTCGTTCCGACACGACACGCAACCCGCACCAGGTGGGGGCCCAGAGGTGGGGCACCGTGGTCGAGGCCCAGCGGATCGTGGTCGTGGCCGACTACTGTTCGGCCGATGCCGAACCTGCCGACGCGAACCTCGCCGCGACAGGCACGGTCGGCGAAGTCGCTCGACATGATCCTCGACGCGGCAGAGGCGCTGTTCCACGAGCGAGGCGTCGCCGAGACCTCGACGGTCGACGTCGCTTCGGCGGCCAGGGTGTCGATCGGGCGCCTGTACTACTGGTTTCCCGACAAGGACGCCATCACCAACGCGGTCATGCAGCGCTCCGAACAGCGACTTCGAACGTTTCTCGCACAGATCATCGTCGACGACCCCGATCTGCCGACTCCGGACCTGCTCGACTTCGTCGTACCGCGCCTCGGCCAGTTCTTCCGAGAACACCCCGGGTCGCTGGCCGTGCTGATGCGGGGTCCTGTCGACGTGGTCGATCATGGTCGTTCGATGTGCGAGTACATGGAGTCCCTCGCCGGAGGGATCCTGACCGCCAGGGTGCCCGACATACCCGACGCAGAGCGCGACCTCGTGGCCGCCACCATCACGCGCCTCGTCATCGGGTCGATCGCCGACGTGGTTCGTGCCGACGCCGAGCAGGGCGATGTCATCCTCGCCGAGCTCCGGTACCTCCTCGCTGCGTACCTGCACTGCCGGTACCCCGGGCATCTCGATCCCGTGTGGGCGAACCCGGACGAGCCGATCAGGCCATCGCGCCGGCCAGTGCGGTTCTCGCGGCCGTCGCGAAAGATCTTCCCAGCCCTCACCGACGTGACGTGAGCCGTCGTCAGCGAGGTGGGCCGGGATGACGTCGCGCTGATGGAATCGACCAAGGCGGAGACCTTCCCCGGGTGGCGGGTGGTGGGTGCGGCCTTCACCTGCCTGGCGACGACGGCGGGGCTCGGCTTCTACGGGCTCGCGGTCTATCTGACGGTGCTGTCGCGTGAGCGAGGGTGGAGCGTCGGGTCGATCTCGGCCGCGGGCACGCTGTTCTTCGTCGTCAGCGGTCTTGCCGGCTTGGTGGCAGCGCGCGCCATGGCGACACGCGACGTGCGTCTCGTGGTGTCGTTCGGGGCGGTCGTGGGCGCGGTGGCGCTGGTTCTCCTGGGCCACGTCTCGAAGGTGTGGCACGTGTACGGGGTGTACGCGCTGCTCTCGATCGGTCACACGTTTGCCGGGCTGGTGCCGGCAACCACCGTCGTCACGCGGTGGTTCCACGTCAAGCGGTCTGTCGCACTCGCGGCAGCGAGCACCGGGCTGTCCGTCGGTGGCATGGTGATCACTCCCTTCGCCAAGTGGTTGCTCGATCGAAACGGACTCGCCCACTCGGCCGTGTGGCTCGCACTGGTGTGGCTGATGGGAATCCTGCCCGCAGCGTTGCTCTTCCTGCGCGGCGATCCGGCCGCAACGGGATGGCAGCCCGACGGTGCGCGAACCTCGGCGGGGCCAGTGGTCACGATGCCGAGCGTCGACTACGCGACGGCGGTCCGGTCTCGGTTCTTCTTGCTGGTGACGGTCGCCTACACCCTGATCCTGGCCGGCCAGGTGGGCGGCATCCAGCAGCTCGTGAAGCTCGTGGAGGAGCGGTCGACGGCCTCGCTCGCCACCATCGCCACCACGGTGCTCGCAGGGACGAGTGTGGTCGCCCGACTTGCCGGCGGTCAGCTCGCGGCGCGACGGCCGATGGCCCGGCTCACCGCGGCGATGGCGGCCGTGCAAGGTTTGTCCTTGATGGTGATCGCGGTGTCGACGGCATCGTTGCCGTTGTTCGCCGGCATCGTGCTGTTCGGCGCCACCGTGGGCAATCTGCTGATGCTGCATCCCTTGCTGATCGCCCACCAGTACGGCCCGGCCGACTACGCCCGGATCTTCAGTCGTTCGCAGTTCGTCGTGTTCCTCGGGACGGCCGCCGGTCCGTACGCGCTCGGCGCACTGCGCGATGCCACCGATGGGTACCTGGTGGCATATCTGGTCGCCGGCACGCTGTCGCTCACCGGCGCCATCGTCCTGCCGAAACGCACCCAGGAACCCCGCTGACCGGCACGAGCGTGCCGAGCACGGGTCGGGCGAGGGTCAGGCGAGGGTCAGACGAGGGCGATCGCCTCGCCGAGGGTGCGGATGCTGTGCTCGGTGATCGGGTCGGCCACCAGGATGAGCTCATCGGCACCGGCGTCGGCGAACGACCTCAGCGCGCTCGCGATCTGCTCGGCGGAACCGCTGATCGCCGGGCATGCCGGGTCGTGTGGGCGCTCGCCGCCGTCACCGAGGCGCACGAGCACGCATGCGCTCCGTTCGATCGTCGACGGGTCGCGTCCCACCCGTTCGGCGATGACGCTCACGCGTGCTGACTGGGTGGCGAAACCCTCCGCGGAGTTGCCGATCTCGACGAACCACGTGTTCCAGATGCGTGCCGCCGGCAGCGTGATCTCGAGCATGCGCTCGCCGTTGCTGCCCACCATCAGCGGGATCGAGCCTCCGTCGGCTCGCTCGGGAAGCAGCACTGCGTCGCCGGTGGACCAATGTGTGCCGACGAACGTGCTCCGTCCGCCCGCAACGAGTTCACGGATGATCGTCCATGCCTGTTCGAAGCGGTCGACGCGTCGGTCGAACGGGATGCCGAACGCGTCGAACTCTGTGCGGTTCCACCCGGCGCCGAGGCCCAGTACGAATCGCCCGCCGCTGATCTCGTCGATGGTCGACGCCATCTTCGCGATCAGCCCGGGCGGGTGAAACCCGGCACAGGCGACCAGGGGCCCGAGCTGCACCCGATGGGTCAGCGCAGCCAGCGACGACAGCAACGTGAACGCCTCCCAGGGTGCACGTTCGGTCACACTACGGCTCCGGTACAGCAGATGGTCACCCACCCAGATCGAGTCGAACCCGACCTCCTCGGCAGCCTGGGCCATCGAGGCGTACTCCGGCCACCGCACGACGCGCTCCACTTCGGGAAGCTGGATGCCGAACCGGACGCTGCGAGTGCGTGACATGGCAACGACCGTACTGAAGCTCGGGTACGTTCGCTGCATGCGCGGCCGTCCTTCGTCGATCGTCACCGCCGATGACACGACCGGGGCGCTCGAGGTGGCGGCGGCCTGCGCGGATGCAGGGATGCGCAGCGCCGTGACGACCTCGAACGTCGCGGTCGTGTCATCGGCGGCCACGTCGCCGGACGTGGTGGTGCTCGACCTTCGCAGCCGACACCTGGCAGGCGACGAGGCGGCATCTCTCCTCGTCTCGATCCTCGAGCGGGAGCCATCGTTCCGGGCCCACAAGATCGACTCGACCTTGCGGGGCAACTGGGCGTTCGAGACGGTCGCGATCGCTCACGCGGGTCGGCAGGTGCTGCTCGTGCCCGCCTTTCCGGCAGCGGGCCGAACGTGCGTCGACGGCACGGTGCTCGTCGATGGAGTGCCGGTGCACCAGACAGCCTTCGCCGATGATCCTCGTTCGCCGGTGACCGGCTCGCGACCGATCGAGTACCTGCCGGGTGCGGTCGCCGCTCGCGACCTCGGTGCCGTGCGCGCCGCCGTGGCCGGGGGAGCGCGGATCGTGGTGGCCGATGCCGCGACCGACGCCGATGTCGCCGCATTGGCGGCGCATGCAGCGGACCATCCCGAGGTCGTGGTCGTCGGTCCCGCCGCGGTGGTCACGTCGCTGTTCACCGGTGCGCCGGTCTCCGCCGGTGACCGCCAGAGCGTCGTCTCGCCACCGCGGCGACTCGAGGCACGGGCGCTCGTGGTGAGTGCGAGCCAGCACCCGATCGCGATCGCACAGCTCGCCGAGCTCGCTCGCCTCGGGATCGAGGTGGTGCGACCACCGCACGACGCGCGCCTCGACGATGCTGCCCGTGTGTTGTGTCAGCTCGCAGCTGTGGTGCACGCCCGCCTGGCCGCCGATCCGACCATCACCACGCTCGTGTCGGTGGGCGGCGACACCACGGCCGCGATGATCGGTGAGGCCGTCGTGATCGTGGAGGGAACCATCGGGGTCGGCATCGCTGTCGGCTCGATCGAGTTCCACGGCCGACCGTTGCGGCTCGTCACGAAGCCGGGCGGGTTCGGCGTTGCGGGTACCTTGGTCGATGTGCTGGGCGATGTGCTGGGCGATGTGGTCGGGGAGGTGCTGTGACCACGCTCGCGATCACCATGGGTGATGCATCGGGGGTCGGTCCCGAGATCGTGCTCCGCCGTCATGTCTCGCACGGACTGGGCGATGTCGTGGTGTACGGCGATCTCGAGATCCTCCGTCATGGTGCACGGATGCTCGGACTCGACGTCGAGCCCGAACGCGACATCGTGGCAGTCGGATCGCCCGGACAGCGCGTGGCCGGCCGGCTGAACGTGATCGACCTCGGCCATCTCAGCGCCGCGCAGCATCGGCCCGGCCACCTCGATGCCGCTGCGGGTGCCGCGGCTCGCG
This sequence comes from Actinomycetes bacterium, assembly GCA_031400715.1. Taxonomy (GTDB): domain Bacteria; phylum Actinomycetota; class Acidimicrobiia; order Acidimicrobiales; family Ilumatobacteraceae; genus VFMC01. The sequence continues at coordinate 14,475 of JANNQK010000246.1, read as the reverse complement.
CGTACGTGGTGGCGGCCACGCGCGACGCGCTCGCGGGGGAGGTCGCCGCGATCGTGACACTGCCGATGAACAAGGAGGCGACGCAGCTGTCGGACCCGACGTTCGTCGGTCACACGGAGCTGATCGCGGCCGAGTGCGGTGTTGCCCGCTACTCGATGATGCTCGCCGCCGGCGACCTCGCGGTGACCCATGTGAGCACCCACGTCTCGCTCCGTGAGGCGATCGAGCGCGTCACCACCGAGCGAGTGCTCGAGGTGATCCGGCTCACCCACACGACGCTGGCCCGGTTCGTGACGGTCGGTCAGCAGCCGCGCATCGCCGTGTGCGGACTGAACCCGCACGCCGGCGAGCACGGGTTGTTCGGATCCGAGGACGCCGAGCGGATCGTCCCCGCGATCGAACTGGCGCGGGCCGAAGGCATCGATGCCGGCGGACCGCACCCCGCCGATACCGTGTTCCACCAGGCCGTCCACGGCAAGCGCTTCGACGCGATCGTGTGCATGTATCACGATCAGGGTCACACCCCGATGAAGCTCCTCGCGTTCGAGACCGGCGTGAACATCACGATCGGTCTGCCAGTGGTCAGGACCTCGGTCGACCATGGCACCGCGTTCGACATCGCGTGGCGCGGCGTCGCCTTCACCGAATCCCTGCAGCACGCGATCGACTGGGCGCGCAAGCTCGCAGGCTGACCGTCGTTCACGTCCGGCGTTCTGTCACGGCCCGCCGTTCGAGCCGGGCCTCCGGCAGCAGCACCAGCGACGACACCACGATGAGGGCAGCAGCCATCCAGGCGACGGTCTCGAGATCGAACCGCTCGATCACCAAGAAGCCCAGGATCGGTGCCGCAACGGCGCGAATCCCCGTGAAGAACGTGTGCAACCCCATGTAGTCGGCCACTCGACCGGGCGGCGCGAACTTGGTGACCCACAGCGACCACATCAGGTCGCCACCGGCGCTGCCGATGCCGAACGCAACAGCGCCCAGGATGAGCCCGAGGCTCGACGATCCCGAGAAGAACGCGGCGACGTACAGCGCGAACAGCAGGTTCACCATGATGCGGGCCGAGAAGAACGACATCCGGTCGAACAGGTTGCCGAACAACGGCATACAGACCAACCGGACGGCCGAGGGCACCGTCACGGTGAGCATCACGATCTTCGCCGCATCCGCGTTCACGCCGTAGATGGGCCGCGCGAGGTACTCCACCCGCAACGGCAACAACATCAAGTTGCCGAATCCCATCAACATCCAGGCGATGAGCGTGAGGCGCAGTTGGCGGTCCTCGCCCAGCAGGTGGAAGTGGGGGAGTGGCGAGGTGCGGCCCTCCACGTGGTCGAGTGCTCTCGACGGGACCTTTGCCTGGCACGACGCGACCGCGATCATCGCCACGCTGGCCACCGCGAACAACTGCCACCACTGTTCCGGCGACGCCTTCAGGTATGCCCCCATCGCGAATCCCGCGAGCGCACTCACCGCGACGCGCACCGCCATGCCTCGACCGACTCGTCTGCCGCGATCGACGGCCGAGAAGTTGCCCTCGTACGTCGCCGTCAGGAGCGGGATCGGCGCGCTGATCGCCGCCACGCCGATGATCGACCCGATCACCATCAGCGCGAGCGCGCCGCTGGCAGCGAGAGCGAACCCGGCGGCACCGGCCACGCTGATCCAGGCTGCGACCACCATCACCGGGCGACCGGAGCGTCGAGCGAACGACGTCACGAATGGCGACGAGACGAGTCCGACGCCCGCTGCAGCGGCGATCAGCCCCTTCACCCAGCCCTGTGCCTCGAAGCGCGTGATCGCGACCGTGAGCACGATGGTCGACTCCACCGGCACGAGCATGCCCGACGGAATGGACCGGATGACGTCGATCACCTGGGTGCGGCGGACGATCTCGGGATCGTCGCTCGGCGGCGCTGTCATCACCCGAGGCGCCGGAGCGCGGTTTCGGGCTGCGACGAGTTGGTCACCACCACCAGCGCGTCCACGACCCAACATCCTGCGCCGCTGACGATCGCTGGATTGATGTCGAGCTCCTGGATCGCAGGGTGGTCGAACGTGAGGTGCGACACGCGAGTGATCGCATCGACCAGGGGTTCCGCGTCGATGCCGGCCGATGCCAGCGCGGCGCCGACACGAGAGGTCTGCACGAGGTTCGCGGCCGCGGCGCGCGACACGGGAGCGAGCCTGCTCTGCTCGTCGCCGATCGCGTCGGCCATGTTCCCGCCCAGTCCGACCGTGATGACCGAACCGAGGCGCGGGTCGGAGGTACACCGGATTCGAACGTCCACGCCGGGTGTCACCATCCGCTGCACCGTGATGTCGTCGGCGTCGGAGCCCAGGCTGTCGCGCATCACGGTGACGGCGTCTCGTACGGCCTCGGCGTCGGCGATGTCGAGCGCGATGCCCGCTTCGGCGGAACGACCGGCGTGTCGCCGCGCGGCCTTCAAGCTCACCGGGAAGCCGATGCGCTCGGCCACCGTGATGATGTCATCGATGGTGAGAGCCTCTGCGAAGTCCGTCGGTGGCGACTGCAGACCGTACGCACGGAGGAGCACGTCGACGTCGTCCATCGACGCCGTCGTGGCTCCCGCCTCGAGCGTTCGGGTGAGAACAGCGGCTGCCGCAGCGGCGTCGATGCTGTCCGGCTCGGACAGCGTCGCCTCTGCTTCGGTGTCGAGCCAGCGTCGGTAGGCGGCCATGTGGCCGATGACGGCAGCGGCCGGTTCGGGGAACGAGAAGGACGGGACCCGCGATCCGGTGTTGATGGGTCCGTCGCTGCGGCCCAGCATCACCGCCACCACCGGTTTGGTGGCTCCAGCCGCAGCAGCATCGATCGATCGTGAGGGAGCCCGCGCCGAGACGATCGGGGGTGCATGCACGACCAGCAGGGCATCGATGCCCGGATCGGCGAGCGCCGCCTCGACCGCTGGCCCGTAGTCGTCGATGTCGGAGCGCCAGTCGAGCGGCAGCGGTGCGGGAACCACCTCGAGTCCGACGGCTTGCAACGCGGCCTCGGCGAGGACTCCAGGGCTGCGCGAGTTGGTGAGGATGGCCACCCGCGGGCCGGCGGGTACCGGCTGGCAGGCGAGCACGCGGGCGGTGTCGAGCATCGCCCTCACCGTGGGCACCTCGATCACACCCGCCTGGTGGTACAACGCGTCGGCGGCCGTGCCGAGCGCCGCGTCGCCCGTTCGCACGGCCACGATCGGGCGGCGGCGCGAAACCCGACGGGCGATGCGCGCGAACTTGCGCGGGTTGCCGAAGCTCTCGGTGTAGATGGCGATCACTTTGGTGCGCTCGTCGTCTTCCCAGAACTGGAGGAGGTCGTTGCCCGACACGTCGCCCTTGTCGCCGAGCGACACGAACCACGACAGCCCCATCGACATCTGCGATGCCAGCTGCAACAGCGACGCGCCGAGCGAGCCCGACTGCATCGAGATCGCGATGCCCCCGGCGGGCAGGTCGATCGGCACGAGCGCGGCCTGCACACCGATCGGCGCGGCAGTCGACGGATCGCCTGACGTATCGGCTGGCGAGTCGCCTGGCGAGTCGCCTGGCGAGCCGGCTGATGAGTCGGCATCCGCCATTCCGCGACCGGTCGCGATGCCCATGCTGGCCGGGCCGATGATGCGCATGCCGAACCGCCGCGCCTTGTCGACGATGGCGTCCATGTCGATCCCGGTGCCGTCGACCGCGGTCATCACGACCGCGCCGCGGACGTGCTTGTCGATGCATTGGTCGATGACCTGTTCCAGTACGGCTGCAGGAGTTGCGATCACCGCGAGCCAGATGTCGTGGTCGATGTCGAGCACCGAGGCGTAGGCCCGCACGCCACCGACGGTGTCGTGTCGCGGGTTCACCGGGAAGCACGGGTGAACCGCACCCGTCGCGACGTTCGACCAGACCTCCCGACCGATCGAGCCAGGTTCGTCACTCGCACCGATGACGGCCACCGACCGGGGCAACAACAGCCGGGCCATCGATCGGCTGTCGGCACGATGCTCGCGCAGCTCGACCGAGTCGACGAACTGCTCGGTGTCGGTCAACGGGAACTCCAGCTCCACGACGCCGCTGTCGAAGTGGCGCTGCACCGGCCAGCCCGCTTTCGAGAACACGTTGAGCATGGGTCGGTTGTCGGCGAGCACGTCGGCCGTGAACCGGCCGATGCCGTTCGCGCGGGCGATCGCGGCGAGGTGCTCGAGCAGCAGTGTGGCGATGCCCGCTCCCCGATGTGCCTCATCGACCATGAACGCCACATCGGCGTCGTCGCGGCCTGGCCAACGTTCGTAGCTGGCCCAGGCCGCGAACTCGCCATGGATCTCGAGCACCAGCGCGACACGATCGATGAAATCGATGACGGTGAAATGCTCGAGTTCGGCGTCGGTGAGCGTTGGCTTCGGGGAGAAGAAGCGGCGGTAGAGGTTCTCCCGCGGCTGGCGCTCGTGGAAGGCGAGCAGGGCGGGGGCATCCGCCGGGGTCATGGCACGCAGGTAGCCGGTCTCGCCGTCGGCCATCACCACGCTCGTGGCCCAGTCCTCCCGTGCGATCGCCACGAGACGAGCTTGTCATATGTGGCTCGCTCGAGGTGGATGACCTTCGGCACTGTCGGTGCGATGCCCCAAGTTGGCACCGTGTCCTCATGGCGTCGACCCCGCACCCCAAACCGTCCGAAGCCAGGACCTACCTCAGTCAGAACGATGCGATCATGTGGACCATCGAGTCCGATCCGCTGCTGCGGTCCACGATTGTCGGCGTGGTCATGCTCGAGGCCCCTCCCGAGTGGGACCGACTGGTCGCCCGGGTGGAGCACTGCACCCGCATGGTGCCAGAACTGCGCGAGAAGGTGGTGCACGTTCCGTTGCATCCGACCACCTGGCGTTGGCAGCCGGACGCGGCGTTCGATCTCGCCTACCACCTGCGCCGTGTGGCCGTGCCTCCGCCGGCGACGGTGCGCGAGGTGCTCGACATCGCCCATCAGAACGCCCAGGCCGGGTTCGATCGCACTCGTCCGCTGTGGGAGTTCACGCTGGTGGAGGGACTCGCCGACGGGAGCGCGGCGCTGATCATGAAGGCGCATCATGTGCTGACCGACGGCATCGGTGCGGTGCAACTCGCGATCCATCTGTTCGACCTCGACCCTGACCTTGACCCTGACCCTGACCCTGACACGGGTCCTTCGCCCGGTACGCAGGTGTCGGCGGTCGCGGAACCCGAGGTGCCGGGCGCTCCGGATGTGCATGGTCTGGGCGGCGCCATCCGAGAGGTGGTCCTCCACGACATCGACGGCATGGTCGGCCTGGCTCGCAAGACACTCCCGTCGATCGTGCCGAACCTGTTTCGAGCCCTACGCGATCCGTTCCACGCCGTCGCTGCCACCGTGCGCATGGCCGAGTCGATCGGCCGAACGGTGGCCCCCGTCACCGACACACTGTCGCCGGTCATGGTCGATCGCCATCGCGCGTCGCGCTACGAGATGATCGAGGTCCCGCTCGCCGACCTGCGCCGTGCGGCAGGGGCCGCCGGCGGCACCCTGAACGACGGCTTCCTCGCCGCCATCACCGGCGGGCTGCGGCGGTACCACGATGCGTTCGGCGTGGAGGTCGAGGGGCTTCGAATGGCGATGCCCGTGAGTCTTCGCACCGGGGCAGATGGCGTCGGAGGCAACCACGTCACGGTGATGCGCTTCACGGTGCCGGTGGGGGTCGCCGATGCAGACGAACGCATCCGCCGCCTGCACGACATCGGCCGACGCATCCGTGCCGAGAAATCGCTGGCGCACACCGAGGCCATCGCCGGAGTGCTGAATCTGATGCCGAGCGCCGTGATCGGTTCGATGCTCAAGCACATCGACTTCCTGGCCAGCAACGTGCCCGGCATCCCGGTGCCGCTGCACCTGGCCGGCCGGCGCGTCCTTCGCTACGTCCCGTTCGGTCCCACATCGGGTTCGTCGCTGAACGTGACGCTGATGTCCTATGACGGCATGTGCTGCATCGGCGTCAACATCGATACGGCGGCGGTCACCGATGTGCCGTTGTTGATGCGCTGCCTGCGTGAGGGTCTTGACGAGGTGCTCGCCCTCGCCGAGTAGCGTCACCTCGCCATGGCACCAACCGCTGTCCGACTGACCTCGCGGCGCGCCTCGCTGGTCACCGACGTCACGGGTTTCGGCGTGGCGCTCGCCCTGCGCCTGCTCCGGGCCTGAGCGCCCAGACGTGCGATGTCGTGGCATCATCGCTGCATGACTGTGATCAAGATCAACGCCCTCACCGTGCCGGCCGAGATGGGCGACGAAGTTGCCCGACGTTTCGCGGCCCGAGCCGGAGTCGTCGACGGCCACGATGGATTCGAAGGTTTCGAGCTGTTGAAGCCCGCCGACGATCGCACCACGTGGCTCGTGGTCACCCGCTGGCGCGACGACGCTTCGTTCGACGCATGGCGGAACTCGGCGTCGTTCGCCCACGGGCATCGTGCGCCCGACTCGGGCGAGGGTGCGCCAGCTCCACAGCCACCGATGCCCATTCAGGCCGAGCTGTGGAGCTACGAGGTCGTCCTCGCCGCACCGGGTACGTGATGCCGGCGATCAGCCGAAGGGTCCCCCGAGCGCCGGTTCCAGCGGTGCCGTACATGCCGCCTTCGGGCCGCCGGTCTCGTTGAAGAAGTAGACCGTCGACGCGTTGACACCGATGGTCGTCGTCGCCGTGACGGTGGTCTGTTCGACGATCCCGGACGGATCGACGACCTGCACGATGTCGCCGGCGACGATGTTCGGGGTCACCACTTCCCAACATGCATCGTTGCTGTTCGAGAAGTTGATCCGCGTCGGTCCCACGGCATCGATGATCCCGGTGCTCTGGGAGACCAGGATGCGGCCGAACTCCGACGGGCGCCACACCTGCACCTTGTAGGCGCGTGGCGCGAGCGACGGGAAGTTCCCGATCTCGACCGAGTCGCCGTTGGGACGAACTTCGATGTAGTGGTCGGCCACGGGCGGCTCGCTGACCGCGTTCGTGTACTCGAACATCGTGCCTGGGCCCACCACGCTCGAGAAGCCGTCGACGGTGATCACCACCGGTACCGTCGCCGGGTTCACCGACGGCGGTGAGAAGGCCAGGCACACGCCTGGATCGCAGAGGATCTCGCCGGGGACGCCGCCGAAGGTGATCGTGGCCGGGTTCGTGCCCACGAGGTTGGTGCCGAGGATGTCGATCATCGCGTCGCCCTCCAAGCCACCTCGGTTCGGGAACATCGACGTGATCGTGGGGATCGGGGCGATGAGGTAGTCGAACGTCGCCCCGCCCCCGCTGACGGCGTTCACCGTCGCGACCACCTGAACGGTGACGGGGATCGCGCTCGGATTGGCGGGCGTGACCGCGGTGCAGGACGTCGTCGTTGCACAGACGACGCTCGCCGCCGCGTTGCCACCGAAGGTGAACGAGGTCTCACCCGGCACGGTCGAGAACCGCAGACCGCTGATGGTGACAGCGGTGCCTCCCAAGGTGAAGCCGTTGGCCGGCGTCACGCCGGTGACGGCGGGGTTCAGCACCGGCGGGGCGTAGGTACCGGTCACGGTGACGGTCTGGCCGGCCACCACGTTCACGTTCTGACAGGGCACCGGAGCAAAGCCCGGAACCGTTTCGAAGCACACCTGGTGCGGGCCGGCAGGGAAGTCGGTCCACATTCCCCAGATGTCGCGGACCGTGCCATCGACCGAGACCTTGGCACCCACCGCGGGGCTGGTGATCGCGCGGATCATGCCGAGCGGTGAGAACGATCCCGTGACGGTCGTCGTCTGGCCGGACACGACGTTGATCGGCTGCGGTGCAGGCGTCGCAAACCCGGGCACGCCGCTGAAGGAGACGGTGTACTGGCCGGGAGCGAGCTCGAGCCAGCCGAGACCCCACTGCGTCGTGTCGTTGCCATCGACGGAGATGCGGGCAGGGACCGGAGGGTCGGTGGTCACCCGGAGGAGGCCGATGTTGGTGGGGCCAGGCGTGCCCGGTGCCGAGGTGTAGGTGCCGGTGATGGTGGTGGTCTGCCCTGCCGTGACGGTGACGGACTGACACGGCGGCGCGGCGAAGTCGCCGACCGGACCGAAGCACACCTGATGCGCGCCGGCGGCGATGTCGGTCCACAGGCCCCACTGATCGCGCGGCAGACCGTCGACGAGCACCTGGCCGGGAACGGCGGGATCGGTGATCACACGCAGTGTGCCCAGCGGAGTGAACGTCCCCTCGACCGTGGTGGTGGCCCCGGCCGTGACGATCACGGTCTGGGGGGCAGGGGTGAGGAAGCCGGGCACGTCGGTGAACGAGACCGTGTGGCTCCCCGCCGGCAACTCCAACCAGGTGAGCCCCCAGGTGTCTCGCGCCACGGCGTCGACGATCACCTGCGTCGGCACGGCAGGGTTCGACGTGACGCGGAGCATCCCTTCGCCGGGCTGCAGGATCGCCTGTGCCGGCGTCATCGCGCTCGGGAGAGAGAGCAAGCCGACCGTGGAGAGGAAGACGACGATCAGTCGTCGGCGCGAGCGCACGCGTTCAGGTGCACGCGCGGGCGAACCCGCCGTCGACGCGGTCCGTTGCTCCGGTGGGTTCCCCCGCCGATGTGTCTTCTGGTGCCGCTGGATCGCTCGCAATCCGCCCATTGCACTGCCTCCGCCCGTCTCGGTGTGTTGATGGTTCCTCGTTCGACGGCGCATTACGCAACCACCGTCGTGGGATCGATGATCTGTGTCGGCACCGCCGGGTTGGAGGTCACGCCGACCATCGCCAACACCGGCGGCGATCGGAAACGGCGCGTCGCCGAACCGAACTCCCGCGAGTCCCACCGCGCATCGATTGTCCTTCCGCCCGAAAGTGCCTCCAACCCGCCGTCGGAGGTAGTGCCAGTATCGCCACTCCTCGATCGCGCAGGCAAGGACGTTCTCGGCCTGGTGGGGAATTCGCACCGGCAGACGTCGGGCCGAGCGGGCGACCAGGGACGACGACCTTTGAGGAACCTCTGAATCAACCTCGACTGGACATCGAGGGTTCACGCAAGGTGTGCGAACGGGCCCGCAGAGCGGTGCCCGTCAGATCGTCACCGGACCACGATCGCGTCGTTTCCCCACGGGGTGACCGCCGCCGGCGCCACGGCCGTTCCACGAAATGCCTCGGGGAGCTCCTCGACCATGTGCAGGATCGCGCCCAGCCGGCCGACGCCGACGAAGAGCGCGACGTCGAGTGCGAGTTCGACGATCTCGCCGTCGTCGAAGTGTTCGTGGAGTTCGGCGAACAGGGCGTCGTCGATCGCCAAGTGGTTGGTCGCGAAGAGCTCGCCGAAACGGATCGCGGCGCGTTCGGCGGGCGTGAGGTCGGCGGCCTCGGCGGGGCGTTCGAGCGAGCAGACGAGGTCCTCGGTCAACCCCGCATCGATCGCATCGGTGTAGCGAATCGCCATGCAGCTCCGGCATTGGTTGTGGAACGCGACGCGCAGGCGAACGAGCTCGACAAGGCGCGAGTCGAGGGTGCGGTGACGCTTCAGCGACCCGGCGAAGGCCATCAGCCCGCCCGCCAACTCCGGTCGGTGGGCGAAGTAGCGCATCAATCCGTTCTCCAACGGCGTGCGCTCGGCCGGCTTGATCGCGTCGACCATCCGCTGATCCCATTCGCTCGGGTCGATCTGTCGGATTCGCTCCATGGTTCGTTCCTCCCGTCGTGCGGCGGTGGTGCCCCGCAGAGAGCGAGGCTTCCCATCGGTCATGGTGCCACGTAGTGTCGTCGACCATGGACCCGAGCTCCGCCACCTCCGCCGCGACCACCCACGAGGCGATCGATTTCGAAGTACGCCGCGACGATCTCCGACAGCACCGATCGGTGACGTCGACGGTGCCTGAACCAGCCACCGGCGAGGTCGTGCTGCATCTCGACCACGCCGCGCTCACGTCGAACAACATCACCTACGGCGCGTTCGGCGACGCGATGGGCTACTGGAACTTCTTCCCTGCCGACAACGGCTGGGGTCGAGTGCCGGTGTGGGGGTTCGCCGATGTGGTCGCATCTCGGGTCGACGGCATCAGCGACGGTGAGCGGGTGTACGGGTACTTCCCGATGTCGACCCATCTGGTCGTGAGCGCAGGTTCGGTCACGCCCTCCAGCTTCATCGACGAGTCGGCTCATCGGGCGATGCTGCCGCCGGTCTACAACCAGTACTCGCGGATCTCCGATCGCGCCTCTGCGCACGACGAGCACGTGCACGCCGTGCTGAGACCGCTCTTCACGACGTCGTTCCTCATCGACGACTGGTTGGCCGCCGAGAACACCTTCGGAGCTCGTTCGGTGGTCATCGCCAGTGCGTCGAGCAAGACGGGCCTAGCGCTCGCCGCACTGTTGCACGCTCGGGCGGGGATCGACGTGATCGGCCTCACGTCGTCGCGCAACGCCGACTTCGTCCGCTCCGTCGGCTACTACGACAGCGTCGTCACCTACGGCGATGTCGCCACGCTCGATGCATCGGTAGCCACGGTGCTGGTCGACATGGGTGGAGACGCAACGGTGTTGGCCGCGGTGCACGGCCATTTCGGCGCTTCGCTGCTGCACAGCTGTCAGGTGGGTGCGACGCACTGGGAAGACGTTCGCTTCGGGGTGCAGCTGCCCGGTCCTGCGCCCGCGATGTTCTTCGCACCCGACCATGTGGTGCGGCGATTGGCCGATTGGGGCGGCAGCGGTTTCGAAGAGCGCGTGGGTGCGTCGTGGGACGTGTTCACCGAGTCGGCTGCCGGTTGGCTCGAGATCGTCGAGCATCGTGGCCCGGCAGCCGTTGCGGTCGCGTTCGACGCGGTGCTCGGCGGTCAGGTGCCGGCGAACCAGGCATACGTCATCTCGCTGGATGCCTGAGGTTCGCCGGGCCGTTCCTCGGAGAGGTCGATCTGCTCGGCGTCAGGTGGTCGACCACGGTTGGTAGCACGAGCTGCCGTTTCGTGCCCAGAAGGTGCACAGTGCCGCTGCAGCGCGAACGTTCTGCACCGGGTCCATCAACGTGAACGGATCGACCTGCTCGCCGAGCGCGTCGTCGAGGAACGTCAGCGAGATGTCGTTGATCTGCAGCAGGCCGGAGTCGCTCGTGCGCGATCGGATGACGGCCCAGCAGTTCGATTCTCGCCACGCCAAGCGCGACATTCGTAGGACGTCCCAGCCGATCGCAGGTGCATGGATCATCAAGAGATCCTCGTACTGGGTGCAACGACCCGGCACCTCGGTGCCGTCCGGTCCCGGAACGACGACGCGCTCGGCCACCACCGCAACAGGAGCCGCAACGGGAGTCGTCACCGGCGTCGGCTCGGCAGAAGGTGTGGCAGCTGGTGCGGCTGCCTGGGGCGGGTTGATCGCGAGCGGCGAGATGGAGACGACAGGCGTTGCCGGCGGGGTGGCATGACTCGCGGACGATGCCGCCGGCCCGTCGCACTGACTGGTGCCGAGGAACAGCGTGGCCACGACGGCGGAGCATCGCTGCGCCATGCGGCGCCGGCGGCGTCGATCGCTCCCGCCGAGGTGCTCTGCGAGGTGCTCGTACCCGTGTCGGGGCGCGTTCGGTGAGAGATGTGGGCGGTTCATGGGCGACGTTGTAACGCAACCGCAACACTGTTGTGTGCGCGGGTGACACGTGTCATGGGCACACCGAACGGCCGGCCGACATGGTGGCGACCGCTCGACGACGCGGCGAGACTGGTCCAGTGACCCGCCCTGTTCGTCGATTCACCCGTGCTGAGCTGCTCCAACACAGCGGGGCACAGGTCGACGACCTCGCGGGTGCCGACCTTCGGTTGCTGTTCGTGGGCATCAATCCCGGCTTGTGGACCGCTGCCGTGAATGCGCACTTCGCCCGCCCCGGGAACCGGTTCTGGCCGGCCCTGCATCGCTCCGGCATCACGCCCTGGCTGGTCGACGCGAGCGGGGGGATGGTGCCCGACGATCTCGCGATGCTGCACGAGCGTGGCATCGGCATCACCAACATCGCATCGATCGCGTCGGCCCGCGCCGACCAGTTGGCGACCGAAGATCTGCGCGTTGGCGCACAGCGACTCGAGGCCACGGTCAAGCGGCTCGGACCGCACGTCGTCGCGGTGCTCGGGCTCACCGCCTACCGCCAGGCCTTGCGCCGGCCGAAGGCGTTGGCCGGCCGCCAGGTCGAGCGGTTCGGTGGAGCAGAGCTCTGGGTCCTGCCCAATCCCAGCGGGTTGAACGCCCACGAGACGATCGACTCGCTCGCCGCTGCCTACGCCGCCGCGGCCCGCGCCGCCGGCCTGGATCTGTCGTCGGGGTCGACGCCGGAACGCTGAGGGCGTTCGCTATGCCGCGTCGAGGTGGTGTCGCAGCTCTTGGGCCGCGGCCGCCGCGTCTCGGTACACCTGCAAGAAACGCGCCAGCTCTCCGGGGCGCAGGCGCTCGAGCGCGTGCAGGTCGGCGCGCTCGTAGGCGCGAACGGCGGCGAGCACGTTGCCGAGCGGGCCGGTGCCGTCGACGAGCGCCTCGGCCACGGTGGGTGCCAGCGGGAGACCCTCGACCAGCTCGGCCATCGGGATGTGGAAGACCACGTCGAGCACCGACAGCAGACCGGCGGTGTACGCACCGTTCTCGAGTTCGGGCACGTCGACCGTGGCTCTGGCCATCCAGGCTCGGATCGCCGCCAGGGTGATGATCTCGTCGTTGTCCTTCGAACGCGAGGCCATCGTCAACAACGTCGCCATCTGTCGCACACGCTCGATGCCGAGCAACACGAGCGCGTGGTACACCGATTCCACCTTGGTCGCGAGCCCTGTCGTGCTCGAGTTCACGAGGCTCAACAACCGGAAGGCAAGGGTCGGATCGACCACCACCAGCTGCTCCAGGCGCCTGATGCTGACGTCGGGTGATTGCACCTCCGCCAGCAGTGCGACTGCCGCCATGCTGCCCACCGTGCGCGCAGACCTGCTCAAGATCTCCGGCTGGGCGAAGAAGAAGCCCTCGAACAGCTCGACGCCCAGGGCCATCGCCGTCCGGTACTGGTGCAGTTCATCCACGCCCTCGGCCATCAACCGTGCGAACGGTGCACTGATCCGCAGCGACGCGATGGTGCGCTCGAGGTCGGCGGTGGGCGTCGCAGCCATGTCGACCTTCGCCACGTCAGCCAGCTTGAACAGATCGCCCGATGCACCCTCCGGATGCTCGGGCACGTGGCGCATCGCAATCCGGTAGCCGGCGAGTTTGGCGCCGAGCACGTGCGAGAACAGAGAGCCATCGGACTCGACGTCGCCCCGGACCTCGAGCACGACCTGATGTTGCGGCAGGGCGAGGTGGAGCCCGTCGCTCAGGAAGTCTGCATCCACACGGACGTAGCCGGGTTTGCCGTTGAGCAGCTTGTCGACGCCCCATTGGAGCAACGTGTGCTCGACGAGCTCCCGGGCGCTCGCCTCCGGCGCAGGATCGGTGGACCCGGCGGAGGTGCCCCGATGCAGCAACTGGTACGCGACCGCCTTGCGAGCGCGGTCGAACACCGGCTGGCGGCCGATGTAGATCGTCCCATCATTCGGCCCTGGGGTGCTCGCCGGGAGCGTCGCCTCGATGGTGTCGGACATCACTCCCATCATCGGCCTCCGGCCCCCCCAACTGAAGGGGTGCGTCGTCTCTCGGGCCGGCCGACACCTTCGCCGGCTGGCCGAGACGGCCCTTCAGCGGCTCGAGCGCCAGCACCGCCACCGCGGACGCGCCGATCACCAACGGCCAGGCGTGGAGCGGGAACGCAGCGAGCTGGAGCATGCGCGCGAACGGGCCCAGCTCCACCGCGGCCACGGTGACCGCGACGACGACCGCGAGGGCTGCAAGGAGTTGACGAGTGGGGCGCACCGGAGCCTTCCACAGCGGTCGATCGGGGCGGCGTTCTCCGAGCACGAGGAAGATCTGGGCCAGCAACAGCGTCGCGAAGGCGAGGGCACGCGCCTGCTCGGTCGGCCAGTCGCGTGCCAGCGCCCCGAGGTACAACCCGATCACGGCGACCGACAACGACAGGCCGACCAGCCACGGCCGGAGGAGGGCGTGCACGCCCAGCGCCGAACCCGCCGGGCGCGGCGGACGCGACATCACGTCGTCGTCGGCTGGATCGGCCTCGAACACCAGCGACACGACCGGGTGCAGCAGCAACTCGAGGAGCACGAGGTGAACCGGGAGCAGCAGCAGCGGTCTCCCGGCCAGGGGTATCACCAGCGCGGCGAGCATCAACGGTGGATGGAACGCGATCAGGTACGCGAAGGCCCGAGAGAGGTTGTCGTAGATGCGGCGGCCACCGCGGACAGCGCCAACGATCGTGGCGAAGTTGTCGTCCAGCAACACGATGGTCGCGGCCTCCCGGGCCACTTCGGTGCCGCGCTCGCCCATGGCGACGCCGATGTGGGCAGCACGCAGTGCCGGTGCGTCATTGATGCCGTCGCCGGTCATCGCGACCACCTCGCCGGCAGCG
>JANNQK010000245.1:0-1661 GCA_031400715.1 Actinomycetes bacterium | reverse complement strand
CTCGCTGATCGGGCCGAACGTCTCGTACAGCGAATCGAGGGCGGTCGACGGGTCGCGGAACAGTTGGCGCGTTCGACGCAGCTTGTCGACACCTCGTGGGCCGGGCAGATGGCGTCCGAGCATGTGTGTGGCCGACACCGGGTTCGCCGTCGCGGAGGGAGTCATCGTCACATGGTGGCCTGATGTGTCCCGGGCAACATCCGTGAGATGACTGATTCGCGGTCCTCCGGCGTGGTCGTACGATCTGCGGATGAGGTTGGAGTGCCCAGATGGACCGTGACGTCGACGGTGTGATGGCTGGTCCTTCGGGCGCCGATGGCGGGATCACCACGATCGTGTTCGCCGACGTGGAGGGTTCGACGGCGCTCGTCGACAAGGTCGGCGACCATGCCGGCATGACGGCGGTGGTGCGCCAGCTCGACCGAGTCCGCGAACGGATCGACGCCTACGGCGGCCGCGAGGTGAAGTCGCTCGGCGACGGCCTGATGCTGGCCTTCTCGTCGCCTCGCCAGGCGGTCGGGTTCGCCTTGGCGGCGCAGCGTTCGCTCGTCGGCACCGCCCCACGGGTGCGAATCGGAATCAACACCGGCGAGGTGTTCGATGTGCACACCGACCCGCTGGGCGGGGCAGTGAACGCTGCGTCGCGCATCGCCGGGCGTGCCGAAGGTGGCGAGGTGCTCGTCGCCGATGTGGTGCGCCAGCTCGTCGGGGTCTCGCCGGCGATCAGGTTCGCCGACCGCGGCAAGGTTCGCCTCAAGGGCTTCAGCGAGCGATGGCACCTGTGGGCCGCTGAGGACAGCGCGGCCTCGACGACAGCTCGAGGAACCGTCGGTCGCGGCAGGGAGCTGGCCGCACTTCGTGAGATGGTCGCATCGACGTTGAGCGGGGTCGGGCAGACGATGCTGTTCGAGGGCGAAGCTGGGATCGGCAAGACGCATCTCGTTCGCGAGGCGATCGGTCTGGCTCGAGCCGCGGGGATCTCCGTGGTCGAAGTGGTCGCCGACGAGGTCATGCGCCGACCCGGGGCCTTGCCGCACGGCTTGCTCGGCGACAAGCACGTCGCGGGCCCTCAGCGCGACCGGCTTCGTGAACTGCTTCATCGGACCACCCTCGACGGCGACCCGGCGGACCTCAGCTATGCCGTCGTCGAGGCCAGCGTCGAAGCCGTCGAGACGATCTCGCATGGAGGAGCGGCGTTGCTGGTCGTCGAGGATGCGCACTGGGCTGACGACCTCTCCCTCTCGGTCCTCCGAGCGCTCGCCCGCCGCGCTCCGGCGTCGCAGTTCAGCGTCGTGATCTCGATGCGGCCATCGCCGCGTTCGCCGGTGCTGGACCGCCTCATCGAGTTCGTCGTCGATGGGCGCGGCCGACACGTGCGCGTCGATGCGCTCGACGAGGTCGACCTCAACGCGCTGGCATCGGCGCTCACGGGAGCAGCTCCTGGCCACGAGTTGCGCGAGCGGCTCCGGTCGACCGCCGGAAACCCGCTCTTCGCCACAGAACTGCTGAGGTCGTTGGATGACGAAGGGCTGCTGCGCATCGAGTCGGGCATCGCTGAGACGCCACCGTCGGTGATGCCGGCAGTGCTCACCGAGACGCTCGTGCGCCGTCTTTCGTGGCTTCCGCCCGAGACCCGGGAGCTGCTCCGCCTGGCGAGTCTG
>JANNQK010000244.1:0-12185 GCA_031400715.1 Actinomycetes bacterium | reverse complement strand
CGGGCGGTCCCGGGCTCTGCTGCCTCCCCCCCCTCGGGAAACCCCCCCCCCCCCCGCGGTGCGATCACAACCCCCCCCCCCCCGCCCCCCCCACGGCCGGGGGGGCCCCCCCGGGGGGGGGCCCACCTCGGCCATTGTCGGGGCAGGTGGCTGCGCGTCGGTCATCGCACGTCGTGCGATGGTCCTGTTCCGATCGGGGATCTCGTCAGCAGAGCACGGAACCGGCGGGTTCGAGGGCTCGTGACGAGTCGCCGACGAGCACGTGATAGATGCCGGCGGGAACCAGCCACGAGTGTGTCGCCACGTCCCACACGGCGAAGGACCGCTCCGGCAGCCACATCTCGGCCGTCACCGTCGCGCCTGGCGCCGCATGCACCTTGGCGAATCCTCGAAGCTCGCGCAGCGGCCGGCGCGGCCCACCCTCTGATGCCTCCACGTAGCACTGCACCACCGTCGTCCCGGCACGATGGCCCGTGTTCGTGACCGGCACGCGCACCACGATCCCGTCCGCGATCGTCCCGGTGATCTCGGCAGGACCGAACGACCACGACGTGTATCCCAAGCCGTGCCCGAAGGGGAACTGCGGTGCGATCTCGCGGGCGTCGTACCACCGGTAGCCGATGAACTGATGTTCGTCGTAGCGGGCGAGTCCGCTCTGGCCGGGATGCGACAAGTACGCCGGGGTGTCGCTCAGGCGGATGGGCACCGTCATCGGCAGGCGTCCGCCAGGCTCGGCAACGCCGAGCAACATGTCCGCGATCGCGTTCCCGATCTCCTCACCGGGAAACCACACCTGCAACACCGCGGCGACATCGTCGATCCACGGCATGGTGACCGGCGAGCCGGCGTTGATCACGACCACCGTGTTCGGGTTCACCTCGGCGGCGCGCCGCACGAGCTCGTCCTGGCGACCCGGAAGGTCCATCGTCGTGCGGTCCTCGCCCTCGGTCTCCCAATCAGCATTCGTGCCCACGACGATCACGGCGACATCGGCAGCTGCGGCGGCTTCGATGGCCGCGACCATTGGGTCGAACTGTTCGGGAGCACGGGCTCCGACCAGCAGTCCGCGCATCATGGTGTAGCCCTCGACGAGGCCGAGGTCCACCTCGATCGCGACCTCCGTCCCGGCCACGAAGGGAACGATCGCCCGGATCTCCTTGCTCCCGCCCCCGAACGCGAACCCGCCGGTCTGGGGTGTCGAGAGATCGACCACGACCTCGCCGTCGACCTTCAACACGGCGGGGCCGACGGCTGCCATGCCGATGTCCCAATCGCCGCTCACGTCGGGCACGAACGTGCCGGTGATCGACACCCCGAACGCATCGCGAGCGATGCCGTCAGCCGGCGCTTCGGGCCAGAGCAAGCTCAGCCGATCGGCCGTCCCGGCGACGGTCCTACCGTCCACCCCGCAATACACCACGTCGAACCGGCCTCTGAGCGACGGCAGCATCTTGTCGATGGAGCCACCCGCCTCGTAGCGAACCTCCACCCCTCGGCTCTGCAGCGCACCGAGCACCGGCACGGGCCGGTTCGCGCGAACCCGTGCGCTTCCCCCACCTTGGATCTGGCCGCGCGCTGCGTTGGGGCCCAGCAGAGCAACGGTCGTCCCGCCCATGATCGGGAGCGTTCGCGAGCCGTCGGCTCCTTCGCGATTCACGAGGAGCACGCTCCCGGCGATCGCCGCACGGCGGATGATCTCGCGCGTCTCGTCGGAGTCATCGGTGGTCTCGACACCGGCGACCACTCCGGACGCAGGGTCGGTGAGCCCACACCACTCGAACAGGTGCAACAAGCGACGGACGCACTCGTCGATGTGGGCGACGTCGACCTCACCGTCGAGCACGGCCTGCACGAGTGCCCCGCCTCGTTGACGGGTGGGGCCCGGCATCTCGAGGTCGAGGCCGGCCAGCGCGGAGGCGACCGAGTCATGATGGGCGAACCAGTCGCTCACCACCACACCATCGAAGCCCCACTCGTCGCGAAGCAGATCACGCATGAGACCGGGGTCGTCGGGGACGTAGCGACCATTGACCTTGTTGTAGCTGCTCATGATCGACCGCACGCCGGCTCCGCCCTCGTCGACCGAACGCACTGCGGCCTCGAACGGCACCAGGTAGAGCTCGCGCAAGGTTCGCTCGTCGACCTCGCTCGAGATGGTCATCCGCTCGAACTCCGTGTCGTTGGCGACGAAGTGCTTGATGCACGCCGCGACGCGTTCGGACTGGACGCCTTTCACGTACGCGACCGCGATGTGCGCGGTGAGGGTCGGGTCCTCGCTCATGCACTCGAAGTTCCGCCCTCCGATCGGTGTGCGGTGCAGGTTCACCGTGGGAGCGAGCAGCATCTGTGCTCCCTTGGAACGGCACTCGCGCCCGAGCGCTGCGCCCACCTCTTCCACGAGATCGGTGTCGAAGCTGGCCCCGAGCGCCGTGCCACACGGGAACGACGCCGACAGTGGACCGCTCCACGACGTACCGCGAACCCCCGCGGGACCGTCGCTGCAGCGCAACACCGGGACCCCCGGTCGTGCAACGGTGTGCCATCCGTCGGCCCCGGTCAGCAGCGCGACCTTGTCCTCGAGTGTCAGACCGGTGAGCACCAGCTCGGCATCGAACGGGTCACGGCGGGTGGCGACGGCATCGGGTTCGCTGGACATTGCGGCAGTCTGGCAGATGCGTTCCGTGATGGCATCGCTGCAGCTGACCGGGCGTCACTTAGGATGGAACGATGACGCAACGGGCGCGAAGCGACGCAGCCAAGCGTTCGCGCCACGACGACATCGTCGACGCTGCGAGGGCGGTGTTCGACGCCGTCGAGATCGACGAGTTCACCATGGACGCCGTCGCTGCATCGCTGTCGCTGGCGAAGGGAACGCTCTATCGCTACGTGCCCACTCGGGAAGCGCTGCTCTTGGCGCTCACCATCGATGAGTACGCGACGTGGTTCGAGCGCGTGGACGCAGCGCTTGCCGCAGCACCTTCACACGCGGGAGACCCAACGGGAGATCCAACGGGAGATCCAACGGGAGATCCGGCGACGCTGACATCCGTCATGGTCGCCTCGCTGATCGAGCAGCCGCGTCTGTTGCGACTGATGTCGCTCGTGGCATCGGTGCTGGAGCGCAACGTGCCCTTCGACACCGCACTCGACTACAAATCGTTCCTCGTCCAGCGCAGCTCGGTGACCGTCACCTTGGTCGCACGGCACGTGGGGTGCACCCGGCAGCGCGCGCTGCAGTTCCTGGTGCACCTGCAGGCGCTCACGATCGGGCTGTACCACCAGGCCCATCCGGCACCGATCGTGAAGGAGGTCCTCATCGATCCGGCCGTGGCCGGCTTGCGTATCGACTTCCGCAGTGAGTTGGAGCACGGAGTGCGTGCACTGGCGTTGGCGTCCATGGTCGACGCACCCGGCCCGATTCGGTGACGGTGCACGTTCGGTCAGGCGGGTGGCACCGAACGATCGCTGACCCAGTTGCCGAGCACTCGTGTGCGGCGTCAGGTCACACCGCAAGCGGAAGCTGGAAGCCGATGGTCGCACCGCCGCCATCGCGGTTGGTCGCCGTCACCTGGCCACCGTGGGACTCGGCCATCTCGCGCACGATCGCCAGACCAAGGCCGCTCCCAGGGAGTGCCCGGGCGGCATCGCTGCGATAGAACCGATCGAACACGCGACCGAGGTCGGCTTCGGCGATACCCGGTCCGCGGTCGCTCACGAGGACAGCGCCGAGATGCACAGCAACCTCCACTGGGCCGTCGCTGAACTTCAACGCGTTCTCCACGAGGTTCGACACCGCGCGTTCGACCGCCTGCGAACGGACCAGCACCGGACTGCGGTCACCGGTCACGGAGATCTCGCGTCCCGATCGACGCCGCGCCCGTTCGACGATGGCGTCGACCACTGCGCCCAACTCGACCAACGAAGGATCCTCTTCGTCACGCCGATCCGTGGCCAGCTCGACCAACTCGTTCACCATGGTCGTGAGCTCCCTGGTCTCGGAGTCGAGGTCGGCCAGCAGCCGCTGACGCGAGGCGGGGGAGAGCTCGTCGAAGCGCTGCATCACGCTCACATTGGTGCGCAGGCTGGTGAGCGGAGTGCGCAACTCGTGGCCGGCATCCTGCACCAGTTGATGCTGCGACCTCTTCGAACGGGCGAGCGACGCGAGCATGGCGTTGAACGCAACGCCGAGCATGCCGGCCTCGTCGCGCCCGTCCACGGGCACCTGCAGCTCGAGGTCGCCCGACGAGGCAACCGTGGTGGCAGCCTCGGTGAGCCGGACCAACCGCCTGGTGACGTGCTGGGCGATGACGATGCCCACGATGGCCGCGAGTGCCGACAGGCCGACGACGATCAGCAGGGTCTGGTTGCGGATCCGTTCGAGGACGGCTTCGGTCTCGCGGAGCGACCGGGCCAACTGCACTGCGCCGCCGCTGGAGGCCGCCACGGTGAGCACTCGGAAGGGTTCGCCGTCGATGGTGACGTCGTGACGGTCGCTGGCCCGCCTCGCCGTGCCGGATGCGACCCTCACGTCGGCGGCGATGACCGGCAGCTCGCCACTTCGTGGCGAACGGACGATCGTCCCATCGGCGTCGATCACCTGCCAGAGGATCTGCGTGAAGCTGCGGTATCGCCCATCGTTGTCGCCGTCGCCATCGAGATCGCCGAACGGTCCGCGGCCATCGACGAGCGGAGCGCCGAGCGCCAACCGTCCCGCGGCGTCGACCAGCGATGCGTCGACCTGCGCGCGCAGCTCGTTGCTCGTGGCGAAGTAGCTCACCGCTCCACCAGCGATGGTGGCGCCGGCTGCCAACGCCACCATCGCGACGGCGAACTTGAGGCGCAGGCTCATCGATGCCCCCGGTGTTCGCTCATTGCAATCGCACGGTGTAGCCCACGCCGCGCACCGTGTGGATCAGCTTGGGAAGATCATCGGTGTCGATCTTGCGCCTGAGGTAGCTGATGTAGACGGCAAGGTTCTTCGAGTCGGGTCCGAAGTCGTAGTTCCAGATGCGCTCGTAGATGGTCGAGTGATCGAGCACGATGCCGGAGTTGCGCACCAAGAGCTCGAGGAGGTCGAACTCGGTCTTCGAGAGATCCACCTCGACATCGCCGCGCCACACCCTGCGTGAGCTGGGCTCGACGCGCAGATCGGCGACCTGCAGCGACCGACCGGAGTCGTCGTCGGCTCTGTCATCGGGCCTGGCCCGCCGCAACAACGCTCGCAACCGCGCCAAGAGCTCGTCGAGATCGAACGGTTTCGGAAGGTAGTCGTCGGCGCCCGCGTCGAGCCCGGCCACCCGGTCGGAGGTCTCGGTACGGGCGGTGAGCATCAGCACCGGCAGCCGGTCCCGCTCGGCACGGAGCACCCGACACAGGGTGAGGCCGTCGATGTTCGGCATCATCACATCGAAGATCGCGACGTCGGGGCGTCGTTCACGAATGGTGGCGAGAGCGGCGGCACCGTCAGGTGCCAGCTCGACGTCGTAGCCGTCCAGCTCGAGCGCCCGCGCCAACGACTCCCGAATCGCTCGATCGTCGTCGACAACAAGCACCCGTCCGCTCATCGCCACCATTGTGGTGCCTCCTGCGTCTCGTGTGTGGGTTGCCGGTGTGTGGGTTGCCGGCGTGTGGGTTGCTCGGGTGTCAGGCCGCGTCGCCGTCGGCGTCGTCGCCCATGTGGTCGCCCATCGAACCGCCCATGGGACCGCGGGGGCCGTGATCACCGCGACCGCCGCCGATCGGGCCACCGTTGTTCACGGCGTCGGTGATGCGGGTCGTGATCTCCGCCAGCTTGGCGTCAGCTTCGTCCTGCGTCATGTCACCTTCGGTGACCTCCTCGGCCAAGTGCTCGCCGGCCGCGACCACGAGGGTGTCGATCACGGTCTGGGCGTCGACCCCTTGAGCCGCGGCGACCTCGGCGAGGGTCTGACCGTCCTGGAGCGACGTGCGGAGCTCGTCGACCGTCAGACCGAGCGCGTCGGCGACAGCGGTGAGCCCCTCGCCGCCCATGCCCCGGCCGCCCATGCCCCGGCCGCCGGGGCCCATGCCGTCGCCAGGTCCGCCCATGGGGCGGGCTGCCTCGAGCGTGGACACGATCGCCGTCAGTTGGTCGGCCGTGATCGTGCCGTCGTCGACCAAGGGTTGGAGCACGTCGGCGAGTCTGGTCGAGCCGTCCGGACGATCGCCTGGATCGCCGGTGCCGGTGGTGCCGGCATCGGTCGGCGTCGAATCGTCGACGGCGGTGACGGCGGCAGCACCGCTGCTCGAGGCCCCGGCGAAGCCGGTGGAGGTGAGGATCATGCCTGCGCCGCCGCCGGCGACGAGACCGGCGAGGAGACCGGTGGTGATCAGCTTCTTCTTCTTGTTCGTGCTCATGGTGTCTTCCTTTGGGTGGGGAGGTCTCGTCGTGCGAGCCCCGGGGGATGTGCACATGATGCGGATCGAAGGTGAGCAACGACGTCGAACAAGGTGAGAGATGGGTGAGAAGGCAGGCCGCGGTCGACACCGTCGTCGCGGTGGGTAGCCTCGCCAGCACGCTGGAACCGGTCCACCAGGAACCTCTCCGCAGGACCGCTCGGCCACCAACCGCCATGCAACAACCATCACGGGCCTCCCGCCGCTCGCTCCTCCTGGGCACTGCGGCCGCGATCGCGGGTGGTGCGGCCGCGCTCGGTGCGCGCAGAGTCGATCGCCCGCGCGATGGCGCATCGGCAGCCCCGAACCCGTTGCCGATCGAGCGCGCCGCCACGGTCACGGCTCCTGCCAAGCGCCTGCGTCGCGTGGGCGCCACGATGTTCCCGATGGGCCCATCGCCCAGGTGCGACATCCTCGACAACTTCGGAGATGCCCGCTCCGGCGGGCGACGCCACGAAGGGATCGACATCCTCGCAACCGTCGGCCAAGACGTCTACGCCGTCGCCGACGGCCTGCTCGTGAGCCAGGCCGATGCATCGGCCTCGCTGTCGGGCAACGCCTGGGGCCTCACCGCCGACGACGGTACGTACTACTTCTTCGCCCACCTCTCGCGATTCGCCGATGGGCTCGCCCTCGGTGATCGAGTGCGCCGCGGGCAGGTGATCGGGTACGTGGGTGACACCGGGAACCCCGGGCCGGGCAACTACCACCTCCACTTCGAGGTGCACCCCGGCGGGCAGCGAGCCGCTGCGGTCGACCCGTTGCCACTGCTCGAGGTTCCGTTCACCTGCTCGGTCGCCTGACGCCGAGCATCCTGCTTCCCGAACTCGAGCGGGTTCGTTCGGCCAGAATGCGCCCATGAACTCCCACGCTGCTCCCGACCGCGACGTGCCAGAACCTCCGTCCCAGGGTTCACGACGGCGACTCACGGCGGTACGTCGGACGGGCGAGCAGGTGACGCCACTCGAGCTCTTCTTCGATCTCATCTTCGTGCTCGCCGTCACCCAGTGCACGGCGATGATGGCCGCCACCCCCACCTGGACCGGCGTGGCTCGGGCGGTGCTGGTGCTGGCCACGCTGTGGTGGGCCTGGGTCGGATACGCGTGGCTCACCAGTGTCGTCGACCCGGAGGAAGGGTCTGTTCGGTTCGCGATCTTCGGTGCGATGGCAGCGCTGCTGGTGGTCACCTTGTGCATCCCCCGTGCATTCGACGGGTCCGCGGCGGCGTTCGCCATCGCGTACGGCGTGGTGCGGGCCGGGCAGATCGTGCTGTTCATCCTGGGCAGCCGCGACGAGCCCGACCTCAGGCGATCTGTGTTCGCGCTCGGGGCGAGCTCGTTGATCGCCGTCTCCCTGCTCGGGGTCGCGGCGAGCCTCGACGGGTCGGCGCAGATGACCGTGTGGGCGGTGGCGGTCGCGATCGACGTGCTCGGCCCATACCTCTTCGGTTCGAGCGGCTGGAAGCTCGAACCGCGTCACTTCGCCGAGCGACACGGCTTGATCGTCATCATCGCCCTGGGCGAGTCACTCGTCGCGATCGGCGTGGGGGCCAGCGACGAACTCGACGGCGGCATCGTGGCTGCGGTCGTGATCGGCGTCGCCGCGGTGTCGGCGATGTGGTGGACGTACTTCGACGTCACCTTCCACGCTGCCGGAGATCGACTCGAGCGGGCGCCGGTCGGCACGCATCAGAACGAGCTGGCCCGCGATGCGTACTCGGTCGCGCACTTCCTGATGATCGCCGGCGTGGTGCTGTTCGCGCTGGGGTTGAAGAAGACCGTCGCACACGTGACCGATCCGCTCGGGGCCGTACCCGGGGCGGCACTCGCCGGCGGCGCCGCCCTGTACTACCTCGGCCACACGGCCTTCCGCCTGCGGGTCACCCGATCGGTGAGCACGCCTCGCCTCGGCCTGGCGATCGCGCTCCTCGCGCTCGTGCCCGTCATCTCGCGAGTCGATGCCCTCGCGGCCCTGGCGATCATCACGACGCTGTTGTGGGCGGTGACCGCCTACGAAGCGATCACACTGCGCGACACCCGGCGCGAGATCAGAACCGCTCACGGCCACGGCGCAGGTCACGGCGCAGGTCACGGCGAGCCGTGAGCCGTGAGCCGTGACGAATCGTGGCTCGGACGTCCGCACGCCGACGTGTCGGCCGTCGCCACCTCAGCGACTCACGCGGTGACGATCTCCTCGATCCGCGCCAGGGTCTTGTCCATGTTCGCCTTGGTCTTGGCTCGCAACGGGCGAACCATCACCTTGATCCGCTCCTTGCTGATGTCCCACGTCTCTCGTACCAGCGTGCCGCCCTCGACGGGTTCGAGCTCGTATCGCCAGATGCGACCACCGACGAACAAGCCCATGAGCTTGATCGGCGAATTGGACTGCCAGGCGATGAGACGGTTCTCCTCGAACTCCACGACGTCGCTCACCATCGCGTAGCCGATGCCCTGCTTCATGTCCATGCCGAACCGGTCGCCCTTGGCCAGACGGCGCGACCCTTCCGATGAACCCTGCACGGTGCCCGATCCATCGATGTCCCGATGGCGGGAGGGGTCGGCGAGCAGGTCGAAGATCTTCGCGGCGGGTGCGGGGATGAACCGCTCCACCGACTCGGTGTCCTTGGTGCTGGACGGATGATCGTGCTCGCCGGATCGTGGAGTTGCTGCCATGCCAGAACGATAGGCCCTGCCACCGACCTCGAGTCATCGACGCGCCGATCCCGGATCTGATCCAATCCTGAACGGTGGTACCGTTTTCGCATGACCACGGTCTCTTCGCTCCAAGCACGGGCCGACCGACTCGAAGTCACCTGGCACGACGGTGACCGGAGCGCCTACCCGTGGATCTGGGTACGCGATCACGCCCACGACGTCGACACGCTGCATCCCATCACACAACAGCGCCAACTGTGGACGGCCGGCGTCGATATCGGCATCACCGCCGGCTCGGCCCGTCTGGTGTCGGAGCCCCAACGCGTCGAGATCAGCTGGACCGATGGGTCGACCAGCGAACTGCCCGTCGAGTTCCTGGCCAGGTTCCGATCGCCGCACAGCGAGCCGGCTCATGTCGAGAGCGATCGTGTGCTCTGGGACGCGGCAGCGATCACACCCCATCCGGCGATCGCCCACGACGAGGTGATGGCCAGCGACGACGGGCTGGCCGCCTGGCTCCGGCTCGTGGCCCGCTACGGGTTCTGTGTGGTCACGGACACGCCGCCCGATACAGGGTCGACCAAAGCCCTGCTCGAGCGCGTCGGGTACGTGCGCGAAACGATCTTCGGCGGCTTCTGGGAGTTCACCGCCGATCTGACCAAGGCCGACACCGCCTACACCAACCTCGAACTGCGCCCGCACACCGACGGCACCTACTCCCACGACGCCCCCGGGCTGCAGATGCTCCACTGCCTCGACTTCGACGGCGAGGGTGGCGTGAGCACGATGGTCGACGGGTTCCGCATCGCCGTGGAGATGCAGCGGCGCTGCCCCGAGCACTACGCCGTGCTGGCGAGGGTGTCGATCCCCGGGCAGTACATCGGCGACGGTTCGCACCTCATGGCGTCACGACCGGTGTTCCGGCACGATCACACCGGCGAACTGGTGCAGGTGTCGTTCAACAACGCCGATCGTGCGCCGTTCCTGCTCGCCGACGACGAGATGCTGACGGTGTACGCGGCCCTGCAGGCGTTCGATCTGATCGCCAACGACCCCGACTTCCAATGGCGGCACGTGTTGCGCCCGGGCGACGCGCTGCTGTTCGACAACTGGCGCGTGCTCCACGGGCGAACCGCCTACACCGGCTACCGACGACTGTGTGGCGGGTACCTGAACCACGAGGACTTCGAGAGCCGTCTCCGTCTCGCGAACACGGCGTCGTCACCCACCTGAACCGCCCGTTCAACGGGGTGCCCGCGATGGGGCAAGCTGTGGGGATGGTGAACCAGGACAGATCTTCTCGGGCCGGTTCCATCGGGCGGCTCGCACCGATCGATGCGCTCCTTGCGGGGCGACGGTGACCGACCGCGACCATCCCTCTGCGATCGGTCCGGTGGTGATCGACAACGCCGCCGCCTCGCGCTTCGAGGTGCTGATCGACGGCGAGGTGGTGGGCTTCGCCGACTATGTCGTCCGCGGCGACACGATCGAGCTTCCCCACACCGTCGTCGATCGATCGGTCAGAGGTCGCGGGGTCGCCGCCGTCCTCGTCGAACGATCCCTGGCCAGCATCCGCGAGTCGGGTCGAACGGTCGTGCCGACGTGCTGGTACGTCGCCCAGTTCATCGATGGCCACCCTGCGTACGCCGATCTCCTGGCCAGCTGACGCGTCGATCGGCGGGGCTCAGCCGTCGATGGCTGCCGCGAGATCGGCCCAGATGTCCTCGAGGTGTTCGATGCCGACGCTCATCCGCAGCAAGCCGGGCGGCACGTGGGCATCGCCCGCATACTTCTGTCGCCGCTCGATGGTCGTCTCGACGCCGCCCAGGCTCGTCGCCGGCACCAGGAGTCGGATCCGTCGACACACGCGGTCCGCAGCATCCGCGCCACCGACCACGACGAACGACACCATGGCTCCCCAGCCGGGATAGCGAACGTCGGCCACCCCCCGATGGGCACGCAAACGCCGGACGAGCTCGACCGCAGATGCCTGCGCTCGTTCCATCCGCAGCGGCAACGTGCGCAGACCGCGCAGGGCGAGGAAGGCCTCGAGCGCGCCGGGCGTCGCTCCGTTCACCAACCGGGCATGGCGCAGCCGGTCGTGCAGCACCTCGTCGCCGGTGACCGTCAGCCCGATCATCAGATCGCTGTGCCCGCCGATGAATTTCGTGCCGCTGTGCATCACCACGTCGGCACCATCGGCGAGCGGCTGCGCGCAGATCGGCGTGGCAAAGGTGCTGTCGACCACCACTCGCGCCGCGCAGCGGTGTGCGCCGACGACGATAGTGGCGACGTCGGCCACGTCGAGCGTGGGATTGGTGGGTGTCTCGACCCACACGACGTCGGCACCGTCGGCGGCTTCGACCACCGCCGCAGTGTCGGTGATGTCGACGAACCGCACCTGCATGCGTGTCTGCTCCACGAGGTCGTTCACCAGTGCGCGCACCCCCAGATACGAGAACGTCGGCAGCACGAGGACTCGGGGAGCGAGCGCGAACAGGCACGCTGAGGCGGCCGCCATGCCCGTCGAGAACGCGGTCGCGTGGCCACCCTCCAGGGCACCGACCGCCTCCTCGAGCCCGGCCCACGTGGCCACCCCATGGGTTCGGGCGTACACGCCTTCCTCGCCGCGGATGTTCGAGGCGAGCACGATCGGGTGGTTCAGCGGCTCGCCGACCTGGGTCGGGCGTCCGGCGGAGACGGCCACCGTGTCGGGGTGCCGCGGGCGGTCGCGGTGATCAGGAGTCATCGCTTCTTCGCACCAGGACCATCACCAAGACGAGGCATGTGGTCACCCTTGCACACGCGGCGGGCGGGTGGAACGTCCGGTCGCACCGGTGGGTCGCCTGCCCCTTCGTGCCGGGTGTGCGCCGGGTGTCCGCCGAGCGTCCGCCGGGTGTGTTCGGCTCACCCCGCGCTACGGTCGTTGCACCGTGTCGAGTCGTCTGGCCTCCTTCACCGTCTTCGTCGCGTCGGGTGCGGTGCTCGTGCTCGAGATCCTCGCCGGGCGACTGCTGGCTCCGTACATCGGCGTCACGCTCCAGACCTTCACCGGCATCATCGGTGTCGTGCTGGGAGGCATCGCGGCCGGCACCTTCCTCGGCGGTCGGCTTGCCG
>JANNQK010000243.1:0-39767 GCA_031400715.1 Actinomycetes bacterium | reverse complement strand
TGCACCGTGTGGAACTTCACCCGCGACCAGCTCGACGTGACCGCCAGTGACGTACCGCTCGGCGAGGGCTGGGCCGGAGCGCGTCTGGCCGTGGTCGACGACGACGGACTGCCCGTCGCCGAAGGCGATGGCGGTGAGCTGCTCGTGGCAGCGACGACGGCGATGACCGGATACTGGCGCCAGCCCGAGCTCAGCGCCCGAACGTTCCAGGAGCGAGCCGACCTGGGACCTGGCCGCTGGTACTCGACCGGCGATCTCGTCCACCGCGGCCCCGATGGCCTGCTGCACTACCTGGGCAGGCGCGACCACCAGGTCAAGATCCGCGGCACACGCATCGAGCTCGACGGCGTCGAGGCGGTGCTCGGCAACGCCCCGCACGTCCTGCACGTGGTGGTCGGCCCGACACCCGCCGGCGACGGTCTCATCGCTGCCGTCGTGGCCGCCGACGACGCGTTCGACGAACACGAGCTCGTGTCGTACGCGACCTCGAGACTTCACCCATCCGCCGTTCCGACACGGGTGATCCGACATTCGGATCTTCCCAGAACGGGCTCCGGCAAGATCGATCGCCGCCGCGTCCGCGCCGCGCTGCTCCAGGAAGCCATCACCACATGAACGTCACCGATCTCCGCGGCGCCCTCTGCGCCTTCATCAACGACTCCGTGTCGCTCGACCCGGCGACCATCGTCGAGCCGGGCACCGATCTGCTCCTCACCGGGCTCGTCGACTCGCTGGGAGTCGTGCAGATCGTGAGCTGGATGGAGAGCGAACTCGACATCTCCGTCGAGCCGAACGACGTGGTGCTCGAGCACTTCCAGACCGTGGACGCGATGGCCGACTTCGTCGACCGCCGTCGAGCATCGCAGGCCAGCGGGACAGAACCGGTTGGTGGCCAGGCCTGATGACCGTCGTGGGCCCAACGCCGTTGCATCTCGCTCCCGTGCCCGTGCACGTCGGGCCGAGCCGTCGACCCGAGACGAACCTGACGTCGTACCAGCGACGCCTCTGGGCGTCACAGCGGCGGGCCCCGGACAGCCCCCTGCAGAACATGGCACTCGTCACCCACCTCGGCGAGGGCGCCGCTCAACCCATCGATCCGTTGCGGCTCCGCGATGCGTTTGCGGCGGTGGTCGCTCGACGCGACGCGCTGCGCACACGCATCGACACCAGTTCGGCGACGGGCGAGCCCCGCGCCGTCATCATGGAAGACGGCCCACGGTCAGAGGTCGTGTCGATGCGGCGTGACCGTGTCGACGAGTGGGCGCGAGCCCGCTCGGGTCGTCCTGTCGATGCGTCGGTGTGCGCATACGACTCGGTGATCCTCACCCACGACGACGGCACCGCATCGTGGTACCTGTGCATCCACCACGTGATCACCGACGCAACCTCGTCGGCGATGGTGTTCGCCGAGACGGCGGCCGTCTACGCCGGCGAACCACCGGCCGGACCGGCTGAGTCGTTCAGCTCCTGGGCGGCATCGCTGTCCGCGCCCGATCCACGCCGACAGCTCGCCGCCGAGCATTGGGCTGCCTGGTCGGCGGCCGACCCATTGGGTGGCTGGTATCGCCCCGTCGTTCGTGCGACTCCCGCAAGCGAGCGACATCGCATCGATCTCGATGCCGACCTCCGCGCCGCCGTCGACGCCGCGCTCAGCAACCCGTACCGCCTGCTGTCACCCGACATGTCGTGGGCCACCCTGCTGGTCACGATCACCGCGGCGCAGCTTGCAACGATCTCCGGTCGCCACCACGCGACCATCGGCATCCCGGTCCACAACCGAACCGCTGCCTCGCGCGATCTCGTGGGTCTGGTGATGGAGGTGTTCCCCCTCACCGTCGAGGTGCGCGACGCCGACACGTTCGCCGAGTTGCACCGTCGCACGGCTCGCGCGGTGATGGACCTGATGCGCTTCGCCGTGCCCGGGACGTCGCCGGCCGTCGAGGTCGATGCCGTGGTGAACGTCATCCCTCGAGGCTCGCTCGGTCACTTCGGGACCATCCCTGCCCACACCAACTGGGTGCACGCCGGAGCCGCCGATCCCAGCCACATGGTCCGGGTGCAACTCACCACCTACGAAGGTGGTGCTCCCGAGATCGACCTCGACATCAACACGGCCGGCGCTGACGAGGCGCATCGGGCCGCTGCCCCGTCGCACTGGCGTGCGTTGCTGGCCGCCGCGGTGAGCGCCCCCGACACGATGGTGGGCGACGTCGACTTCCTCACCGACGCCGAACGGCGAACCCTCCAACAGTGGGGCAGCGGACCCGCGGGGCCCGCGTGGGCCGGCGCAGTGACCGACCGGCTGGCGGCTGCGCTGATGCACCGCGACGATCCTCACGACCAGAGCCACGTCGCAGCCGTGGACGGCGACCGATCGTTCACGGGTGCGGAGATCTGGCACTGGGTCGAGACGACTCGCGCCTGGTTGGCCACTCGCGGCGTGCGCCAAGGCGATCGAGTGGGAATCTGTCTGCCCCGATCGGTGGAAGCCGTCGTTGCGATCGATGCCGTCCTGCGCAGCGGGGCATCGTACGTCGTCCTCGATCCCGAGCATCCCGAGACCCGCCGAGCATCGCTTGCAGCGCGTGCCGGATGCGTGATCGTGATCGGGCACGTGCCGTCGCTGCCCGACTTCCCCGACGACCTCCCTGATCCACCACCCCCTCCGCTCATCGAGGCCGATGACGAGGCGTACGTGCTCTACACCTCCGGTTCGACGGGCGAGCCCAAGGGCGTGCCGATCACCCATCGGGGTCTTGCCGCATACCTCGACATCGCGATCTCGTCGTACACAGGCCAGGGTGCAGGCGATCCAGCACCTCCCATCGCACCGTTGTTCAGCGCCCTCACCTTCGATCTCACCGTCACCACGTTGTTCCTTCCCCTGTTGACCGGTGGCCGGATCGAGGTCATCCACGGCGATGGGGTGGCGGCCATGGGCGAGATCACGCGGCGCCCCCACCTCACCTGGGCGAAGGCCACGCCCAGCCATCTCGAACTGCTCGTCCGGCAACTTGCACCAGGTCATGGCCTGCGCACGCTCGTGGTCGGAGGTGAGTCGTTCGCCACCGGGCTCGCCCAGCGTCTGTGCGATGCCTTGCCGGGGGTGGCGATCTACAACGAGTACGGTCCGACGGAAGCCGTCGTCGGGTGCATGATCCACCGCTTCGACCCGCACGATCGGCATGCCGGCGAGACCAGTGTGCCCATCGGCGTCCCGATGCCCGGCGTCACCCTCGGCGTGTTCGACTCAGCGGGACGGCGGGTCCCACCACGGGTCGCGGGCGAGCTGTGGATCGCGCATTGCGGCCTCACTGCGGGCTATCTCGACCTGCCCGAGTTGAACGCCGAGCGCTTCATCGACCGATCGGGCCAACGCTGGTACCGATCGGGCGATCTCGTCGCCCTGCTCGACGACACCACCCTCACCTACCTCGGGAGGATCGACGAACAGGTGAAGGTCGGTGGCGTCCGGCTCGAGCCGGGCGAGGTCGAAGCAGCCCTCGAGGCACATCCCTTCATCGGGCGCGCTGCGGTCCGTCTCTGGAACCCTGCCACGGCCCGGGAGCACGCTCGACGTGAGCACTGCCAGCGCTGCGGCCTGCCGAGCGACGTACCCGGCACGATGTTCGATGCCGACGGCGTCTGCCGGACGTGTCATGACTACGAGCGGATCAAGACACAGGCGCAGGCCTGGTTCCGTACGCCAGACGATCTGCTGGCACTCCGCGACCGGGCACGGGCCGAGCGCCGCGGACGGTTCGACGCGGTGCACCTGTTGAGTGGCGGCAAGGACTCCACGTATTCGCTCTACAAGTTGATCGAGATGGGCTTCGAGGTCATCACCGTCACGCTCGACAACGGGTACATCTCCGAAGGCGCCAAGCAGAACATCCGCCGTTCCGTCGCCGATCTCGGCGTCGAGCACCGCTTCGTGACCACCGAGCACATGGACGCGATCTTCCGCGACAGCCTCGAGCGGTACTCGAACGTCTGCAACGGCTGCTACAAGACGATCTACACCCTCGGCGTGCAGGTCGCCGAAGAGGTGGGCGCTCCGCTGCTCATCACCGGGCTCAGCCGTGGTCAGCTGTTCGAGACGCGGCTCATGCCCGGCCAGTTCGACGGCGACCGCTTCGATCCCGACGCCATCGACCGGGCCGTCCTCGAGGCCCGGCGCAGCTACCACCGAGCTCACGACGCTCCGAACCGGCTGCTCGACACGTCGGTGTTCGCCACCGACGACATCTTCGAGCGACTCACCTTCGTCGACTACTACCGCTACATCGATGTCGAGCTGGCCGAGATGCTCCACTTCCTGGCGACGCGGGCACCGTGGGTTCGGCCGGCCGATACGGGTCGATCGACCAACTGTCTGGTCAACGCGGCGGGCATCCACGCTCATCAGACCGAGCAGGGGTACCACAACTACGCCGTTCCGTATGCCTGGGACGTGCGGCTGGGACACAAGACGCGCGCCGAGGCGATGGACGAGCTCGACGACCAACTCGACCTCGACGACGTGACGCGAATGCTGGCCGAGATCGGCTACCGACCTCGCCCTCGAACCGTGTTCACGGCATGGATCGAACCCGCTGCGGACGTCGAGCAGATCCCGACGCCGGCAGAGATCAGAAGGTTTCTCGCCGAACGGCTGCCGGCAGCAGCGATCCCTGCTGCGTTCGTCCAGGTCGACCGTCTGCCGCACACGTCCAACGGCAAGCTCGACACCACTGCGTTGCCTGCGCCCGACCGAGTGCATCGGCCGTCCACGCTCGCACTCGAGCTTCCGGACTCCGACACCGAGCGACTCCTCGTCGAGCTGTGGGAGCGAATCCTGCGCATCGAGCCCGTCAGCGTGTCAGACGACTTCTTCGAGTTGGGAGGCGATTCGCTCGCCGCGATCGAGTTCTCCCTCGCCGCGAGCCGCCACCTCGGCGTGACGGTCTCGGAGGAGTTGGTGTTCACCCATCACCGCCTGCGTGAGGTCGCCGCGGCAATCGACGACCTCGTGCCGACGGCACAGGTCCCTGTCCTGGTCGAGCCTGGTGCCGGTCGCGCTGCCGACGGCACACCGATGCTGTCTGCCGGCGAACGAGCGTTGCTCTACGAGGTGCGCACCGGAGAAGACGATGCCCGCTACCACGTTGCCCGGTTCTACCGGCTCGACGGGGCGATCGATGCCGGGCAGCTCCGCTCGGCGCTCGAAGCCGTCGCTGCGCGTCACCAGCCGTTGCACTGGACCTTCGGCTCGCCGCGCCGCGAGTTGCCCGGTGACCAGGCGGTGCGCCTCGTCGCGCACAGCGACTCGACGGATGTCGAATCGGCTCGTCGCGGCGCACATCTCCTCCAGCGCGAGATGTTCGATCTGGAACGGGGTCCGCTGCTCAAGGCCGAGCTCACGCCGCTCGACGGTGGCGGGTGTGCACTCGCACTCGTCGTCCATCACGTGTCCCTCGACGCCGGTTCGTTCGACCGCCTGTGGGCCGACGTGTGTGCCGTGCTCGACGGTGACGAGCTGGTGCCGCTGAATGCGAGCTACAGCGATGTCGCGGCCGCGGTGGATCGCGAGCTGACGACCCACCTTGCGCATTGGAAGCGCCGTTGGCAAGCGCCGGCCACGGACGCGCTCGGGCTCCTGCGCCACGACCGCTCGGGTCCCGACGGATTCGTCGGTCGCCGCCTTCCCTGGACGGCGACCGAGCTGCGCCGCGGGCCCGCCACGACCGGCTTCGCGCTCGCGCTCGCAGCGCTCGCCTCGACGCTGCGCCGCTACGCGGGTGCCGACCGGTTCACGATCGGGCTCACGACATCGCTGCGTGAACCGTCGGACGAGTCCCTGGTGGGCTACTTCCTGAACGTGTTGCCGGTGCCGATGGAGCTCGATCCGAGCATGACGCTGGCCGACGTGGCCGAGCGCGCCAGCACCGAGGTTGCGCAGGCGCTGGCGCACCGACGCCTTCCGGCCGCGCGCCTGGTGGCCGAGGCACGACACACAGGTCTCCCGCTCGGCGCCGGGAACGTCATCCTCGCCTACGAGGATCTGGCCACCTCGGACGGCGGACCCGTGCACGCCGAACACGAGATCCTGTGGAGCGGCGCAGCGGTCGCCGATGCAACGTTCTTCGTCCAGGTGCGCGACGACGTCGTCGACCTGGGGCTCGAGTATCGCGGCACGATCCTCGACGACCGCGGCGCCCAACTGCTCCTCGACGACGTGCAGCACACGATCGGCCGACTGTTGGTCGATCCATCACGCACCGTCGCCGAGCTCGAACTTCCGTCGCTGCTCGAAGGCCGCCTCGTCGGCGACCCTCTCGATGGCGAGCCGTCGAAGCGGCGGGTCGACCGCCTCATCGCAGACATCGCGAGCGCCACACCCGACGCGGTCGCCATCCACTGTGCGGGACGGTCCACCTCCTACGCAGACCTGATCCGGGCTGCCGACGACGTCGCCGCAACCCTGCGCGCGCTCGGCGTGACGGCAGGCAGCCGGGTCACGGTGCTGGCTCCGCGCAGCGAGGAGACGATCGCCAGGTTCCTCGGCGTCTGGCGGGCTGGATGCTCCTTCGTCCCCATCGATCCCACTGCGCCGCTCGCGCGTCGACAGCTGATCGCGTCGGAGGCTGCGGCTCACGCCACCATCGACGGTGCCGGGATCGCACTGACGTCCGGCGTGCATGCCAGCTTCCGGTCGAGCGACGTGCCGGACGGCGAGGCGTACGTCCTGTTCACATCGGGCTCCACGGGAACGCCCCGCGGCGTGTCCGTCGGTCACGATCAGCTCGGAGCTTCCAATCAGGCTCGGCGTCAGTTCTACGGCAACGACATCGCATCGTTCCTCGTCGTGTCCAGCTTGGCGTTCGACTCGTCCGTGGCGGGTCTGTACGGCACGCTGACGACAGGCGGCACCGTGGTGCTGCCCACCGATGCCGAGGCCGGCGATCCGGACGCGCTGCTTCACCTCATCGACGATCGTCGGGTCGAGGCAACGCTGCTCGTGCCCACCCTCTATCGCGCGCTGCTGCAACGTGGCGCCGATCGCTCACACTGGATGAGCCACGTGATCGTTGCCGGTGAAGCGTGCGCCGCCGACCTCGTGAACCGCCACGTCGAGCTGCGTCCCGAGTGCGCGTTGTTCAACGAGTACGGCCCGACCGAGGCCACGGTGTGGGCAACGGTCCACCGCTGTTCACCTGGTGACGACCCGGTTCCGATCGGTCGACCGATCGATGGAACGATCGTCCGAGCAGTGGATGAAGCGGGCGTGCCGCTCCCTGCGGGCTGCTTCGGCGAGTTGGAGATCAGTGGCTCAGGGGTGAGCAACGGATACGTGAACGACACCGAATCGATGGCACGGCGATTCGTGGTCAGCGACCTCGGGCGTTCGTACCTCACCGGCGATCGAGCTCGCATCGACGCCGCCACCGTGTGGTTCGAGGGCCGGGTCGACGATCAGCTGAGCGTGAACGGTCTGCGCATCGAGCCGGCCGAGATCGAACGCGTGCTCGTCGGAGTCAGCGGAGTTCACGACGCGGTGGTGTCGATGGCCGATCCGCGACGGCTCGACGAGGCCCTGGCGGCCCTCCCCGATGTGACCGCCCGTGCACTCCTCGCCCGGGCGAGCGCCGCTGACGACCCGGTGACCGCCCTTCGTCGGTCGGTCTCCGAGCACAGCGATCGGCTGGTCCTCGTCGCGCACATCGAGACCTCTGGAGGTCGCGTGGAGCTGCACGACATCGCAGATGCGCTCGCCGTGCTCCCGCCGAAGTTGCGCCCCACCCGGTTCCAGGTGTGGGATCAGCTGCCGCGCAACGTCCATGGCAAGTTGGATCGAGGTGCGCTCGTCGGCCTGACCCCGACTCGACGGGATGACGGTCTCGACCTCGACGCCGACCCTCGGGCCGCGCCGTCGAGTCGCCGCGGCGGCTCGACGACACCTTCGCCGTCGTCGGCCACTCTCGCCGTCGTGCTCGACGCGATGGCATCGGCGTTGGAACGCGAGATCCTGCCGAACGACGACTTCTTCCGCAGTGGTGGCGACTCCCTGGCGGCGCTGATGACCGTCACGCAAATCGAACGAGACCTGGGCCGCCCGGTGATGGTGACCCGACTGATCGAACACCCCACGGCACAGGGACTGGCGGCGGCGCTCGACGCCTCGGCGGGATCCGACCTTCGACAGGCGGCCGACGATCCTCTGAGTCATCCACTGGTCGAGTGGGAACAGGGCGATCCTGACGATCGCAGCCGACCGATGCTGGCGCTCTTCGCCCACGGCGGCAACGGCCACCTCCTCGGCTACTACGACTTGATCGAGGGTCTGCGCAGGCAGAACATCGTCCATCACGTCGTCGGCTTCCGACTGCCCGGCGCCGATGAGCGCACCGTTGCGAAGGCGACGATCGAACATCAGGTCGACGCCTTCTTCGGGGCCTTCCAAGCCATCGCCGGGCAACGGCCATGCGTGTTGCTCGGCGGCTCGAGCGGTGGGTTGCTGGCGTGGGAGGTGGCCAAGCGCCGACGCGAGCTCGGTCACCACTCCGACACCGTGGTCTTCATGGACACGGTGCACCCCGATGCGCTGCGGGAGTCGCGTGGGTCGCGATTCGCCAAGTACCGCCGCCTGTTCGCCGACGGTGGTGTCCGCGGCGTGGCGACCGAACTGAACCGTCGCGTGGCTGCCCGCCGACGTCTGGCCTTGGCGATTCGCCACGGGGAGACGGTCGGGGCGGGAGCCGCGCTCGGAGCGGCGCAGACCGCAGCGGTGCTCGTGGAGGAGTCGGTCGACCGATCAGCGATGGCCTACCACCCGGTGCGCCTGCCGACCCGGACGGTTCTCCTGGCAGCGTCGGCCACCGATCGTGCCCACACCGAAGCCCGTTGGAGGCCGATTGCGTCCGGCTTGGTGGTCGTGCCGGTGGAGGGCAGCCACAACGGCCCCGACTCGATCGGTGCCGCGCACCGAGTCCACCAGGTGGTGGCGGCCGCGACCCTCGAGCTCACCCGGCTCGAGGATCACGACGACACCTCGACCGATTGACCGCGATGAGAGATGAGGGCGCCAGGGCCACTCATCGCTCATCGCGAGGGGTTCGCTGGTTCGGGTCGGTCAGGACTCGCGGGCGGTGGCGTCGATGATCCGACGCAGGTCGGCGGGCACCGGTAGCTGCCTGGCGTTCACGCGCGCGGCCACCTGCTGACCGAGACCACCCTGGTCGACGATCGCCCGGGCCACGGTGGAACCCAGCCGTCCGCCGACGCCGAGTTGCCCCGACGCGACCGCAGCGATGAGCGCGCTCGACACCTGTGCGGCAACCGGCTGCACTCGAGACCAATCGACCTGGTCGGCCATGGCCTTCACCGTTCGGGCGGCATCGCCGGTGCGCTCGGCCGCGGCCGACTTCACCGTTGCCCAGTCGACGTTGCGCAGCGCGGCCGCCACCTCGTCGGCATCGGCCGCGAGCATGTCGTCGGGATCGGCCGTGGCGGAGGCGGGGCCCTGCGGCTCGGTCACCTCGGCCCCCCCATCGGTCTCGGTCTCGGTCTCGGCCGCCCGGACGGTGGTCATGTCGGCCGTTGTCGCCGTTGTCGCCGTTGTCGCCGTTGTCGCCGTTGTCGCCGCGGATGCCTGGGCCGCCCCGCGCAGCAGACCGAGAACCGCGTCGAGTTGCTCCTTCGGCGACGCCCAGATCGGCTGGACGGGGCCTTCGTCGCCACGCCTGCCGGCCTGGAACTCGTCGCGGAGCGTCTGCGTCGCGTGCTTCACGCGACCTGTCACATCAGCGGCCCGCACCGACCGGGCAAGGCGGCCGGCCATGCCGGCGGGATCGAATCGGCCCATCGACGCTCACGCTAGCGGGGCTGCCAGAATCACGACCGATGAGCACCGATCTGTCATACCTGCGCGACGCCTATCTCTCCGAGTTCGAGGCCACGGTGGTCGACGTGCGCGAGGGTGCGATCGCACTCGACCGCACCGCGTTCTATCCCACCGGTGGCGGACAGCCGCACGACACCGGCACGCTGGCCGGACTCGCGGTGACCGATGTCCGAAAGGAGGACGAGATCGTGTGGCATTCGGTGACCGGCGGTGAACTGCCGGCCATCGGCTCGTCGGTGCGCGGCGAGCTGGATTGGGATCGGCGGCATCGGCTGATGCGCACCCACACCGCGTTGCACGTGCTGTGCGGGGTCATCTGGAACGAATGGCGCGTACCGGTGACCGGGGGGAACATGGAGCCGCTGAGCGCGCGGATGGACTTCGAGTTCGACCCGTTGCCGGACGGGTTCGGTTCGCGGGTCGAGGATCTCGTCAACGCCGAACTCGCAGCCGACCGGGTCATCGAGGTGTCGTTCCTGCCCAGATCGACGGCGGTGATGGACGAAGACCTGATCCGCACGAAGGTGTCGATGATCCCCTCGACCGTGCCGGAGATACGCGTCGTCGACATCGTCGGCCTCGACAAACAGGCCGACGGCGGTACCCATGTGCGCTCCACCGGCGAGGTGGGCCGGATTCGCGTGATCAAGTTGGAGAACAAGGGCAAGGGCAACAAGCGCGTTCGGCTCGAGGTGGTCGACGGCTGATGCCTTCGAGCGTGCAGGACAGGCCCGCTTCGTCGGGTTAGCCTTCGCCACCGACACCGGAGCGACCACCGAGATGGGGTCGAGGCTGAGGGGGATGATTGACGCCGGACACGTTCGTGGAGCTCCATGGGGCGACGTGCCTGCACTGCGGACATCGCACCGCTGCGGCGCTCTGCCCACGGTGCTCACACGACACCTCGATGGCCGGTCCTGTCCTCGTCCGCCCCGACACGGTGCGAGTGGGGTACATCGGCCGCGGCGGCACGGCCACGCCGGCGCTCTGGTTGCGAGCCCCCTTGGGGGCTGTTCGTCCGTCTGACCAGCAGGCGGCGACGATCGCGGGTCCCGCCGGCGCAGCGAGCCGTCCCGAGGTGATCCTCGCCGATCCCACGAATCCGTCCGGAGTCGACATCACCGGTCCGACACCGGTGGAGCAGCGCTCGCCGGCACCCGGCGCGCTCGTCGACACCATCGTCACCGCCGACGGACGCACGGTCGATGTGCTGGCCGACGGACCGAACGGTTTCGTGCCGGTGGGGGGCCTCACCGACATCCGTTGTGGCGTCGCTGCAGCATTGATCGCCTGCACCTGTCCGTCGCTGCTCGGTTGGGGCAACACCGAGATCGAACCGACGCTGATCTCGACTCGGCTCGGCGTCGAACACGCCGTCGATCTGCCCCGCGCTCGACGCACGGCGTGCGAGCTCGCCACAGCCGGCCATCCCGAGCTCGTGTCGCGCCTGCCGCTCAGCGCCGGTGAGATCTCGTGGTGGACCGGGCTCGGTCACCTCCGCCTCGGCGATCGGGATCGTGCCGCCGAGCAGTTCGGCCTGTTGCCGGCAAACGGGTACGCCGTCGTGACCGTCGTCCTGCGATGGGCGGCGCAGCGATGGGTCGGCGATGCCGCCTCGAACGCGCGGTTCCTGCTGGGCAAGCGCTTGCACGGCACCGCGACCCAACGGTTGACCCAGGTGAGCATCGCGTGCGGCATCACACCGCTCGCCCGGTTCCTGCTCGACCCTGCAGCGGCACTTCCCGACTCGTTGCGGCGCGTGTCCGGGGTCGCTCCGAGCGTCGCCCGCGCCCTCGCGCTCAGTGGCGCCGTGCTCGACGAGCCGCTCGACGTGGGGCCCAACGTGAGCCTGTCGGTGCTCGACGACCTGATCGACCTGAGGACACCGCTTGCGGCAGAGACCATGTCGGACGAGCAACGTCGCCACGTCACCGCCCGCACCCGGCCGGAGGCCCTGAGCGACGACGACGTCGAACAGATCGGGCTCACGTTCGAGCGCGACCGACGGCGACTCGCAGCCGGTCGGATCGACGAGATCGATGCCGGATTCGCGGATGCCCACGTGCGCGGTGTGGTGCATCTCGTCGAACACGGCGAAGTGAGCGACGACCTCCGCCAGGTCGATTCGGAGCGAGCCGATCAGCTCGCGGACTACCTTGCATCACCGTCGCCGGCCACCCTCACGCTCGGCCTCGTCGCCGATCCATCGCTGTGGCCGCTGTTGGCACGCCGGCTCGACGTCGGACTGTGGAACTGGAAGAACGACCTCGATCCCCGGACACAGCGGTTCATCGGCTGGTACGCCCTGAGCGCGACGTTCGACCACCTGGTCGTCGGCGACTGGGCCAACGCTCTCGAGGCCGGGCACCATGCCCACCGTCTTGCCGCAGGCGACGACCAGCGTAGAGATGCGCTGAACCTGGTGGCCTTCGCGCTGTGGCAGCGAAACGACGGAGATGCGGCGCGAGACATCTTGTTGAGCGCCATCGGTGGCGCCGACGACGTGCCGTTGCGGGTGAACCTCGCGATCGTCGCATCGAGCCTCGATCCCGAGTCGGCCGCACTCGAACTCGCCCGGCTCGTGCGCGACTCGAGTTCGCTGGAACTGCGTTGTGCAGCCGCCATGCGGGCTGTCCATCTGTGGAGCGATGACGAGCTGCCCTGGACCGTTCGCAGACAACGTCCTGTGCCGGCAGCGCTCACCGAAGCCCTTCGGGAGCTGGTGGTCGCCGACATCGACATCGGCGTGTTCCGGTCGATCGCGGGCATGCAGTCGAACGTCGACCGGGAGTGGCTCGCCCGACCTGCGCACCTCGGCTCGTCACCACATCGCGCCACGCTGGAAGCGCGCGTGTATCAAGCTCGTGCGACGGGCCCCAGGGAGTACGTCGATGCGCTCACGTTCGCCCTTCGATCCGGCTCGGTCCCGGACTGGGTCGCAGCAGAACGCGACCGGGCGGTCGAGATCGCCGCCCGACACGTGTTCGACGACGACGGCTCGAGCGCCCTGTTCGCCCTCTTCGCGGTGCAACGCAAGATGCCCGTCACGGCCGACCATCGCTCCTTGCTCGCGCCCCTTGCGGTGCTCGCCGTGAGCGAACAGACCGAGCCGGGCAGTGACCCACCACCCGACACGTACCTGCAGTTGTTGGCAGACGCCGACTCCCACTGGAGCGACCGACGCCCCTCACCCCATCTGCTGCACGTGATGGACGCTGCGTGGGAACGGCTCGCCACGTGCCACGTCCGCTTCCTCGAACTGGTCATCGATCGGATGGTCCAGGCGGTCGAAGACCTCGACCGGCGGCTTCGCCGCGACCCGCGCCAGCGACG
This sequence comes from Actinomycetes bacterium, assembly GCA_031400715.1. Lineage (GTDB taxonomy): Bacteria > Actinomycetota > Acidimicrobiia > Acidimicrobiales > Ilumatobacteraceae > VFMC01. The sequence goes on along the minus strand of JANNQK010000243.1, from coordinate 26,551 downwards.
CAACGTGCCTGCGCTGCGGGCAGCCTTGGAGCCGATCCTCGATGATGCCATCGCGGCCGACGACGTGCTCAGCGAGTTCCGTCCGCACGTTGCAGGAACACCGATCGCCCGCGAGATCGACGACCTGCTCCGGACCGTGCGAGACATCCGCCGGGCAACCATGAGGATGTTGTGAGCGCCGCCAGCGACGATCGCCGCAACGCGTACGTCCTGCTCGGACTGACGTACGGAGCATCCCTGGTCGAGGCGCGCCGAGCCTTCACCCGCCGTGCCCGCGAGGCCCGCTGGGGAGACGGAACCGGTGCCGACATCTCCGACCTCGAGTGGGCGCTCGCCCGCATCGAGCTCGAGCAGAACGAACCAGCTGCTGCGTTCGGCACCTACCGAGTACCGGCCGATCCGAACGTGCTCCGCCCGCCTGCCGGCTTCGGACTGCTGGCACCGATGCCGCGCGCCGCGACTCGGCGTTCTCCGATCACGCCCGAAGAGGAGCGGGCGGTGGTGTTCGACGCGGCGATGCGCGAAGCGGCCCAGCATCTGCTCGATCGGACCTCGGCTGCGGCAGGCCGCAAACTCGATCGGATCTCGGAGCTGCCACTGCCGGCGGTGACGGTGCCGACCCTGCCGGTGCGCAGACGGGGATGGGCGCCGGTCGTGCTGGTGGGCGTCACCGCCCTCGCGGTACTGGCGATCGCAGGCGTCTCGACGCTCACGGGCGACGAGGCCGATCCCGACCCGACGCCCATCGCCACCACACAGGTCGTACCCACCGACGTCGTCACGTCACCACCTGCCTCCACAGCAGCGCCCGACACCACCGCAGCGTTCGGGAGCGAGCCCGGGCTGGACGAGACGATCGAGGTGGCCGGCATCGAGATCACGCCGCACGATCCGCTCGACGGCTACGGGCACCTGTGCTTGATCTTCACACTCGATGGCGACGTGCCGTTGGGGTTCGTACGCGAGAACGTCACCCTGATCTCGGGCGGCGTCGCCTACGACGCCGCGCTCGGCGTGAACACCGGTCGCGCCCTCGCCACCGATGTGTTCGGCGACCCGGCACCAGCCGATCGCGAGATCTGTTTCGCCGTCGAAGGCTGGCAGGATCGAAACACCGACCTCGTGTACGCGACACAAGCCGGCAACTACCGCTGGAGCATCGGCACCTGATGATGATGGCCGGCCCGGGTCGCAACGGACGGAGTGCGCACGGGACAGCACGTGGAGGGCGGTCGAGTATCGCCGACTACTCTGGCGACCACGTCGGAGGAGGGGTCGAGCGGTGAGATGAGCGTGGGCAGCGGACAGCTCGCGCTGATCGGACGAGTGGCCCGGGCCAAGGAACTGCGTCGTCTCAACGTCGCGTTTCTCGGCTTCGCGATCAGCGAACATGCCAGTTGGCTGGCAGTGTTGTTCTACGCGTTGGACCGAGGTGGCGCCGAAGAGGTCGGGCTCGTCGCCGTCGTCCAGCTCGCGCCGGCGGTGTTGTTGACCCCGTTCTCGTCGTTCGCCGGCGACCGCTTCTCGCCGCGCACGGCTCTCGCGATCGGCTACGGCGCCCAGTGCATCACGATGTCGGCAACCGCTGCCGCGATGTGGGCGGATGCGCCGGTCATCGCCTACGTGTGCGCAACTGGCGCGGCGACGGCGGTCAGCTTCACACGGCCGGTGATGGGTGCGTTGCTCCCCGCCGTTGCGCGCACGCCGCGCGATCTCGTGGCAGTGAACGTGGTGTCGGGGTTGATCGAGCAGGTGGGGGTGTTCGTCGGGCCGATGATCGCCGGTCTGGTGATCGCCGTGTCGTCCCCTGCAGGAGCTCTTGCGACGACGGCAATGCTCACCGGGTCAGCGTGCGTCACGACGTTCGGCGTTCGCGCCGACACCGACGAGCGAGTTCGCAGCATCGGCGCAGGCGACGCCCTCGCCGCTGTGTTTGCCGGATTCACCACCCTCAAGCAGGCGCCGCGCCTGCGCATCCTGCTGTTGTTCATCGCCATCGCCGGGCTCACGCGGGGGATCGGAGACTTCGCGTTCGTGGTCGTGGCCGAGGATCGCCTCGCGGCCGGCGGTGGGGTCGCCGGTCTGCTCGCAGGGGCAGCCGGCGCCGGTGGATTCGCCGGCGCGATCGGGTCGGCCCGGCTCGCGAAGTCCGGCAGCGTCGTCGGCCAGTCCTCGGTCGCCGCGGCGCTCATCGTGGCCGCCATCGCCGCCGCATCGGTCGTCGACCAGCTCCTCCCCGCCCTGGTCGCGATGGCAGCGCTCGGAGCCGGGGGAACCGTCCTCGTGATCACCGCCGTGGTGTGCATCCAACGCCAAGCCCCATCGGGCGTGCTGGCCAGGGTGTTCGGGATCGTGGAGGGTGTCCTGATGGCCTCGATCGCAGCCGGTTCGTTCGTGCTGTCGACCCTGATGCGACGGGCGTCGCTCGGTGCCGCGTTCGCGATCGTCGCTGTCGCAATCGGACTCGTGCTGCTGATCGCTATCGGGCTGCTGCGTCGCAACGGCGACGAGTTGGCCCCGGTCGACGAGGCGATCGTCGCCCGGTTGCTCGACGACCCGGTGTTCTCTCCATTGGCAGCACCCACGATCGAGCGTCTGGCCCGTCACGCTGAGCGGCTCTCGATCGACACCGGCGAGTCGATCGTCCGGCAGGGCGATGCAGGCGATCACTACTACCTGGTGGTCGAAGGCACGGTCGCGATCACTCAGGATGGACGACAGATCCGGGCGCTGTCGGCGGGTGACTCGTTCGGGGAGATCGCCCTCATGCGCGACGTGCCGCGCACCGCAACTGCGACGGCGACGTCCGCGGTGGAGCTCATCGCCGTGGACCGGGACGTCTTCCTGGCAGCGGTCACCGGCCACTCCCGAGCGTTGACTGCGGCAAACGATGTCGTCGACGGCTTCCTCGACCCGCGCGATCGTTGATCTCGCGAGACGCTCCACGGTCGAGGTGTGGGCCGTAGAGTCACGGTCGTGACCCGTCCCGTGATCGCACTCCCCGGTCGCCGCAAGCGCGGCAGACAGATCGCCGACTTCCCCGACAGCCTTGCTGCGATCGACGTCGACCTCTACTTCGCCGACTACGCGCGCGGCGTGATGCACGCCGGAGGCCTCGCCGTGCACCTGCCGTTCGATGCCAACCCAGCGGAGTACGTGGGCGTGTTCGACGGCATCCTGTTGCCGGGCGGTGCCGACGTCGATCCGGCGCACTACGGCGCAGGCCCCCTCGATGGTCACCCGATCGAGCCCGAACGCGACGAGCTCGAGCTCGGGCTCCTCGCGCTGGCCGAGGCCGAGAGCCTTCCGGTCGCAGGCATCTGCCGCGGGCTGCAGCTGCTGAACGTGCACGGTGGCGGCACGTTGCACCAAGACGTGCCGCACCACTCGCACTTCGACAAGTCACCGAACTCGCCGGTCCACCGTGTCGAGTTCGAACGAGATTCGGCATGCGCGCGCCTCTACGGCAGGCCGATCGAAGTGAACTCCTTGCACCACCAGACGATCGATCGGGTCGCTCCCGGCTTCCGCGTCACCGGCACATCAGAGGACGGGACCATCGAGGCGATCGAGGCGATCGACCGTCCGTGGCTCGCCGTGCAGTGGCATCCGGAGATGCTGGACGACGGGCACGACGATCCCTTGTTCGGCTGGCTGGTCGAGCAGGCCGCCGCTCGACGCCGGCAACGTGTGCGGATCTGACCGTTCGGTCCGACCGGCGTCTCAGTGCTCGGCGCGAGGATCGGTGACGTAGCCGTTCCGGGTCTGGGGCAGGCGCATGTCGAGGATGCGAGAGGCCACGACGGTCCGCAGGATCTGAGCCGTTCCTCCACCGATGGTGAACATCCGTACATCGCGGTACATCCGCTCGAGCGCGTTGCGCCGCGAGTACCCGGCGGCGCCGAACACCTGGAGTGCGTCGCTCACGACGCCGATCGACGACTCGGCGGTGAAGATCTTCGCCTGTGCGGCCATCGTCGCGTCGGGGAATGCGGAGCCTTCACCTCGCGAACATGCAGCTCGATACGTGAGGCTGCGAGCTGCTTCCAGTTTGGTGCTCATGTCGGCGAGCATCCATTGCACACCCTGGAACTCGGCGATTGGCCGGTCGAACTGCTGACGCTCCTTTGCGTACCCGATCGCCAGCTCGAACGCGCCGGTGGCGATGCCCAGCGCCACCGTGCCGGCACCCACCCGTTGTGAGTTGTACGCGTTCATGAGATCGGCGAAACCGCGTGCAAAACCGGAGGGAGGCATCAGGACCATGTCTGCCGCGACCTCCATGTCGTCGAAGAACAGCTCCATCTCCGGGATGCCGCGCAGTCCCATCGTCGGTTCCCGGCGGCCGAGTCGAAGGCCTGGCGTCTCGTCGCGGATCGCGAGGAACCCGCCGATGCCGAGCTCGATACCGTCCTCGTCGAACACGCGGGCGAACACCAGATGCAGCTTCGACACGCCACCTCCGGTGATCCAGTGCTTGGATCCGTTGATCACGTAGCGGTCTCCGCGCCGATCGGCGCGGGTCGTCATCTGCGACGCAGCCGAGCCGGCCCCCGGTTCGGTGATGCAGATCGCCGGCTTGTCGCCGCCGAGCACCATCTCGGCCGCCAGCTGCTTCTGGCGATGGGTTCCGTACTCCATCACAGCGGAGATCGCTCCCATGTTCGCCTCGACTGCGATCCGCCCGGTGACACCGCACACCGCGGCCATCTGCTCCACCACCAGCACGGCATCGAACAGACTGTGACCGGGCCCACCGAGCTCGACGGGAACGGTCATCCCCGTGAAGCCTGCATCGCGCAGCGCGGCGACGTTGTCCCACGGGTACTCCTCGCTCCGGTCGACCTCGGCCGCGCGGGGAGCGATCGCCGTGCGGGCCAGATCTCGAGCACGGGCCTGCAACGCTCGCTGATCGTCGGTGAGATCCCACGGGTTCGGGCTCATGATCGGTTCCTCCGTCTGCTCCAACGCTCGATCACCCGGGCGGCGTCGGATTCGCCCAGTGTCGCACCCAGTCGGTCGATCCGACCGGGCGTCTCCATGAGCCGCGGCACCGTTCCGGGAACGACGAGCGACCCGAGAGCACCGAAGCGATCGTCGATGATCCGCAGCACCGAGTCGCGGGCCATCACCTGTGGGTGGCGCAGGTAGTCGGCCGCCGTGTGCACCGCACCGGCAGGCACACCGGCGCGCTCGCAGGTCGCGACGACGTCGTCGCACGTCCGGTCGGCCACCCACGAGGCGACGGCCGCGTTCACTGCAGCTCGGTTCGCGATGCGAGCCTCATTGGTGACGAAGCGTGCATCGTCGAGCAGATCGAGCCGAGCCATCGCCTCGGCGAGCCGGTCGAACATCCTGTCGTTCGTGCAGGCGATCGTCACCCAACGGCCGTCGGCCGACTCGAAGTTGTTGTGCGGCACCGACCGGTGCGTCTCACCCGCCATCCGCTCACGGCCCACATCGGTCGCGGCGAAGACGGTCAGGTACTCGTCGAGGAACCGGGCGACGCCGTCGTAGAGTGCGACGTCGACGAGTTGTCCCCGGCCGGACGACCGACGCGATTCGAGGGCGAGCATCACGCCGAAGGCTCCATACAGCCCGGCCACGTAGTCGGCCAGCGCAGATGAGCCCGACAGACCTGGTGCACGGTCCGGTTCGCCGGTGAGGTGGGTCATGCCGGCGAAGGCCTCGGCGATCCTGGCAACACCAGCGGTCGCCGCCAACGGGCCAGTCTGGCCGAAACCGCTGACGCTCAGCTGCACCAGTCCCGGGTTGGCAGCGCGCAGCGATTCGAAGCCGAGGCCCCACGCATGCATCGTGCCGGTGCGGTAGTTCTCGATCAAGACATCGGCACCGGCGACCAGCTCGCGGAACTGCGCGGCCCCGTCGACGCTGCGCAAGTCGATCTCGACGCTGGTCTTGTTGCGGGTGTCGCTCCACCACCAGAAGGTGTCGCCCTCCGGTCCGGCGGTGCCGAGACGACGCATCGGATCGCCGACGCCGGGTTGCTCGACCTTCACCACCTCGGCACCGAACTCGCCGAGGATCGAGGCGGCGAACGGGCCGGCGAGGATCGTGGCCGCATCCACGACGCGCAGCCCGTCGAGTGGGCGCCCGGTCATGGGCGGCGTGCCCGCACCGGGAGCGACTCGATGCCGTTCACGAAGTTGGACTTCACGTGACGTGGCTCGGCGATCACCTCGACCGTCATGTCGCTCCTGACGATCTCGTCGATCAGGATCGCGAGCTCCAGCCGGGCCAGCGAGGCGCCCAGGCAGAAGTGCACGCCGCCCCCGCCGAATGCCACGTGTGCCGGCGTGCGAGGCCGCTGCACGTCGAATCGCCGTGGATCGGTGAACACCGCTTCGTCGAAGTTGGCCGAGGCGTACCACATCACCACCTTCTCGCCGGCGGCGATCGGAGTGCCGGAGAGAACGGTGTCGACGGTGGTCGTCCGACGGAAGTACAGGATCGGCGACGAGACGCGGATGACCTCGTCGACTGCCTGGTCGAGCAGCGCTGGGTCGCGGCGGATCATCGCGACCTGCTCGGGGTGCTCGGTCAGGTGCACCGCAAGATGGGCCATCGACGATCTCGTCGTCTCGTTGCCTGCGAAGATCATCAGCTGGAAGAAGCGGGCGTAGTCGGTCTCGCTCAGCTGCTCGCTATCGATCTCCACCGTTGCCAGGAGCGAGAGCAGGTCGTCGGTCGGCGTGTCCAATCGCTGACGGCGGGCGCGACACGCGTAGTCGTAGATCCCGAAGGCAGCAGGGCTGTTGAACGGCAGTTCCCTGAGAGGCGTCGTGTTGCCGTACGCGCTGGGGTCGAGCTCCTCACCCGAGGTACCGGCGACGAGATGGTCGCTCATCTCGATCATCAGTTCGTGATCGCCGGCGGGCACACCCAGGATGTCGCAGATGACACCGATCGGGATCGGCGCGGCGACGTCGGTCACCCAGTCTCCCTCGCCCATCGCGACCAGTCGGTCGAGCAGATCGCGCACCCGCACGCGGATCGTTGCCTCATGTGCCTGCACGTGCTTCGGCGTGAAGGCGGCGCTGACCAGTCGCCTCAGCCGGGTGTGCACCGGCGGGTCGAGGTCGATCATCGACGCGCGCACGCGACGCACGTCCTCGTCCACGTCGTAGATCTGGATGTGCCCCAGCTCGGACGAGTACGTGGTCGCATCGCGCGAGACCGCGACCAGGTCGGACATCCGACCGACCGACCAGAACCCCTGCGTCGTCGAGGTGTCCGGCGACCACACGAGCCCGGGCTGGGCGCGCATCGTCGCGAACACGTCGTGCGGAATGCCACGGTCGTACAGGGCAGGATCCGCGAGATCGGCCGGCGCCAAGGGACGCGACGTCATGTCCGGGCCTCGATCACGTCACGCGTGCGAACGACGATGTCGCGCTGCACCACGCTGCCGCCGATCCGGTGCAGCGCGGGAAGAGTTGATTCCAACAAACGCGTCGCCCGGCCATGGTCGAGCTCGCCCACGGCGCGGATGCCTGCCACCAGCGGCACCACGGTGTCGCGAAAGGTGACGTCGTTGTAGGTCACTCCTGTCGCGTGAGCGTCGACCACGCCGGTCCAGAACGCCGACGCTCCGGGGTGCTCGCCCACTGCTGCGAACGCGAACGCGGCGTGCATGTCGAGGAACCCACACGTGTGTCGTTGCCGGTTGGCCGACCAGGAATCGGCGAGCCTGGCCCACCGTGCCATCGTGTCGAACCCGCCCTCGCCGGCGAGGTCGATGCGCCACAGCAACGAGGTCGAGTCGGAGAGCCCGAACGCGGTGGTGGAATGCAGGTGGTCGTCGAAGACGGCGAGTGCACCCTCGAGATCGCCGTGTTCGAGCAGACGCAACCCGAGGTGCCACCACACGTGGTTGCTCAGCAGCGTCTGCTGCTGCCAACGGTCGGTGGACGGCACGAGGAGCTCGATCGCGTCGGCGTGTCGCCCTGCACTCTCGAACACGTGGGCGAGCGCGTGTCGCGCCCACAGGTCGTCCGGATCGGCCTCGAGCGCTGCCCAGCCGTGCTCGACGGCCTCGTCGTAGCGGCCCACTTCCTCGAGTGCGAACGCGAGCATGCCGGCGGCCAACGCGTGCTCGCGGGTACCGACCGGAAAGGCAGCCACAGCACGTTCGGCCGAGGGAAGGCGCATCGTGTCGTCACCGATGTGCAGGCACACATCGTGGACGAAGCGGTAGGCGGGGAAGTCGTCGGGGTGGTCGAGCGTGATCCCGCACCACGTGGCCACCGCCTCGAGGAACTCGCCTCGGTACATCTGGATCGCTGCGTCCGCGTGACGACGCTCGCGCTCGTCGGCGCGAGGCGAACGCTCATCCAGTCGTGAACGGTCGAGCGCAACCGCTGGATCCGCGGGATCGACACCGCCGAGCAAGCGGTACGTGAGGGTGAACACGGGCCCCATCACGAAGGCTTCGTCGTGCGCGTTCACGCTGTCGAGCGTGGCGATCGGATCTCCACGGAAGTGCGCCAGCTGATCGAACGCCGACCACCAAGCATGACGCGTGGCATCGTCGGAAGCGTCCACTCCCGGACCGAACGCGCCGTTCACCTGATCGTCGTCGGCCACGGCATGGATGATATTTGATACTTGATAGCGTCCGAACCGTCGTGGGGACGACACGCCGTGCCGGCACCACGGGCAGACATGGGGGGATCGATGGATGACATGACGAGGCGCCCTCGGTACGACTTCGACTTCCACGGAGCGGCCCTCGACACGATCTTCGACGACTACGAGGCGATGCATCGCGAATGCCCGGTGTCGTGGAGCGACCACTACGGCGGCTTCTGGACGCTCACCCGCTACCACGACGTGCACGCCGCAGAGCACGACTGGGACACCTTCTCCGTCGCCCCATCCATGATCCTGCCGTCGTTCGGCACCGATCGTCCCCTCATCCCGCTCGACATCGACCCACCGGAGCTCACTCCGTATCGCCAGATCCTCTTGCCGTTCTTCACACCTCAGAAGATGGACGACCTCTTGCCGCGTACCCACGCGCTGGCACGAGAGCTCCTCGACGACGTGCAGGACCAAGAGGTCTTCGACGCAGCCCCGTACTGTCGCATGCTCCCGGCGATGGTCTTCGGCGAGTACTGCGGGTTCCCGATGCACGATGCCGCTCAGTTCGACGTGTGGGTCGACGCCATCGTGTTCGCTCGCTCCGACGACGAATCCGTTGCCCGCCACGCGGCGGAGGAGGTCTACGACTACTTCCGCGATCTGATCGCTCACCGACGCCGCAGCCCCGGAGCCGACGTGATCTCGTCGCTGATCGCCGCCGATCACGCAGGCCGTCCGCTGACCGACGACGAGATGCTCGACATCTGCTACTTGTTGTTCGTCGCCGGGCTCGAGACCACCGCGGGAACCATCCGGGCCGGCCTGTGGTACCTCGGCCAGCATCCCGACGAGCTCGCTCGCCTTGCTGCCGACCACAGCCGGATCCCCGCGGCGACCGAGGAGTTCCTGCGGGCGCTCTCACCCGTGCAGGCGATGGCGCGCACGCTGAAGCAGGACACCGTGATCGACGGCATCGCGATGCGGGCGGGCGAGCGGGTCGTGCTCGCATTCGGTGCCGCCAACCGCGACCCCGAGCGATTCGAGTGCCCGTACGAGGTACGCCTCGATCGAGCATCGAACCCACACACCGCCTTCGGAGCCGGCGCCCACCGATGCCTCGGGAGCAACCTCGCCCGACGAGAGGTGAACGTCGCGCTGGAGGAGATGATCGTGCGCCACCCCAGGTTCGAACTGGCCGAGGCGGCACCATGGCATGGCATCGGACCGCTGCTGCTGCGACCGCTCCCCTGAGACGATCGACCGACCGACCAACCACCTGACCGATCTACCGAGAGAAGCAACACACGATGAAAGCCGTCGAACTCCAGGCGTTCAACAGTCCCCTCGCAGTGGTCGAGCGTCCCATCCCCACGATCGCTGCAGGTGAAGAACTGATCGACGTGACGGCGTGCGGTGTCTGTCATTCCGACATCCACGTGGTCGATGGACTGTTCGGGAGCCCGCTGCCACTGATCCCCGGCCACGAGGTCACCGGCGTGCACCATCAGCTCGGACCGGTGATGGTGTACGCGCCCTGGGGGTGCCGCAACTGCTGGATCTGCGAGACCGGCCACGAGATGATCTGCCCCGATGGCGCGGAAGCCGGGCTCTTCCGAGACGGTGGCTATGCCGAGCAGATGCGGGTCACCCATCGTGACTACCTGCAGCCGATCGGCGACCTCGATCCCGTTGCGTCGGCGCCGCTCGCGTGTGGAGGACTCACGGCATTCCGGGCCACCAAGCACGCCCTCGAGACGCTGCGTCGACGGGGCTCGGCCGCACGGGCATTGGTGATCGGAGCCGGCGGTCTCGGTCAGTTCGGCATCCAGTACCTGCAGATGATGAGCGACGCCGAGGTGTGGGTGGCCGACCCTGCGCCTGCGAAGCAGCAACGGGCGCTCGAGCTCGGCGCGAGCGGCGCCGTGACCGCCGACGAGCTCGACGGCAGATTCGATGCGATCATCGACTTCGTCGGCGCCCAGCCCACGCTCGAGGCTGCCGTGCAGCGAGTGAACCGTCGTGGCATCGTGATCGCCGTCGGCCTGTACGGCGGTCGGGTGCCGTTCGGTGTGGGCGCGGTGCCGCACGAGGCCCAGTTCATGTCGAGCATCTGGGGTACCGTCGCCGAACTCGGCGAGCTGATCGCCTTCGCCCATGGTCACCCCATCCAATACACCGTGGAGTCGGTTGCGCTCCAGCACGCCGAGCTGGCCCACCAGCGCCTGCGTGCCGGCGACGTCGCCGGCCGACTGGTGCTCGTTCCCTGAGGTGTCGGCATCCGATATCCCGACGACCGTCCCTTTCTCCCACCATCGACTGAACCAAGGAGCCGGGATGCCCTCCCCACGCCTCGACGAGATCGCTGCCCTCATCGCCCACGAAGGCGTGCACACGGTCGAGCTCGCCACCATCGACACGTACGGCCATCTTCGCGGCAAGCGGGTGCCGGCCGGCCGCTTCATCCGCACCGTCGCCGAGCACGGCGCGCACATCGCCGACGCCATCTACGTCATGGACGTGCAGTGTGAGATCGTCGACAGTCCGCTGATCAACATGGGCACGGGGTTCCTCGACATGCACCTCGAACCCGACCTGTCGACCTTCCGGCTGCTGAAGCACCGGCCCGGATACGCAACGGTGATGTCGAACAGCATCGACCACGAGCACAAGCCTCATCCGCTCGACCCGCGCAACGTGTTGCAGGCCCAGGTCGACCGAGTGAACGCCCTCGGCTACGACCCGATCGCAGCGACCGAGCTCGAGTGCTACATCTGCAAGGACGACTGGACCCCCGTCCAGTCGAACGTGCAGTACTCCTCGCTGATCGACAACTTCCCGCTTGAGCGGTGCGTCGCCGACATGCGCACCGCGCTGCTCGACCTCGACATCCCATTGGAGTCGTCGAACCCCGAGTACGGGCCGGGCCAGCTCGAGATCAACTTCGGCCCGGCCGACCCGATGCGCACCGCCGACAACACCATCTTGTTCAAGGCCACGGTGAAAGAGGTCGCTCGCGCCCACGGTTTTCGGGCGACGTTCATGCCCAAGCCGTACGCGGGCCAGTCCGGAAATGGCATGCACGTACACACGAGCCTCTCGAAGGGCGGTCGGAACGTGTTCGACGGCGGTGACGGCCACCTCTTGAACGACGTGTTCCGTCACTGGGTGGGTGGCCTGATCCACCATGCCCGATCCATCAGCCTGATGGGCATTCCGATGGGCAACGGCTACAAGCGGGTGCGGTCCTACACGTTCTGCCCCACTCACGCTCACTGGGGCGGCGACAACCGCAGCGTGCTGTGCCGTTGCACGGTGGGCCAGGGCCAGGCGAATCGGGTCGAGTTCCGTGGTGCAGGCGCCGACGCCAACCCGTACCTCATCATCGCCGCGCTCCTCGCCGCAGGTGCCGACGGCCTCGAGCGCCAACTCGACCCCGGCCCGCAAGCCCTGGGCGACCAGTACGACGATCCGGGGGATCACCCGCTGCTGCCGGCGACGTTCGCCGAGGGCGTCAGCGCGTTCGCCGGCAGCCCGCTGGCCGCCTCGTTGGGCGAGGAGTTCGGCGTGAACTTCCTCGCGCTCACCACCAACGAGCTCGCACTGTACGAGGCGAACGCCGCGGGCGACATCGACGACGTGACCGAGTGGGAGTTCGCGCGCTACGTCGAGTTCACCTGAACCCACCCACCACACGCGAGACACCTGCGAGCCCGCAACAACCGCACACACCTGGAACGAGCACCTGCCCATGGTCGACATCGCCAGCCCCGAGCTCTACGAGCGCAGCGGCATCCCGCACGACGAGTTCGCCCGGCTGCGCCGGGAGGACCCCGTGGTGTGGCACGACTGGGAGTGCTCGCGCGGCGGATTCTGGGCGGTCACCACTCGCGATGACGTCACGACGGTCACCCGCGACTGGCACACCTACACCTCGGCCGAGTTCACCAACCTGTTCGAGCTGAGCGCCGAGGCGAAGGTCGCCCGCAAGTCACTGATCGACACCGACGGCCCCGAGCACACTCGCCTGCGCCGACTGGTCACGCCGCCGTTCACCATGCGGCGCACCGGCGATTACGACGCCGTTGCCCGCGGCATCACCAATGGTCTGCTCGATGCGATGCTCGAGAGCGGTTCCGGTGGCGGCAGTGCTGTCGATGTGGTGAAGATGTTGTCGGAGCCGTTGCCCATCCAAGTGATCGTCAGCATCCTGGGTGTCCCCGCCGCAGACGCCGACTTCATGGTCGAGCTCTCGAACCAGCTCGTCGAGGGCACCTCGCACCGCGAGGTCGACCCCCATGCGTACGGCAACACCACCCCACTCGAACTCCTGCCGTTCAACAGCCCGGCATCGCATGCGCTGTTCGAGTACGGGCGCGGCCTGCATGCCGAGCGCTCGAAGTGCCCAGCCGACGATCTGGTCAGCAAGTTGGTCACCGCCGAGATCGACGGCGATCGCCTGACCGATCAGGAGTTCTGCAACTTCTTCCAGTTGCTGGTCTTCGCCGGCAACGAGACGACCCGTACCGCGATCTCGCAGGGCATCCACCACCTCATGCAGTACCCCGACCAACAAGAGCGGCTGCATGCCGATCCGTCGCTCATCCCGACGGCGGTGGAGGAGATCATCCGGTGCGGCGTTCCGGTGCTGCACATGCGCCGCACCGCGACCACCGATGCCGTGCTGCACGACAAGCGGGTGCGCGAGGGCGACTGGGTCGTGCTCTGGTACGCATCGTCGAACTTCGACGAACAGGTCTGGCCAGATTCGCGCTCGTTCGACATCGGCCGCGCACCGAAGCCCGATCACACGTCGTTCGGCGCATTCGGGCCCCACCATTGCCTCGGCGCGCCGCTCGCCCGCTTGGAGTTGCGCTTGATGCTGGATGAGATCGTTCGTCGGGGGGTGCGGTTCGCTCCGGCGGGTGAGCCGGTGCGAGTGGCGAGCAACTTCGTCAACGGCATGCTCCACCTGCCGGCCACGGTCACCGCTGCGTGACCGACCACGGCACGGGCATGGGCATGGGCATGGGCCGAAGGTCCCGAGAGACTCGACTCGCTGCACCTCCTGGTGCGATCGTGCCTACGATCGAGTGCATGAGCCAGAGTCAGACGAGTCAGATGTTGGAGCGTGTGCGTACTGGAGCCGGCTTCATCGCCGCGCTCGACCAGAGCGGCGGCAGCACGCCGAAGGCGCTCCGCATGTACGGCATCTCCGACGACCAGTACGACGGCGAACAGCAGATGTTCGACCTCATGCACGCGATGCGATCGCGCATCGTGATGAGCCCTGCGTTCACCGGCGATCGGGTGTTGGGCGCGATCCTGTTCGAGATGACGATGGACCGCCAGATCGCGGGCCTCGGCTCGGCCGAGTACCTCTGGAACGTGAAGCAGGTGGTGCCGTTCCTGAAGGTGGACAAGGGTCTGGCCGACGAGGTCGACGGTGTGCAGTTGATGAAGCTGATGCCCGAGCTCGATGCCCTCTGTGAGCGGGCAGTGCGCGCCGGCGTCTTCGGCACCAAGATGCGCTCGGTGATCCTGCACGCAGATCAGACCGGCATCGACGAGATCGTCGCCCAGCAGTTCGAGGTCGGAAAGCAGATCCTCGGCCACGGGCTCGTCCCGATCATCGAGCCCGAGGTCGACATCAACAGCACCACGAAGGCCGAAGCCGAGGACCTGCTGCAACGCTCGATCCTCGCCGAGCTCGATGCGCTCGCTGCCGACCAGCCCGTGATGCTCAAGCTCACCTTGCCGGCGGTGGACGACTTCTACCAACCGCTCGTGCGGCACCCGAAGGTGCTGCGGGTCGTGGCCCTGTCCGGCGGCTACAGCCGTGATGACGCGAACGCGAAGCTCGCCCGGAACCACGGCATCATCGCCAGCTTCTCGCGGGCACTCACCGAGGGCCTGGTCGCGCAGATGTCGGACGACGAGTTCGATGCTGCCCTCGACGCGGCCATCGCCGGCATCTTCGCCGCATCGACCACCTGACCCACCCCCGCGATGAGAGATGGGTGGCACCCCCATCTCTCATCGCGGTGTGTTCGGGGTGTTCAGGAGACGGTGATCGCCTCGACCCGATTGCGCCCTGCGGCCTTGGCGGCGTACAGAGCCTCGTCTGCCGAACGCACCATCGCGCTGCTGTCGATCGGCGGCGTCGCACTGACTCCCACCGAGACGGTCACGGCTGGGACGGAGGCATAGGCCGGGCCCGCAAGGGGCGACGCTGCGATCGCCGACCTGACCCGTTCGACGACCTCGATCGCGTCGACCAGATCGGCATCCGGCAGGAGCACAGCGAACTCCTCACCGCCGTATCGGTAGACGAGGTCGCCCGCGCGTACGTGTGCCGCGATCACCGCAGCCACGTGCCGCAGCACCGCATCTCCGGTCTGGTGGCCGTGCGTGTCGTTGAACAACTTGAAGTGATCGACATCGACCATCGCCAGCGCGACCGGCACGCGTCGATCACCACCGGCGCCGATGAAGCGATCGAGGTCACGATCGAACCGTCGACGGTTGCCCACGCCGGTGAGGCCATCGTCGAATGCGAGGTGTTCGTGCTCGATCCGCGAGCGAACACCCTCCAGGGCTGCGCCCACCAGAGGAGCGAAGGTGCCCAGCGTCTCTTCGGTCTGCGGCTGCGGTGACCACGAGACCAGCACTCCGAGTACTCGACCGCTCGCAACGATCGGGACGACGGTCGCGCCATCGGCTCGCACCGAGCGGCCCGTTGCGACGGCGCGATCCAGCACGCCGTCGCTGGGCAGATCGCGGTTCGGCGGCCTCCACGAACATCCGTCGACCACGACCGCTGCCTCCGCGCCGACGAGTCGAGCGATCTGTTCAGCCACGGCGCGGAGGAACTCGTCGAGCTCGACGGCAGCCATGATCGTCCGGCCGGCATCGAGCACGTCGTCTCCCAACGTCGCGCGGGCCTGATTCGAACCGCGACGGCGTCGGGCCAGCGCGCTCACGTTGACCCACGCCAACGCAACGACCGCGAGCACGATGACCAGCACGATCACCAGCACGATCACCGGGCGTGACGTCGCTCCCGCTCCGGTCGAATCGGCCCCGACCCCTTCGGCGGTGTCGGCCGCGGCGATCGCGGACGCGACCGTCGTCGGAACATTCGACCGAGCGCCCGGCGTGGTGGCGACCGGCGTGGCGGCGACCGGCGTGGCGGCAGCCGGCACGAGTGGCGTCGGGCTTCTCGGCTCGATCGATGTCAGCACCGCAGTGCTCACCGGTGCGCCCGTCGGTGCCGATCCGGCGGCGGGAAGCCCCATCAGGGCCGACCACGGAATCAACAGCTGGTCGTACGCCTTCACGTAGATCGCGGTGCCGATCTGAGGGACACCGGGCTGATCCAGCGGAATGTTGCGTGAGAGCACGAGGTCGATCGCAGGCGTGATCGGCTCGCCGATCGCCTCGAGGCCGGCCAACGCCTCAGGTCCGGCCTGACCGTCGAGAGAGCGCAGTTCGTCGATCATCACCGACTCGTCGGAGCGTTCGATGCCGATCGCCCCCGGCATCTCGTGCGCAGCGATGGGAACGGGCTCCTCACCCCAGCCCAGCAGCACGATGTAGGCAAGCTCCTGCGTCAGAACAGACAGCGCTTCGTCGTACGCGGCCAGGCGTTGCTGGTCGTCGGCCGGCGCCGGCGAAGGCTGCAACAGGGGCACAGCTCGCTCGGCACCGACCCCTGGCGCGCCGACCAGCAGTGCGAGCGCGATCGCGCCGACACAGGTGGAGACCATCACACGAGCCGACCGCACCCTGTCGATCGTCCGGCCGTCCCGTCCCGACGCACGCCAGCGCACGCGTCCGGTCAGCGCGCGCCGTCACGAAGCTCGATCGCGGTCGTCAGACCAGACCTGCGACGACGTTGATCGTGAACGCGATCGTCGCGATGCTGAACACGTAGGCGAGCAGGGAATGACGCAGTACGGTGGACCGGAGGGCACGGTCGACCACCGGCGTGTCCGACACCTGGAACGCCATTCCGATCGTGAACGACAGATAGGCGAAGTCGCGGTAGTCGGGAGCCTCGTCGCCCCCGAAGGAAATGCCGCCGACGGCATCGCCTCCGTAGTACAGATGTGCGTAGCGAAGCATGAACACGGTGTTCACCATCAGCCACGAGACGACCGCGCCGACCAGCGCCGTGACGGTGAGGGCGACCTCGAGCGGCACCGGAGACCGAGCCGCGCGATGGAGCGCGCTCACGATCGCAGCGAGGCTCAACACGCTCGATGAAACGACCATTGCCCGCGAGGCCGCCCTGCTGTCGTCTTCACGAGTGGCCACGCGAGCGGTGGTCGCGGCATCGAGCCGACCGACCTCGCTCCAGATCCGGACGAGCAGGATGACGGCCATCACGATCCACCCGACGAGCACAGCCAGTTCCCACGCCGTCCAGAGCGCCGTCACCATGGCTGCGACGAGCCCGACCAGCGCACACGCGCCGACACGACGAAGCTCTGAGCTCGCCAACGTGCTCGAGCGTGCCTGCGACGACTGGTTCACATCACACACTCTGGTCGATCGAGACCCGTCCGATCGACCAGTGCAGGTCCCGCTCAGGACGCAGCGAGTTGCAGGTCGGCGACTGCGGCGCGACCGTCGATCGCCTCTCGCCAGTTGCGCGCGCGGATCGTCAGCAGCCAGAACCCGACCAGGCCGATCACCGCACCCGTCGCGAACGCGACGTGGAGGTTGATCAGGTCGCCGATCGCTCCGATGAACAGGAGGCCGAGACCGTAGGTGATGCCGAACGTGGCCTGCATCAGCGACATCACCCTGCCGCGACTGGCGGGTGGCGCATCGCGCTGGATCACCGCTGAAAGGGTGATGAACAAGCTCGACCATGCGCCACCGAGCACGAAGATCACCCCGATCAACCATGTCAGGGTCGGGGCGAATGCGTAGGCGACGAGGAGGGTGCAGACGGCGAGGACGGCGCCGACGACCAGTGTCGAACGGGTGAATCGCTGGGCCAGGAGCGAGATCAGGATGCCGCCGATGATGGCGCCGACCCCCTGGGCAGAAGCGACGAGGCCGACCATCCCCGTGCCGCCGTCGTAGTTGTCCTGCACGTAGATCGGCACCAGGCCCATGAACGGGACGAGCATGCAGTTCAAGAGGGCGAGCATCACGAGCGCATGCCAGCAACCAGGTGTGGCACGCAACGCCTGTGTGCCGGCGCTGAGCCGCTCACGCACGGTTCCGGCGTCCCCGTGCGGCGCGAAGGAGCGACGGACGGCAACCACGGCGCCGGCCATCACCACGAACGAGAGGGCGTTGAACGCGATCGTCCATGCTGGGCCGACGACGAGGACGAGCAACGACCCTAGGATCGGACCCAGCACTCGACCGCTGTTCCACGAGTAGACGCCGAGCGACACCATCTGCATCAGCTCG
This sequence comes from Actinomycetes bacterium, assembly GCA_031400715.1. Lineage (GTDB taxonomy): Bacteria > Actinomycetota > Acidimicrobiia > Acidimicrobiales > Ilumatobacteraceae > VFMC01. The sequence goes on along the minus strand of JANNQK010000243.1, from coordinate 8,518 downwards.
CGCGGTGGTACGAGATCGGGCTGCATCGCTGCGTACGACGGCGCACCGATGGCACCTGCGCCGCTCCCGACCAGGATCAACAGCGTCAGCACCCATGGAGTTCGAACCCCCGAGCCGATGACGACGGCGAGCACAGAGGTGACCGTCGCCTGGGCCATCAATGCCGATGCGAACACGCGACGACGGTCGAAGCGGTCAGCGAGCAGCCCGCCGATCGGTGAGGCGATGCCCTGTGGCATGAACGTGGCGAGCGCGACGAGGCCGGTCTGGAGGGCGCTGCCGGTACCGGACGCGACCAGGCTGCCGACCACGATCAACTGCACCCAGGTGCCGACGTCGCTCACGACCGCGGCGCCCCACAGCAGGCGCACCGCACGGTGGCGCAGGGGGACGAACGGGTGGTTGCTCACGACGCCTCGACGCTACCGAGCGGTCCAGGCACCACTCGGGTTGGTTGCCGCGCGTCACACCGATCAACGGTTGCCTGCCCACCGAGGCCAGTACCGGAGGGCGGGTGACGAACCACCCGAACGGCGAGGAACGCACGTCGTTCGTCCTCTGCGACTGCGTCCTCGATGCGGGATGCATGCACCGAGATCAGGGGGAGCCGCTCACCACCAGCACCTGACCGGTCACCCACGAAGCGCCTTCCGACACCAGGTACACGGCCGCGGCGGCGTAGTCCTCGTCGCGACCCAGTCGGCCGAGCGGTTGCTTCGATGCGAGCTTCTCGAACTTGGCGTCGTCGAAGCCCGATGCCCGGTAGTAGTCGGCGGTGGCGGTGTGCCCCGGGGCGATGGCGTTCACGCGGATGCGGCGCGGCGCGCATTCGAGCGCGAGCGTCTGGGTGAGGTGGTTCACCGCCGTCTTGGCCGCGGAGTACACCCCGTGCCCCGGAGAACCCTTGGTCAGGCCGCCGGTCGACGACACGTTGATGATCGACCCACCGTCGCTCATCACGCGTTGCGCTGCCACGCTGGCCAGCCACACCGACATCAGATTGCGATCCATGATCGTGTGCCAAGAGGTCTCGGTGACCGTGGTGAGGTTGCCCATCGGTTCGCCCTGCAGACCGCCGGCGTTGTTCACCCAGATCGAGATCTCACCCAGTTCGTCGGTCGCTGTTCGACCCAGCCGCTCCAGCTCGTCCGCGCTCGTGACGTCGGTCGGGATCGCGACGGCTCGGCGGCCCATCGCGACGATCTCGTCACGGACCGACTCCAGCGGCTCGAGACGCCGACCAGCGAGCGCGACGTCGGCGCCGGCACCTGCCAGGCCGAGAGCGATGCCACGACCGATCCCCGTGCCGCCGCCGGTCACCACCGCAACCCGCCCATCCAACCGGAACAAGCTCATGACATCCACGCCGGGAGTGTGCCACGAGCCGGGTCGGTCCGACTCAGCCAGGCCGGTTCAGAGGGTCCCCGACGCCAACCAGGCCTGCGTCACGAACTGGCGTCGGTGAGCATCTCGTCGAGCGTCGCTTCGTCGACCGCGCCCAACACCACGTTTGCCGCGCCATCCGGATCGACGACGACGAGCGCCGGCTGGCTTGGTACGCCGAACCGCTGGAACACCACGCCGGGATCGTCGCTGATCTGCGGGAACGTCAAGCCGTGCTTGTCGATGAACCCCTGGAACGATTCCTCGTCACCCGTCCACGCGACACCCACGAAGTCCACCGTGCCGGCCCACTTCTGTGCGGCGCCCTCGACCGAAGGCGCTTCTCGATTGCACGTGCTTCAAGTGGGCGCCCAGAACCAGAAGGCCGTTGTCCGTCCCGCCGCAGCAGCGCCGCTGAACTCGCCACCTCCGACGAGGGGAGCCGTGAAGTTCAGCAGCTCCGGAACAGCCGCAGGCGCCTCTGATGTGGCGGCCGGTTGCCCCGAGGCCGCGGTGCCGACCACCTGGTCCGGCGTCGTCGAGCTCGACACCTCGGGCACGGGAGCGGGCGACGTCGCTGCTGCTGACGAGCCGGCCTGGGCATCGACGGTCGATTCGCTGGAGGATCCACACGAAGCGAGGAGGGAGATCGACGCCACGAAGACGAGACCACACATGACACGACGGTTCCTCATCGCCACAGGTTCACACACTCAGGCGACCGACGACCTGCACGAAGGCAAGAGTTTCGCGATCGTTTCGATCTTCCCAGCTGGAACTCGACAGCTGGAGTCCACAGCTGGAGTCCACAGCTGAGACCGACATAGCCTGCGTTCAATGAACCGAGGAGTTGGGGGGTGAACGTGCGATGTGCGAGGCGACGGCCGTGGGTGATCGCGGGTGCGATCGCGGCGACGGTCGCGTTGGCGGCGTCCGCATGGATGCTGCGTCGCAGCGACACCACCGTGGCCCAGGCACCGATTCCTCCGCGCCAGGTCGTCGACGGCACGAACCCGTTCCGCACGGGGCGCACGCTCGTGATCCCCCACGGTGGAGGCGACGGCCTCTTCCCGGAGAACACCATGCTCGCGTTCGACCAGACGATGGCCATGGGTGCCGACGTGGTCGACGTCGACCTGCGGATCAGCGCCGATGGGGTGGTGATCGCCTTCCACGACTCGACCGTCGATCGGGTCACGGGAGCGGCCGGCGCGGTGAACGACATGATCTACTCCGAGCTCGCCACACTCGACGCCGGGTGGAACTTCTCGCCGGACGACGACAACGGGCACCCGTACCGCGGCACAGGCGTCACGATCCCCACCCTCGAGTCGATCCTCGACCGGTTCCCGACCACGTTGCTGTCGCTCGATCTGAAGGACGAATCGCTCGCCATGGTGCCACCGGTGTGCGACCTCTTGCGCGGCCATGGGCGACTCGACGACGTGTTCGTCGGGTCGAACAGCGATCCCCAGATCATCGAGTTCCGTGCGTCGTGTCCGAACGTGCGCACGAGCGCGATCATGAGCGACGTCTACGCATCTCGCGACGCACGCGAAGCCGGCGCCACCGACTTCGTCCCGGCGGTCACCGTCGACCAGCCTCCGTTCCGCATCGACGGTCGCGAGCTGGTCGATGCGGAGTCGCTCGCGTGGGCCCACGATCACGGCGTGGCGATCCTGACGTGGGTGGTGAACGACGAAGACGACATGCGCCACCTGATCGAGTTGGGAGTCGACGGCATCTACACCTCGTACCCCGATCGGCTGCTGCGACTGCTCGGCCGCTGCTCGTCGGCCTGCTGACCCTGTCCGCACCCGCTCAGGCGAGGGGCGGAGCAGCCAGAACCCGGTGTTCCACGGATGCAGCTCGACGTCGGAAGCGCTCGTGGCCATCGCCAGACACTAGACAGGGTGGACTTGCAGGCATCCGACGGAACGAGAGGACCAGGTGCGGCTGCTCCACATCGACATCGACACCCTGCGTCCCGATCATCTGGGCTGCTACGGCTATCACCGCGCCACCTCGCCGAACATCGATGCGGTCGCTGAACGCGGCGTGCGCTTCGATCGCGTCTACGCCTCGGACACACCATGTCTGCCATCGCGATCTGCGCTGACGTCGGGCCAGTTCGGTATTCGCAACGGCATCGTTGGCCACGGAGGCTCGGCCGCCGAGCTGACCCCGGAAGGCAGCACCCGCGGTTTCTGGTCACGGTTGGCGATGACGTCGTGGGCGCGCCAGTTCCGCAACGCCGGGATGACGACGACCACGATCTCCACCTTCGCCGAGCGTCACTCGGCATATCACTGGCTGGCCGGGTTCAGCGAGAACATCAACGTCGGGCTCGGCGGCATGGAGACCGCCGACGTCGTCAGCTCCGAAGTGCTCGGGTGGTTCGACCGCAACGCCCGACGCGACGATTGGTACTGCCACGTGCACCTGTGGGATCCGCACACCCCGTACCGCTCCCCCGCCGCCTACGGCGACCCGTTCGCCGACGACCCGATCCCGTCGTGGTACACCGAGGAGATCCGCCACCGCCACTGGTCGCTCCCGGGTCCGCACTCGGCGCAGGAGATGATCGGCTTTGCGCCCCGCCCCGCACGTTTCCAACGCCAACCGCTCGCAGCCACCGACATGGCCGAGGTGCGCAAGATGTTCGACGGCTACGACACCGGCATCCACTACGCGGACGACCACGTGGGGCAATGGTTGAACGCGCTCGCCGACGCGGGGGTGCTCGATGACACCGCGATCATGATCTCCTCCGACCACGGCGAGACCCTGGGCGAACTGGGCACGTACTGCGACCATCACTTCGCCGACGAGCACACCTCGCACGTACCGATGATCGTGCATTGGCCCGGGATCGCCGGAGCAGAAGGTGGGCGGGTTGCCGCAGGGCTCCACTACCAACTCGATGTCGCGGCGACACTCGTCCAGCTCGCCGGCGTCACGCCACCCTCCGGCTGGGACGGCGCGTCGTTCGCTGACGAGCTTCGCTCCGGCGTCGAACCTGTTGGTCGTGATCACCTCGTGCTGTCGCACGGCGCGTGGACGTCACAGCGCGCCGTGCGAATGGGCGACTGGCTGTACCTGCGCACGTACCACGATGGTTTCCACGGTCTCGACGACGAGTTGCTGTTCGATGTTGTTGCGGATCCGCACGAGCAGCACGACTGCGCCGAGGAGCGTCCGGATGTCTGCCGCGACGCCGACGACCTGCTGTCTTCGTGGCGACGCGATGCGCTGGCACGATCGAGCAGCGGCGTCGATCCGCTCGACGTCGTGCTCGCCGAAGGTGGGCCATGGCATGTACGCGGCCGTTTGCTCGAGTACGTCGAACGGTTGCGCTCCACCGGCCGAGACGGCTGGGCCGAACAGTTGCTCGCGCGCCACCCCCGCGAGGCGGCCGGAGAACTACCCCGGTCCGGCTTCTGATCCACGCGCCGGCGAACCGCTCGCCGGATCAGTTGATCGAAGCAAGCGCCGCGAGCGAGTCGCACGCATCGTTCACGTAGGCGCCCAACGTGCGCTTCGCAGCGTCTGCCTGCCATCGCTCGATCGCGACATCGACGGCGAGGAGCGCTGCTCCGGCCAGGATCGGCGCAGCATGCCGGTTCCGCTTGCTCAAGAAATGACGCAGGCCGTCGGTGAGTTCCGTGCGGTGGCGCAGATCCGCCTGGAGCGCAGCGGCATGCAGACGATCCGTCGCATAGATGTACTGCACCCTGCCGAGTTGGAACTCGAGATCGTCGTCGTAGCGCCCACCGAGGGTTTCCACGAACGCGGCGCGCATCGCCTCGAGCGGAGGCTGGCGACGCAGCTGCTCATCGAGTGCTCGATCGATCGCGAGGTCGTGTTCGTCCCACAGGACGATCTCCTCTTTCGTGACGAACAGCCGGTACAACGCCTTGCTCTTGCTCATCGGCTTCCTCCACGGCCTGATCTGGGAAGGCGACGTGCTGATCGTGTACGCCGTGTGTGCCCCGTTCCTCGTGTGGATGCGCCATGTGCGGCCGCGCCGCCTGCTCGTCGCCGGATCCGGACTCGTGCTGTGGTCGGCTGCACTCGCCACGATCGTGCAGACGCGAGTGCCGAGTGACGGCGCCGGGCTGGGCGACTACTGGCTGACCGACGGCTCGCCGATGTCGAATCCGGTCGGCTACTTCCTCATCGACGACTTCTTCACACGGGTCGGGCTGATCACACTCTGGAATCGACGCCCGACGACCAGTGCGCACATCCGGGTGCGGGCCGCCGGTCGGATGGCGTTGACCAACTACCTCAAGCAGACGCTGCTCGGCATCGTCGTCCTCCGCTCGTTCAGCAATCCCGACAGCCTCGGTCGTACCGACATCCTGGCCTTCGTCGTCATCGTCTGGGCTGTGCAGTTGGCATGGTCGAAGCCGTGGCTCGACCGCTTCCGGTTCGGCCCGGCCGAGTGGCTGTGGCGCCGCGCGACGTACCGACGAAACGAACCGTTCCGCCTCTCGACCTCCACCGGACAGTCCCAACAGCTGGGGGCGGGTGAGTGACAGGGCCGAACGTCGGTCAGGATGGCGGGGTGACGCTCACCGGCTACCTCGCTGCGGCCGACCTCGAGCACGAGTTGCGCGACGAGCTGACGGGGGCGGGTGTGCGCCTGGCGCGTCGTCCGCACGGGCGGTTGGTGTTGAGCACCGATGCGCCGATCGAGTCGGCGTGGGCCGCGAACGTGTGGCACGACGTGGAGGAGATCAAGGTCACGTCCATCGGTCACGCGGCCAAGGAGTTGCGTGATCGTCAGCGCAACTGGGCGATGTACGCCCCGGTGCACGGTGGTCGGGCGAAGTTGATCGCGGAGAAGTTGCCGCACGTGTCGGCCAAGCCGATCCAGATCGGTGACGTGGTGCCCGATGCGCCGCTCGGGTCGTTCACGTTGCTCGAGCCCGATCTGGTGCTGGCGGCAACGCGTTGCTCGAGCCCGTTCCCGTCGGGCGAAGCCCGTCTGGTGGAGGATCGTGAGGGTCCGCCGAGTCGGGCCTACCTGAAGCTGTACGAGGCGTTCGTGCGGTTGCGCTGTTGGCCGACGCCGGAGGACACGTGTCTCGATCTCGGTGCGAGCCCCGGTGGGTGGACCTGGGTGCTCGCCCTGACGGGCGCGTCGGTGGTGGCCGTCGACAAAGCACCGTTGTCCGACGATGTCGCGCGGATAGCGAACGTGCGCTGGCACGAGGGCTCGGCGTTCGCGCTCGACCCTCGCGATCAGGCACCGGTGGACTGGTTGTGCAGCGACATCATCTGTTACCCGCAGCGACTGTTGGGTCTGGTGCAGCGTTGGATCGATGCTGGTGCTGCACGGAACATGCTCTGCACGATCAAGTTCCAGGGCCTCACCGATCACGACATCGTGCGTGAGTTCGCCGCCATCCCCGGCGCCCATGTACTGCACCTCCACCACAACAAACACGAGCTCACGTTCATGTGGAGCGCCTGACTCGGGCCGGATCGGCCCGGTGGGGTGCATGGGTGGCGCGGCTTGACTGAAATTTCAGTCGGTGTCAGGATACCCCGATGCCCGGAACGCGAACAACAACCCCGTCCGCAGATGGCTTCGCGATGCCGGCCGAGTGGGAGCCGCACGCCGGCTGCCTGATGGCATGGCCATCGAGGGCCGAGCTGTGGGGAGATCGGTTGGCCGAGGCCAAACGTGACTCTGCCGCGGTCGCCGATGCGATCACAGCCTTCGAACCCGTGTTGATGGTCTGCAGCCCCGGCCACGCGGGCGAGGTCATCGACCATTGTGGCGATGGGGTGACACCGCTCGAGATCCCGATCAACGACTCGTGGGCGCGCGACAGCGGCCCGGCGTTCGTACGCAACGCTGCCGGCGACATCGCCGTCGTCGGCTTCGGCTTCAACGCCTGGGGCAACCGATGGCACCCGCACGACGACGACGCTCGCCTGTCCCGCCGGTTGGCCGACGTCCTCGAACTGCCGTTCTTCGAGGCGCCGTTCGTCCTCGAAGGTGGTTCGTTCTTCGTCGATGGCGCCGGCACCGTCATCACCACCGAACAATGCCTGCTCAACCCGAACCGCAACCCGCACCTGGACAAGCACCAGCTCGAGCAGGGCCTGTGCGACTTCCTCGGTGCGACGACCGTCATCTGGCTGCCGTTCGGCCACAGCCTCGACACCGGTCCGGCGGGCACCGACGGCCACGTCGATGGCGTCCTGCAGTACGTCGCGCCGGGCCGCGTGCTGCTCGAGGCGGTCTCGGATGACTCGTCACCGGAGTACTTGCGCGGGCAGGCGAACCTCGCTGTGCTCCAGGCGTCCGTCGACGCCGCCGGGCGCGACTTCGAGATCGTCACCCTCGACCCCGGCCCGGCGGCCACGGTGTCGTACGCCAACCACTACCTCGCGAACGGTGCGGTCATCGTCCCCGTCGGGGGTGACGACGCCGACGGTCCGGCACTCGACCGGTTGCGGGCGGCGCATCCCGAACGTGTCGTCGTGGGCGTACCGGGCGAGACGCTCGCGTTCGGCGGCGGCGGGCCGCACTGCATCACCCAGCAGATCCCGATCGGTGTCGAGCTCCCCGGCCGATGAACGGTGCCGCGATCAACAAGACGAGCGCCGGGACGTCGAACGATCGACGAACGGCGCTCCTTGTCGCTGCCGTGGAGGAGATCGCCCGAACCGGCACCCGGGGCCTGCGTGTCGAGATGGTCGCCAAGCGGGCCGGCGTGTCCACGGCGTTGATCTATCACCACTTCGGTGACCGCTCGACACTGCTGCAGTCGGCTCTCGAACACATCGGTGCGCAAGCGAACGCCTACACGGAACGCGGCCGTCAGACAGCCAATGGGCGCGATGCCCTCGTTGCCCTCCTCACCGACGAGATCCAAGATGACGACTCGGTGCGCACGAACTCGGCCGCCTGGGGTGAGCTCCGCGACTCGGCGATCTTCGATGTCGAACTGCGACCGATGCTGACGTCGCTGACGCAACGATGGGTCGACGACATCGCCGATCTGGTCCGAGAAGGACACGCCGACGGATCGATCGACACCTCCCTCGATCCCGACGAGACCGGCATACGCATGTCTGCCGCCGTCGAAGGAATCAGCGCGCGGTGGCTCACTGG
>JANNQK010000242.1:0-62289 GCA_031400715.1 Actinomycetes bacterium | reverse complement strand
CCGAGGTGCTCGGCAAGGTGCTGAAGCGGCCGACCGTGCTGCCGATCCCGTCGTTCGGCCCGAAGCTGTTGTTGGGCCGCGAGCTCGCCGACGCTCTGCTGTTCACCGGTCAGCGCGTCCTGCCGGCCAGGCTCGGCGCCTCGGGGTACGCCTTCGAACACGCCAGCCTCGAGGTGGCGCTGCGAGCCTTGCTCGCACGATGAGCACCCCCGCGATCACCGCCGACGTGGTCGTGGTCGGTGCCGGCCTCGCCGGCCTGTGCCTCGCCCGACACCTCCAACGGGCTGGACGGACCGTCACCGTGGTCGAGGCATCCGATGGCGTCGGCGGTCGGGTGCGCTCGGACCACGTCGACGGGTTCACGCTCGATCGAGGCTTCCAGGTGTTGCTCACCGCCTACCCGGAGGCGCGTCGGCAGCTCGACCTGCCGGCGCTCGCCCTGCAGCCGTTCGACCCGGGCGCCGAGGTGCGCATCGGGTCGAGGTTCCACGTCGTCGGCGATCCGATGCGCCAGCCCTCCACGCTGTTGTCCACCGGGCTGGCGCCGATCGGGTCGCCGCTCGACAAGGTTCGCCTGCTGGCTCTCCGGCGTCGCGTGCGTCGCACCGACCCAGCTCGCCTGCTGCGCGGCACCGACGAGTCGACGCTCGCGCATCTGCAGGCGGCCGGCTTCTCGCCGAGGATGATCGATCGATTCTTCCGGCCGCTGTTCGGCGGTATCCAGCTCGACCCGTCACTCAGCAGCTCGTCGCGGATGTTCGACGTGATCTTCCGGATGCTGTCCGACGGCGACTCCGCGGTGCCCGCCGCGGGCATGGGGGCGATCTCCGCGCAGATCGCGGCCGACCTCGCCCCGGGCACCGTGCGTCTGCACACGTCGGCCGCCGCAGTGGAGACGAACGTCGACGGTCGAGCCGTGCGGCTGGCATCGGGCGAGGCCGTCGCCGGCCGTGCCGTGGTCGTGGCGACGGAAGGTCCGGCCGCAGCTCGGCTGCTCGGCTTGCCGACGGTGGGCTCGAAGCACGTCGCATGCGTCTACTTCGACGCACCCATCGCGCCGACGTCCCGGAAGTACGTCGTGCTCGACGGCTGTGACACCGGACCGGTCCGCAATGTGGCGGTGATGAGCAACGTGGCACCGTCGTACGCGCCGACGGGTCGGCATCTGATCGCCGCGGCCATCCCGCTGCCGGCCGACGGCATCGATCTGGAATCAGCCGCCCGTCAGCAGCTGCGCGGCTGGTGGGGCGAACAGGTCGATTCGTGGCGGCATCTGCGCACGTATCGGATCGCTCACGGGCAACCGGATCAATCGCCGCCGTTCCACCCTCGTCAGCGGGTCGCACTCGAGGACGGTCTGTTCGTGTGCGGTGACCACCGCGACACGGCATCGATCCAGGGGGCGCTGTTCAGCGGTCGTCGATGCGCCGAGGCGGTGGCTGTCGCCACCGCTTCGTCTGCCGATCACTGATCGGCGGTGTCGACGCCGGCCCAGCGGGCGAGCGCACCTTCGAGGTCGAGACGCGTGGTGAGCAGGTCGGTCGGCCAGTCGGCCTTCGGCACCGCCCACATGATCTCGAACTCGATGCCGTCGCCGTCCTTCGCATACAGGCTCTTGCTCACGCCGTGATCGCTCTCACCGATGAGCGAATCGACTGCGAGCAGCTTCACCCGCAGCGCGGCGAGCTCCTCGATCGTGTGCACCTGCCAGGCCAGGTGGTAGAGCCCGACGCTGCGGGGCGGCGTGGGACGCTCGCCAACCGTCATCACCGCCAGATCGTGATCGTTGGTCGAGCCCTCGGCCCGGAGGAACACCGCTTGATCACCCATCGAGGTGACAGCCTGGAAGCCCAACACCTCGGTGTAGAACTGAGCCGACGCGGTGGCGTCACGGACGTAGAGCACGGCGTGGTTGAGTCGACGGATCATGGCGGTGTCCCTCCTGGGGAGTGGAAGTGATGCCCGAGCGTGTCAGGCGTGACGGGCAGCGTGACGGAGACTCAGGCCTTCACGGCCTGGATGTCGAGTTGGATCTTCACCTTGTCGCCGACCAGTACGCCACCTGTTTCGAGGGCGACGTTCCACTCGAGGCCGAACTCCTTGCGACTGATCTCTGTCTCGGCGGTGAACCCCGCCTTGGTGTTGCCCCACGGATCGGTGGCCACACCGTCGAACTCGAGATCGAAGGCGACGGCCTTGGTGACGCCCTTGATCGTGAGGTCGGCGTTCAGCGTGTAGTGGGTGCCGCCCTTGGCAACGATGCTCGTGCTGACGAGGGTCCAGGTGGGGTGGTTCTCGACGTCGAAGAAGTCGCCCGACTTCAGGTGGCCGTCACGGCCCTCGTCGGCGCTGTCGATCGAGGCGGCCTCGACGGAGGCCTCGACCTTCGACTGCAGCGGATCCTCGCCGACGGTGATGGCACCATCGAAGCTGCCGAACGAGCCGCGGACCTTGGTGACCATGAGGTGACGGGCGACGAAGCCGACGTTGGAGTGGCTGGCGTCGACGTTCCAGGTGCCGGCGGTGAGGGAGGCGAGACCGGTGGGTGCAGAGGTGGTGGACATGGGGTGGTGCTCCTCGGGGTGGGCCGATGCGATCATCGCATCGGGATTGCTTGCGATGACAATTATTGTAGGAGCAATCTCTTGCGATCGCAACCTTTGCCGACAACAACGGTTATCGTGCAGGTCATGGCACCAGAACGACGCCCTGCGACCACCGCCACGCGCTGGCTCGACCCGTTGGAGGCGAAGGCGTGGCGCAACTTCATCGACAGCACCAACGCCCTGCAACACGTCCTCGAGGAGGACGTGACCCCCTTCGGGCTCACGATGGGCGACTACGAGGTGTTGGTGCGCCTGTCCGAACGACCCGAACGGCGTCAGCGGATGTGCGACCTCGCCGGCGAGCTGCGCCTCTCACCCAGCGGACTCACCCGCCGCCTCGACGGGCTCGTGCGCAGCGGGCTCGTGAGCCGGGAACCGTCGAACGACGACCGGCGGGTGATGCTCGCCGTCCTCACCGACGCCGGCTACGACCTGCTCGTCGAGGCCGCACCGCACCACGTCGACGGCGTGCGCAAGCACTTCATCGACCGGATGACGCCGGCGGAGGTGGCGGCCCTCGCCACAGCGTTCGAGAAGATCCGCCGCGGTCTGATCGAGCACCAGGAACAGCAGCAGTGAGCTCGCCCGCCACCGCGGCCGACCGGGCCGCCCCGATGTCCCTGCCCGCAGGGTTCCGCTGCCACGTCGCCAACATCGGCATCAAGGACGACTCCGACGACTTCGTCGTCGTCGTCGCCGACTCGCCGTGCAGTGCCAGCGGGCTCTTCACGCGCAGCAGCTACGCCGGCCCGAGCGTGCTCGTCAGTCGGCGTCACGTCGCCGATCACCGAGCGCAAGCGGTCGTGGTGATCTCGAAGAACGCGAACGTGGCGACCGGACCGCAGGGCTTGGCGAACGCCGAGGAGATCACCGCAGGCGTGGCCAGCCGGCTCGGGCTCGCCGCCGACGACGTGCTGATCGCCTCCACCGGTGTGATCGGTCGCCAGTACCCGATGGACCGAGTGCGCGCCGGGCTCGCTGCGCTGCCGGCTTCGCCGACGGGCACCGACGCCCGCACCGTCGCCACGGGCATCATGACCACCGACACCGTGATGAAGACCGCCGAGGCGAAGGTGGCCGGTTCCGATGCACGCGTCGTCGGAGTGGCGAAGGGCGTCGGGATGATCGAGCCCGACATGGCCACGCTGATCACCCTGCTGTTCACCGATGCTGAGATCGAGGCCCAGTCGCTCGATCCGATGTTCCGGAGCGTCATCGGGCACACGTTCAACTGCGTGTCGGTCGACACCGACACCTCCACGAGCGACACCGCGATCGTGCTCGCCAGCGGCGCCGCCGGTCCCGTCGACCTCACCGCGCTCTCGGCGGCGATGTACGAGGTCGCGCTGTCGCTCACCAAGCAGGTCGCACGCGACGGCGAGGGCGCCGAGACGCTCATCGAGGTGCACGTCGACCGAGCTGCCGACCCGATCCAGGCCAAGCGGGTCGCGAAGGCGATCGTCAACTCACCGTTGGTGAAGACCGCCGTCCACGGCGCCGACCCGAACTGGGGTCGCGTCGCGATGGCCGTCGGCAAGTCGACCGGCGACGACGAGGTCGACCAGTCGGCCGTCGTCATCCGCTTCGGCGACCAGGAGGTGTACCCGGCCCCGGTCGACGACAGCGGTCTCGAGGCGCTCGCTGCCTACATGCGCGGCGACGAGGTGCGCATCCACGTGTCGCTTCAGGTGGGCGATTGCGAGGCGACCGTCTGGGGCTGCGACCTCACCGACGGCTACGTGCGCATCAACGCCGACTACACCACCTGAGGCGCCACCTCAGTGGTGGACGTGTTCTTCGGTGCAGCTGCTCACTTCGGCTGCATCCGGATGCCGCCGTCGACGCGGATCGTCTCGGCGTTCATGTAGCTGTTGGTGATGCACTCGAGGACCATCGACGCGAGCTCGTCCTGGAAGCCGAGCCGCTGGGGGAAGAGCACGCCCTTCTGCAGGTTCTGCTTGAACGCCTCGCTGCCTTCGCCCTGACCGTAGATCGGGGTGTCGATCAGGCCGGGTGCCACGGTGTTGACGCGCACGCCGACGGCTGCGAGGTCGCGAGCGATCGGCAGCGTCATTCCCACGACGCCGCCCTTCGATGCCGAATACGAGGCCTGGCCGATCTGGCCGTCGAACGCCGCGACCGACGCAATGTTCACGATCGCGCCACGCTCGCCGTACTCCAACGGCTCGCTGGTGCTCATCGCAGTGGCCGCGATGCGGGTGCAATCGAACGTGCCGATCAGGTTGATCGCCACGACCTTCTTGAACGCGTCGAGGTTCGCAGCCGACTCGTACTGGCCGTCCTTGCCCACCGTGCGCTGAGCCCAACCGATGCCGGCCGAGTTCACGAGCACGCGCACGGGGCCCATGCTCTTCGCCATCTCGACCGCGTTGATGATGTCGTCGGTGTTGGTGACGTCGACCTTGCAGAACGCGCCGCCGATCTCGTCGGCCAGCTCACGACCCTTGTCTTCCTGCAGATCGGCGATCACGACCTTGGCGCCCTTGGCAGCCAGGAGGCGTGCGGTGGCGGCACCGATACCGGAGGCCCCACCCGTGACGATCGCGCTTGCACCGTTGATGTCCATGAGCGGCGACGATAGGCCAGCCCCCGCGGTCGTGCCCAACCCGGACATCCCGAATCGACCGAACTACGGTCGTGCCATGCCAGGTCCGATGGATGGGTTCACGGTCGTCGAGGCGTGCCAGATGGTCGCGGGTCCCCTTGCCGGAACGGTGCTGGCAGATCTCGGCGCCGAGGTGATCAAGATCGAGTCGCCGAAGGGCGGCGACCGGATGCGCTACATGGGGCACCGGGTCGGTGGCATCGGGGCCTTCTGGGCGAACGTGAACCGCGGCAAGCGATCGGTGGTGCTCGACCTGCAACAGGCCGAGGCGGTCGAGGTGTTCCGCGATCTCATCGCCCGGTCCGACGTGTTCATCCAGAACTTCCGGCCCGGTGTCGTCGAGCGGCTCGGCATCGACGAGCCGTCGTTGCGCGAGGTTCGTCCCGATCTGATCTACGTGTCGGTGAGCGGGTTCGGTGACACCGGCCCGTACATCGATCAGAAGAGCTATGACTACGTGATCCAGGCCCTGTCGGGCATGGCCGCGCTGCAGGCCGACTCGTCGGGTGATCCGTCGCTGATCCGCAACGTCGTGATCGACAAGGTCACCGCGTACACCGCCGCCCAGAGCGTGATGGCAGCAGTGATCGCCCGCCTGCGCGGCCACGGGGGTCAACACGTTCGCATCTCGATGATCGACGTCGCGCTGGCGTTCTTCTGGCCGGACGGGATGATGCAGCACACGCTGCTCGACGAGGGCAACTTCACGCCGGGGCCGCACATGGCCGACAACTACCTGGTTCGCCGCACGCTCGACGGTCATCTGGCGTTGATGGGCATGTCGAACTCACAGTTCCCTGGCGTGTGCGCCGCGCTCGGCACGACCGAGTGGCTCACCGACGAGCGCTTCGCCACGATGGACGCACGCGAGACCAATGCCGACGAGCTCAGCGACCTGATCACCGTCGAGGTGGCCAAGCACACCGGGGCCGACCTGGTCGCCAGACTGCACGAGCAGGACGTGCCGTGCGCCGTGGTCAACCCGCTCGACCGGGTCCATCTCGACCCGCAGGTGCAGCACAACGGCATCCTCGTCGAGCACCAGCGCCCGTGGCTGGGCACCGTGCGCGAACCGCGACCACCGGCGCGCTACTCGGCCACGCCGACGTCACTCGGCCGTCACGCGCCGAAGCTCGACGAGCACACCGACGAAGTGCTCGGCGAGCTCGGCCGAAGCGCGGACACGATTGCCGACCTCCGCTCGCGCGGTGTCATCGGCCATCGCCGCTGACCCGACTTACCGCTCGCGAGCGGCGGTGGTCGTGCGACCCACGAGCTGCTTCAGTCGTTCGGGGCCGTGGACGGCGCGGAACTCCTCGACGGTCCGGCCGATCACCACCGCTGGTCCGACGGCGCGCGCCGTGGCGGAACGGGGCAGCCCGAACAGCGGGGCCATCTCGCCGAAGCAGTCTCCGGGACCCACGATCGCGACCGGCGCGAGCGTCGCCTCGCCCGCATCGACGTCGTCGAATCGGCGGGTGATCTCGATCTCGCCGGACTGGACCTCGAAGATCAAGTCCCCTGCCGAACCCTCGCGGAACAACACCTCACCCTCGGTCAGGTCGAACGAGGTGGTCGCCGCCTGGCGATGCTGATCGGGCGTCGGCCCGAGCGAACCCCCACCGAGGTCGACCACGCGATCGGCCAGCGCGAGCAGGCGGTGGTCGTGGGTCGACACCACGACCGTGCGCCCCCGACTGGTCAGGCTGCGCAGGATGCGCAACACCGACTCGACCTGCACGTGGTCGAGGTTGGCGGTCGGTTCGTCGGCCAGGATCACCGGAGGATCGAGCACCAACGATCGGGCGATCGCGACGCGCTGTTGCTGGCCGCCCGACAGGTCGCCAGGGCGATGACGCAACCGCTCGCCCAAGCCGACCGATTCGAGCAGCTCGGTCGCGATGCGCCTGGCTTCGGGCGCGCGGCGACCAGCCGAGCGCATCACGACAGCGACGTTGTCGAGCGCAGTGAGCGACGGGATGAGGTTGAACGCCTGGAACACGATGCCGACGGTGTTGCGGCGGTACTCGGTGAGGCGCCGGTCGTCGATCGCCGTGACGTCGATGCCATCGACGACGACCGTGCCGCTGGTGGGCCGCAGGATTCCGGCCATGCACGACAACAGGGTGGTCTTCCCACAGCCGGACGGGCCCAACAGCAGCACCAGCGAGCCTCGTTCGATGTCGAGGTCGAGGTGGTCGATCGGGGTGACCACGGTGTCGCCCTTGGTGTAGCTGACGACCACATCGCTCAACTGGACCGCAACGGCGGCGTTCATGCTGCTGCTCCGAAGGCGAGCGCGGGAGGCACGCTGACCGCCCGTCGGAGCCCGATGAGGCTCGACAGCACACCGGCCACCACGGCCAGCACCGGCAACAGCACCATCGCCGATGTCGGGATCTCGACCGGCATCGGGAACACGGGTGCCAGGACCATCGACAGCACCACCGCCACCAGCGAGGCGAACACCGCGATCACCACAGCCTGGGCGATCAGGCCGACGCCGATGGAGACCGTGGATGCGCCGGTGGCCTTGAACACGGCGAAGTCGCGGGTTCGTTCCAACGCCGAGAGGAACACGACCGACCCGATGATGCAGGCCGCAACGATCCACAACAGGATCCCGATGAACGCGATCGAGCCGGTCGCACCCTCGAGCGGGCGCAGCAGGTCGTCCTTCGCCGTCGCCCGATCGAACACGGCCAACGAGGTCGTCGGCACATCGGTGGCCGGGCCCACGAAGAACGACGCCACGTCCTGCCCGTCGGCGACCAGCACCTGGGCATCGGCGAGCGGGAGGAACACCGTGCCCTGGCCACCGAAGAGGGTGAGGTCGTCGATCACCCCCACCACGTCCAGGGTGATCGAGCCGAGGACGATCGTGTCGCCCGGCCCCTTCCCCAGCGACGACGCGACCACCAGTTCTCCGGATGCCGCCAGCGGACGGCCGCTCGACACATCGGGGTTGGCCGTGCCGGCCGGGTCGACCCCGAACACCGACACCTGTTTCAGCTCGCCGTCGAGCACGACGGTCGCGACCGAGTAGAGCACCCCAGCCGAGCGATCGGGTCCAGCGTCGCCGGCCACGACCCCGCCCGCGGAGAACGGACCGTTCGCCCCGGCCTTGGCGTAGTACAGGTCGCCGCCCAGGCGATCGAGCAACCGGTTGATCTCGTTCGGGAACGCGGCCGCCAGGCCCGACATCACCAGCGTCATCGAGAACACGAGCGACGTGGCCGTGAGCGCGATGACGAACCGCTTCCTCCTCCAGAGCAGATCCTGCAACGCCGCTGACAACATGTGATGCCTCCGTGGGGCACCCTAGGTGACCCTCGACCAAGGGCTGTCGAAACGCCTTTTCAGCAGTTGACCGCACGTTCGAGCGCGACGCAGACGTCGTGCCATCGATATGCCGGGAGCGGAGCGATGAACTCGACCAAGGTCGACCGTGGCACGAGTTCGGGCGTGTCGAGGTCGAGGACACACGGTCTGGGAGCACCGTCGGCTTCATCGAGCGGCACCTCCGACGGCAGACCGCGGACTCGCGTGGTGGCCGGTGCCACCAGGAGTCGAGGCAGCCGTTCGACCGCCTCGGGCCGGGTGAGCACCAACACCGGGCGCCGCCCAGCACTCGGGAGCTCGCACCACCACAGCTCTGCCCAGTTCGGCCGTCGGCTCACCATGTGTCCGGCTCGGATCGCCCATCGGCGAAACGAGAACGAGCGGCCGCCTCGTGCCACGCGTCGAGGTCGCCCCACTCGTCGACCTCGGCGGCGGGAAGCTCGGGGCCATCGCCGTTCGGATACGCGGCGGCGTACTGCGCCGCGACGTCGACGGCCAGTGGCCGATCGAGCGACGCATCAACGGCATCGCGGACCAGTTTCGACCGGGACACACCCATCCCGGCCGCCTGGGCATCCAAGCGGGCGATCTGGTCGTCCCTGAGCTGGAGCATCACCGACCGGAGAGTCATGGGACCATTATAGGAGATGGACCGATTCATCGGATTTCGCCGAGGCCGGGGTCGAGGTGGGCGATGTCGGCAGCAGCGCGTCCGGCGTACCAACCGCCGGCGTCGACCTGGCGGGTCTTCATCGGGATGGTGTCGGGAAACCACTCGGCGGCCCGCTCCCGCACCGCGGCTCGACGAAGCGCCTGCACAGGGACCAGTGCACTGCCGTAGTGGGCACTGGCCTCGTCGCTGGCGCGACGGTGTGCGGCTTCCAGCCGCTCTTGGATGCGTTGGGCGAAGCTCAACACGAAGGCTCGGCGGAACGCAGGCGAGCGCGTACGACCCCCACCTGCGCCGGCCATCGCCATCGACTTGGACATCTGGACGAGCAACGACGTGAACGTGAGTTCGACGAGATCGAGCTCGACGGGGAAGCCCATCACCGTGGCGAAGCCCCACCCGTCGTGCCACACCACTCGGCCACCGTTCACCGACGCCACCGCGCCGAGCAGCTGTGCCTTCTCCTTGGCGTAGGGATCGTCGAGGTGCAACCGGCGGGCCTGCACCCCGGCCGCCAACGAGTGCACGCCGGACTGCGCCGACGCTGCCGCCACCATCGCCGCGTCGATCGCGTAGCGGGCCATGAGCTCCTGCGCCTTGGCCATGAACGCGTCGGCCTCGGCCTCGAACGTGGTCGACTCGGCCTTGGCGAGCAGTGCGCGCACCCGTTCCAACATGCGCGAGTCGACCTGCTCGTCCGAGCGCCGAGGACCGTTGGCGGCGGCCGCCGCGGCCGTGCGCCACGCAGACGGAGGCATCACGACCGGCACCACGCTCGGCAACCGGACGAGGAAGCGGGCGAGCAGGAACCGATCGGCCAGCTTGCCGAAGTCGTCGGGCGAGGTGGACCGGCGGCCGCGACGGATGCGGACCTCCTCGAGCTGGTCGGTCCACGCTTCGGGCCTGTCGGGACGCTGGAGGGTGGTGTCGCCCAACACCATGTCGGCCACGAGGCCGGCGATGCCACGGCCGAACTCGTGGTGCACGGCGTGGACGAGGTCGAGCGGCGACCAGCCCCGCTCCCACACGTCGGCCACGAACGGGCCGATCCGGCGGACGACCAGATCGTCGATCAGATCGTCACGATCGACGCGCTCGAGCCCATGGATGACATCGGCGACCGACGGGAGGTCGCCCACGCGTGAGGTGCCGGTGACGGCGCGCACCCCCTGTTGCACGAGCTGATCGATCTGCTCGCGAGGGTCGTACCGGTTCGAACCGGCGAACGGATCGGCGGGTCGGGATACGGCGGGACGGGATGCGGCGTCGGCGTGGACGCGATGGGTGGCCGCAGCTCGACGCTGCTTCGTGCGTTTTCCCATTCCGAGAGCATGCCCGCCGGGTGTGACGCCCGGAGGATTTCCCGCGGGAAACCCGTTGACTCCTCGGCCTCGGTCAGAACAGGGAGTGCTGCGCGGGCTCGGTGTCGGTCGTGGGGGCGGATCCGGGGCGGGGTTGGTCGAACGGTCCCTTCGCCGCCTCGACGGCGAGCCGGTCGACGAGGTCGTTCATCGGCTCGCCCGAGTGGCCCTTCACCCAACGAAACGACGGCTGTGTGCGCTGCACGATCTCGATCAAAGGTTTCCACAGGTCGGTGTTGGCCACCGGCTCCTTCTTCGAGTTCTTCCAACCGTTCTGCTGCCAACGCACCCACCACCGGTCGCGGAAGCAGTTCACGACGTACGTGGAGTCGCTGACGATGGTGACCGTGCCCGCGGGATGGTCGGCATGGGCGCGGAGCGCCTCGAGCACCGCCTGCACCTCCATCCGCTGATTGGTGGTGCGGACCTCGCCGCCGGCGCCATGCACCGAGCCGTCGGGCGAGATCGCCCAGGCCCAGCCTCCGGGCCCGGGGTTCCCCTGGCACGCGCCGTCGGTGTAGATGACGAGGTCAATCATGAGGATCGGCGATATCGGGCATCTCGAACACTGTAGGGACGGCGGGGCATCTCCACGGTTACCCGTGGGTAGGCGTGCGAGACTGTGGCCCATGATCTTCGACGGCTACGTCAATCAGCTTCCCGACTCCGACCCGGGAGAGACCTCCGAATGGCTCGACAGCCTCGACGCGGTCATCGAGTCGCACGGCAAGCCCCGGGCCAGGTTCCTCCTGTCCAAGTTGCTCGAACGGGCCCGCGAGAGCCAGGTCAGCTTTCCCGCCACGGTGTCGACGCCGTACATCAACACGATTCCTCGCGAGTCCGAGCCGTGGTTCCCGGGCGACGAGTACATCGAGCGCCGCATCCGGGCCTTCGTCCGCTGGAACGCGGCGGCGATGGTGGTGCGGGCCAACAAGGCCGCAGACGGCATCGGCGGTCACCTGAGCACGTTTGCGTCCTCGGCGAGCCTCTACGAGATCGGCTTCAACCACTTCTTCCGCGGCAAGGACGACGGCAACGCCGGCGACCACGTGTACATGCAGGGCCACGCCGCTCCTGGTGCCTACGCCCGTGCGTTCATGGAAGGGCGTCTCACCGAAGACGACCTCGACCACTTCCGTCGCGAGATCGGCCGTGGCGGACGAGGCCTGTCGAGCTACCCGCACCCACGGCTCATGCCCGAGTTCTGGGAGTTCCCCACGGTGTCGATGGGCCTCGGCCCCCTCACGGCGTTGTACCACGCTCGCTTCAACCGCTACCTCCTCAACCGTGAGCTCGACGACACCAGTCAGAGTCGCGTGTGGGCGTTCCTCGGCGACGGCGAGTGCGACGAGCCCGAAACCCTCGGCGCCTTGTCGCTCGCCAGCAGGGAGAAGCTCGACAACCTGATCTTCGTCGTGAACTGCAACCTTCAGCGCCTCGATGGCCCGGTGCGCGGCAACGGCAAGATCATCCAGGAGCTCGAGGCGGTGTTCCGCGGCGCCGGCTGGAACGTGATCAAGGTGATCCACGGTTCCAAGTGGGATCCGCTGCTCGCCCAGGACAAGGACGGCGTGCTGCTCAACAAGCTGAACACCACCGTCGACGGTGAGTTCCAGCGATACACGAGCGAGCAGGGCGCATACATCCGCGACAACTTCTTCGGGCCCGACCCGAGGTTGCGCTCGATGGTGCAGCACCTCAGCGACGACGACCTGGTGAATCTGCCTCGCGGCGGCCACGACTACCGCAAGCTCTATGCGGCGTACAAGGCCGCGACCGAGAACCTCGGATCTGGCGCTCCCACGGTGATCCTGGCCAAGACCGTGAAGGGCTGGACGCTCGGCCCCGCGATCGAGGGCCGCAACGCAACGCACCAGATCAAGAAGATGAACAAGGACCAACTGCTCGCACTGCGCGACCGCCTGTACCTCCACGACGAGATCCCCGAGTCGGCCCTCGACGGCGATCTCCCTCCGTACTTTCGTCCGCGCGAAGACAGCGTGGAGTACCAGTACATGATGGGCCGTCGCCGCGCGCTCGGTGGCAGCATCCCCAAGCGGCGCATGCACCCCACCAAGCCGCTGCCGCTGCCCACGCCGGCCACGTTCAGCGAGCTGCAGAAGGGCTCGGGGGGCCAGGCCGTCAGCACCACGATGGGCTTCACCCGGCTGTTGCGCAACCTCGCCCGCGACGACAACTTCGGCCGGCACGTCGTGCCGATCATCCCCGACGAGGCCCGCACCTTCGGCATGGATTCGCTGTTTCGCGAACTGAAGATCTACGCATCGCAGGGACAGAAGTACGAGCCGGTCGACCACGACCTCCTGCTCAGCTACGCCGAGGCTGCCAACGGCCAGATCCTCGAAGAGGGCATCACCGAAGCAGGCGCGATGTCGAGCTTCATCGCATCAGGCACGTCGTACTCGCACCGCGGCTTTCCGACGGTGCCCTTCTACACCTTCTACTCGATGTTCGGATTCCAGCGGGTGGGCGATCTCATCTGGCAGGCTGCCGACTGCCGGGCGCGCGGGTTCCTCATGGGGGCCACCGCCGGTCGAACGACGCTCATGGGCGAGGGCCTGCAGCACCAGGACGGTCACTCCTTGGTGCTCGCGTCGACTGTTCCGCCGGTGCAGGCCTACGACCCCGCGTTCGCCTACGAAGTCGCCGCGATCGTCGAGGCCGGGTTGCATCGCATGTACGGCCAGACCGAGGTCGACCCCGACGTCTTCTACTACCTCACGCTGTACAACGAGAACTACGCGATGCCCACGATGCCCGAGCACGCCGACCTCTCGGAACAGATCATGCGCGGCCTGTACCGCTATGCGGCTGCGCCCGGTGCCGGCAAGCAGGCAACCCTGTTGTTCAGCGGATCGGCCTGCGTCGCTGCACAGGCTGCGGCGGCCGCCTTGCTCGAGCGTTACGACGTCGGTGTCGAACTGTGGTCGGCAACCTCGTACAAGGCGTTGCGCGAGAACGCTCTCGCGGTCGAGCGTTGGAACCGGCTCCACCCCACCCAGTCGCCCCGCACACCGCTGGTGACCGAACTGCTCGCCGGGTCACCTGGCCCGGTCGTGGCCGTCACCGACTTCATGAAGATCGTGCCCGAGCAGGTATCCCGGTGGTTGCCGGGCCGGAACTTCACGCCGCTCGGCACCGATGGCATGGGCCGCTCCGACACCCGCGAGGCGCTGCGCCGTTTCTTCGAGATCGACGAGGGTCACGTGGTGGTGGCCGTGCTGCACGCCCTTGCGGGTCTGGGCCAGGTCGATGCCGACGTGGTGTCCAAGGCGATCAACGACTACGGCATCGATCCCGACGCCGTCGATCCCTACGGCTTCGAGCACTGACATCCGCCGCTGCGGTGCGGCGGCTCAGCTCCACCAACCGTTCACGTCGATGATGACGTGGGCGGTCTGGAGGGAGAAGATGCACAGCGAGCCATCGGCCGACAGCGGGAGCTGCGCGCCGTTCGACACGGCGTTGTTCGCCTCGTAGTTGGCGGTCGACACGGTCGGCCGATCACCGCACGGCCATGCCGTGATGTACCCGGGGCCGTTGGCGTTGGTGACCGTCAGGTTGAGCGACACCGCCTTGGCGCCGGTGGGCACACCACGCACACCCGCGATCGGCACCACCATCACGGTGCCTGCCTGCAACTGATTGCCACCGGTGCCGCTGTTCATCTCCGGCCGAGCACGATCTCGGGTATCGACGAACCGGAACGGGTCGGATGGGGTGAACCGACGGAGTGAGCCCGAGCTGAGGTAGCCGGTCAGATCGACGACCAGGTCGGTGTCGTTGAGCGTGAACACGCACACCTTGCCTTGTGCCGACACCGGGGTGACGACGAGATTCGGACGCACCCGGCCAGGGGTGGGGTTGAGGTTCGACACCTCCGGGCGCTCGCCGTCACAGGCATAGACCGTGATGTAGCCCAGATCGCCCGCATCGGTGCTCGTGACGTTCAGCGTGACCGCGCTCACACCGGCGGGCACGCTGCCGCTGCCGCCGATCTGCAGCTCGACCGTTTGGCCGGCGCCGAGTCGGCACGACGTCGAGCACGGCACCGTGCGAGTGTCGAGCAGGCGAACCGGCGTGACCGGGGTGAACTTGGCCGGGCCGGACGTGCCGAAGTAGCCGTTCACGTCGACCACCAGGTCGGTCGCCGTGGTCGAGAAGACACAGACCCTGCCGCTGCCGTCGAGGGGCACCGTCGCTGCGTTGGGGGCGACCTCGCCAGAACCGAAGTTCACCGTGGAGACCACGGGCCGGACGGCACCGCAGTTCCAAACGGTCAGGTACCCGCCGCCCACCTGGCCGACGATGGTGAAGTTGCCGCTGACCGCGCTCGCACCGCCGGGGACACCGCCGCGACCGCTGATCTGCAACGTCTTCGTGACACCCGCCTCGAGACCGGTGGCGCCGAGGTTCTGCCGGGTGTCGACGACACGGGCCGGCGTCACGGGCTGGAAGCCGGCCGACGGTCCGACCGGGGTCGCCGTCGGCGGCGGCGTCACGGTGCCGAAGGCTGCGTCGGGATCGACGGTGAAGCTCCACGTGACGGTTCGGGCCTGGCTGGTCACCGTGACGGTGTACGTGCCTTCCACCAGTGGGTTGCGAGGGATCGCCACGATCGCGTTGTCGGCTGCGAGGATCGCTTGGGCCGTGCCATCGGTGTTCAGCCGAGACAGGCTGCAGGTCTGCAACGGGCCGCCCGGCCCGGTGACCGACGTGGTCACACTGCCGTTCACCGCTTCGGGCATCAGGGCGATGACCGGCAGACCCGTGGGCTCGCTGGTGCTCCATCCGCAATACGCACGGGGATCAGGGGTCTCGACGATGAACCTGTTGAGGTTGGTGGTGGACCCGTTCCCAGGGAAGAGCACCGGCTGGGTGCGGGGTGTCGACGGTCCGAGTCCGCGCAGCACATCGAGGGTTGCGCCCGAACGCCACTTCGGGGTGGAGGGGTTGTCGCACTTGCCGAAACCCACCCGCTGCAGGTTCGGGCGAAGCACGCCGATCGCATGGAACGGACCCGTCATCCACAGCTCGATGTGGCTACGAGCACTGGTGCCCGCCACGCTCGACACGGCGACGTTGCCGTTGTTGCCGGCCAGATCGCCTTCGGGGGTGTATCCGGGGCGGCCGGGGATCTCGTCGTGGGCGATGTCGTTCTGGAGCATGTAGCACGAGTGCTTGTAGGCGCCGTTCGACAGGTTGGCATCGTCGCTCACGGGCGGCAGTGCCGCCATGTCACGGAAGTAGTTGACGGTGGTCAGCCAATCAGCATCTGCGGGGATGAATGCCGGCGTGGCTTCCGCAGCCACGTGTCCGGGGAAGGTGGACAGCGCCAGCGCGCAGCTCACCAAGCTCCCTGCAACCCTCCATGATCTCGCCATAGTCCCGCTCCGTGGTCCGCTCGCGTTGTCAAGGAGGTATCGGACCTTTCGCGGGAATCTCTTGAGAGCGATTGTGCGGACCCCCACCGGGGGCTGACGATCAGACGAAGTCTTGAAGTGTCAGAGAGATTTCCTGTGACGGCGACGGTCAAGAACGAGCCTCGGGGCGGCCGACAGCCCTCGAAGCAAGGCCGACGCGTGGGGGCCACGCGGCGCCCAGCGCAGGCGACGGACCGACAACCAGAGGCCGCGGCGCACATCGCCCCACGATCGGTGGCGGAACAGAACCCACACACGGTTGCGTTCTCGGAAGAACACGGCACGGTCACCGACCGAGGCCATCGTCGCGCTGCCTCGATGGCACACGCGGCTGGCCGGGGCCAGGCGGTAGCGCCATCCGAGTTCGGCGCCCCGCAGCGCGAGATCGACATCTTCGTAGTAGAGGAAGAACCGTGCGTCGAAGCCGCCGGTCGCCCGCACGAACGCCGCGCTCAGCAACACAGCACCCCCGGTGAAGATGGCGAGATCGCGGGGCAGCGTGTCGGTCGGGTCGTCGGGGGAGTGCATCCCGACGTCCGTGCCGGCACCGTCGTTGCCGAGCATCACGCCGAGGCTGTTGATGGTGGGCGGTTCCGAGGCGAACAGCAGCTTCGGCTGCACCGCTCCCACCCGCTCACCATCCAGCTCGGCAACCAGCGGACCGAGCCATCCGGGCTGCACCACCACGTCGTCGTTCAGGATCATGACAGCGGTGGCCCCGAGCGCGAGCGCTCGCTGGATCCCCAGGTTCATCCCACCGGCGAAGCCGAGGTTGGACCCCGAGACGCACAGGTCGACGCCGGCCCGCAGATCGGGGGGCAACCGGCTCGCTCGGGCCCCGTTGTCGACGACGATCACCTGCACGGCGTCGTCGGCGCGCTCGGTCCGCAACGCCGCGAGGCAGTCCTCCAGCATCCCTGGCGGTGGGTCGTACGTCAGCACGACAGCGACGATCACGACGGGCACCCTAGAGCCGCAGGCACGAGCCTCCACGGCTAGCGTGCCCCACATGACCGGCACCCTCTACATCACGGGCGATCCCGAGGCCGACCACCTGCTCAACGTCGACGGCACGGCGCTGCTGATCGGCATGCTGCTCGACCAGCAAGTTCCGATGGAGTGGGCCTTCGCCGGCCCGGCGACGCTGCACGCGCGCCTCGGGCACCTCGATGCGACGCTCATTGCGTCGATGGACCAAGAGGCGTTCGTCACGGTGTGCTGCGACAAGCCGGCGATCCACCGCTTCCCGGCCTCAATGGGGCGGCGCATCCACGAGATGTGTGCCGTGCTCGTCGAGGACTTCGGCGGGCGCGGCGAGGGTGTGTGGGACGGGGTGACGACCGGCGACGAGTTGTACACCCGCCTCCGCACGCTGCCCGGCTACGGCGACGAGAAGGCGAAGATCTTCGTGGCGCTGCTCGGCAAGCGGATGGGCGTTCGCCCGAAGGGTTGGAAGACCGCCGCCGGCACGTTCGGAGACGCCACGCCACGAAGCGTCGCCGACATCCACGACACAGCCTCGCTCGGCAAGGTGCGCGAATGGAAGAAGGCCGCCAAGGCAGCCAAACGCGACAAGCAGGATCGCCCGGTCCCGTGACGGACGAGGATTCGCGCCCGATCGTCGACACGACCGGCCCTGCCTATGCGACGCGACTCGCCGCGTCGGTGGCTCCTCGCACGGGGGTGCGCAGGTTGCTCGACCCGCAGCGGCCGTACCGTTGGAACATCCGCCGGCTCGGGCTCGGGCGGGTGCTCGACATCGGTTGTGGCGTCGGCCGCAACCTCGCTCACCTCGACGGCAACGGTGTCGGGCTCGACCACAACGCCGACTCGGTGCAGATCGCGAGGTCTCGCGGCCTCACCGCATACGTGACCGACGAGTTCGTCGGGAGCGGCGACGATCGGGCGGCGTCGTTCGACACGTTGCTGTTCGCCCACGTGTTGGAACACATGACCCCGGGTCAGGCCACGGCCCTGGTGCAGCAGCACCTGACCTACCTGCGCTCGGGCGGTCAGGTGGCCGTGATCTGCCCACAGCAGAAGGGGCAGGCGTCCGACGCCACCCACGTCACCTTCCTCGATGCGCCGGCGATCACCGCGATCCTGCTCTCAGCCGGCGTACCCGCAGAACGTTCGTCGTCGTTCCCGTTCCCTCGCCCGTTCGGTCGAGTGTTCACCCACAACGAGACGATCGTGATCGGGCGTTGGACTGCGCCGAGCCTCTGATCCCGGCGCCTCGATCGACGGCCGTCACCCACCTGCGGCAGGGAGCCCTGGCGTTCGTCGGGTTCGGGTTGCTGCTCACGTGTTGGGCCGCGACGATCGGCAGATACGGCGGACCGGACGAACCGGCGCACGTGCTGCGTGCTCACGCCGTCGCCCACGGTGACCTGCTCGGTGCGCCGGCGGCGGGATTGCCACCGGGGTACCGCACGGTCACCGTGCCGGCGGGCATCGGCACCGGCGATCCGGCCTGCTACCGCCATGATCCCACTGCGACGAGCTCCTGTGCCACGGCCACCGGGACCGGCCCCGTCACCGTCGCGACAGCCGCCGGAACCAACCCGCCGTTGTACTACGCACTCGTCGGGCTCCCGCCTCGCATCTTCGGGCACTCCGACGACCCGCTGGCGTACCGACTCAGTTCGGTCACGCTCGTGTCGCTCGTCCTCGCGCTCGCCGTCACTCGCCTCCGGTTACGCGACGAACGTCGGGTCCTCGGTGCGGCTCTGATCACGCCGTCGTGCTGGTTCCTGTGGGGCGTGGTGAACCCCAACTCGCTGGAGATCGCACTCGTCGCTCTCGCCGCCGCCGGCATCGGGCGTCGACGTCCGCTGACGCCACGCGATCATTGGTGGATCTCGGTTCCGCTCGCAGCTGCGATCGCGATGCGTCCGATCGCGGTCGCGTGGGCGGTCGCACTGCTCGTGGCGGTCGAGTTGATCGCGCATCGAGACCTGACCCGACGCCGGCGGCTCGTCGTCTGGGCACCCCCTGCCGTGGCGGTTGTCAGCGTGTTGGTGTGGAACGCCTGGAGCGGGTTGGTGGTGGACGACAGGCGCACCGCGGAAGCCGGCTCGTTGTTCGACGCCGGGCGCGAGTCGCTCGGCGGCCTGCCGCGCAGCATCGCCGAACTGGTGGCATCGATGGGCTGGCTCGAGTACTGGGCTCCATCGCTCGCATCGTTGGCGTGGGGTGGAGCCGTGCTGGTGCTGGCACTCGGTCGGCCCCAGCCGGCGCGCGGCACATGGGTCGTGCTCACTGCGGCGCTGCTCGTCGTGCCGGTGGGCTTCGAGACGCTCCTGTACACCAGGGTGGGGCTGATCTGGCAGGGCCGCTACAGCCTGCCCGTGGCGGCGATCGCCGTCGTGATCGCCCTCGGTTCGATCACACGCCAACTCCCCCGCTTCGCGATCTATGCCATGTCGGGGGTCGCCGCGCTGGGCACCATTGCGGTGTTCTGGTCGGCGTCGCGACGCTACGCCGTTGGAAACGATGGCTCGTGGTGGTTCTCCGGAGCCGAGCCCACGAGCCGATGGCTGGGCCCGGGCACCTGGGTGACCGTGTTCTCGATTCTCGTCTCAGGTGCCACCGCGGCATTGCTCCGTCGGACGGCCGCTCCCGCGGTGGATCAGACGATGTAGCCGAAGACGTCGATGATGACGTCGGTGCTGCCAGAGAAGTTGAACACGTCGAGGTTGCCCGACGATCCGAGCTTGAGGTACGCCTGGTTCGGCACGGGCACGCCGGGCCGTGGGTTCATCGTCGACGCATTGGGCCGACTCGTCCCGGTGGGGTATGCGGTCACGAACGACGGCAGCGAACTGTTCACCGACGTGACGTTCACCACGACAGCGGACGCGTTGCTCGGCACGGGAGAACCCGTGGCCAGCGGTGTCGCCACCCGGCTCTCGGGGCCGAGCTGACCGGCGACGCCGCCGGTGCCGTCTCGGCTGTCGACCAGCCGCTGTGGGCTCACCGGCACGAACGCTCCACCGGCAGCGGAGAAGTAGCCGATCACATCCGCGATGAGGTGCGTGTTCCCCGTGGAGTTGAACAGTGAGACCCGCCCACCCGAGCCGATCTTCGCGAGCACGAGGTTCGCTGCGGTGACGCCGGGCGAGAAGTTGTGGGTCGATGCATTGGGACGCGCTTCCCCGGTCGGCCAGGTGGTGACGAAGCCGGTGCCCGAGGGACCGTCGACCGTGACGTTGAGGGCCACCCCGGTGACACCCGTCGCGGGCACCCCGCCCACGCCGGTCACCTGCAGGTCGATCGACTGCCCGCCCGACACCGCGCCGGGAGCTCCGCCTCGACCCTCGCCGGTGCGCGTGTCGAGCAGCCGGGTGGGCGCCAACGGAGTGAACCGGCCGCCGCCGACGGGCGGCGTCGTGGTGTAGTAGCCGACGACGTCAGCGATCACGTCGACCCACCCGCTGGAGTTGAACAGATTGACCTTGCCGTTGGCGCCGACCTTCACCGTCACGAGATTCGGGACGGTCTGACCGGGCACGAAGTTGAGGTTCGACACGCCCGGTCGGTTCTCGCCGCTCGGCCACGCTGTCAGGAAACTCGGTGCTGTGGGCCGATCGGCAGTCACGTTCAGCACCACCGCAGCCACCCCGGTCTCGGGGACGCCACCCACCCCGGTGACGTCGAGCTCGGTGAACACCTGTTGGCCCAGCGGAGCGAGGTTGCCACCCTCGCCAGTGCGGGTGTCGAGCAAACGGGCAGGGGTGACCGGCACGAAGAAGCTCGGCGCAGACGGCACGGGCTTCTCGATGCGCACCGGACCCGTCGAGTAGGCGGTGCCGACGTTCGCCCCGTTGCGGATGGTGACGTACACCCAGTAGGTGCCGTTCGGCAGGGGTGCGCCGGTGGCCGACGTGCCGTTCCACGTGAACGTGTTCACCCCACCCGCAACGGGACGGTTCTGGGCGATGCGCGTGCCGTCGAAGGCACCCCGGTTGGTGGTGACCCAGATGTCGGCCGTACCACCCACGCCGGCCACGTCGGTGTAGGTGATGTCGTACGTGCCCGAGAAGGCTGCGTCGTCGGCGAGCTTGATCTCGCGCAGGCTGAAGTTGCGAGCGCCCGGGTCCTCGTTGATGTCGAACCGGAGCTGCTCGAAGCGCTGGCCGCGCCAACCCCGCTTGTGGATGGTGCCCTCGTCGTTCACTGCCAATGCAGGGGTGGTGGAGAGATCGACCGTCATCCGGTGACAGCCGGGGTACACGACGATGTCCTGGGTCTCGCTCCAGGCGGGGTAGTTCTCGGGCAACCAGGCAAAGCGGGCGTTCATGCCGCCCCCGGGTGCGTTGGCGAATCCCATCGGGCCGTCGAGGCACATCTCGACCGTCGCTCGGTGGTAGCGATCGGGATTGGTCTCCGATCGCAACGGCAGTTCCACGAAGTTGTCGTTGCGGATGGTGGTGCCGCTCATCTCGCCGCTCGCGTACGCGACGTTGGTCATGTCGCCGGTGAGCGCGACATCGTCGGGACCGTTGAAGTCCCACGGGTTGCCGTTCGCGGTCGCGTAGTCGGCGCCACCTTCGACGTTCGGTGACAGCACCTTGGGGATCGGAACCGAGGCTGGCGGCGATACCGGGGCGTCGGCCCGGCGCAGGCGCACCCAGTCGAGGGTGATGTTCACCAGCGGGTTCTGACCAGTCGGCGAGCCGCCGCGCAGCAGTTCCACCCTGGTCATCGAGCCGGCCCACGGCGTCTGATAGCCGGGGGGGTTGGCACTCGTATCGCGCAGGTCGAGGTTGTACACACGGCACCCTGCAGCGGGGTAGAACGGCAACAAGCCCTGATCGCCTGCCGTGTTCCAGTAGTGGACCGCCATGTTCAGCGCCGTATCGAGGCACATCGAGAACGACAGGTGCGTGTAGCGGTTTGCGTCCACCGGGGCGACCAGACCGTCGCGGCCCCAGGGAAGCTCGACGCCCCAGGTGCGCACGAGCTTGATCGTCGAGTTGTTCACCGACGCAACGGTGAGTGTGCCGTTCGCCGCACGGGTGACGCCGTAGCTGTTCTCACTGCCGACCAGGGCGATCGGCGGCACGTCTTCGTCGTTGGAGAAGTCCCACGGATCGCTGAACACATCCGTCGCGTAGTCGCCACTCGTGGACCGAGCGGCGTCCGGCGAGATCGCGGGAGCTGGGTCGACGTTGGGGTGCGCAGACACGACGGGTACGCCGACCACGACGACAGCGGTCGCTGTCGCGCACCCAATGATCATCTTCCACCGACGGTGACGCCGCACATGTCCTCCAGAGCTCTGCCCGCTACTGGATCGGCAGCAACAGACGTCGTCTGAACCGCTGGACGAGAATCTACCGTTCAGGTGTGGTCAAGTTGGTCGCGCTGTGTATGCGACCGCAGTCGCGAGGCTCCCCCGAATGAGGGAGAGCTGCGCCCGAGCGAAGGCGAGCGCCTCCAACAGCTCCGTCTCCAACTGCTCGCGCTCCACCGCCGACAGGACGCGAACGGCGTCGTCGGGTTCAGCCACGGATGCCTCCTCGCAGCTTGGCGTACCAGCCCCGCGGCACCGCGCTGTAGCGCAACACTTTCGTCGCGCGCAGTTGATCGAGCTCGGCCTCGAGCGCCCGCACCCGCTCGACCATCGCCGGCGGAGCGTCACCCTGCAGTTCGGCCAGTCGCGCTCCCAACCCGACGATCGTCTGCGTTCGTGCATCGAGCAACGCCTCGATCTCGGCGATGCGGGCCCGCAGTTCGCGCTCGGTGGTGTCGGCTCTGTCTGGTGTCGGCATGTCGGGGGTCAGCTCGGCCATGGGAGTCGGGGGTGCCGTTCTCGAAGGGTGACGAAGTTGGTGGCCATGTCGATGTCGCTGATCTTGCGCATCGAGCCAGGCTGCTCACGGTACCGGCCGACCACCGAGGTGACCAGGGATGCACACCAGCGACGTTCGGCGATGGCGAGCCACAGGTCGTAGTCCTCCCAGCCGTAGATGCCGTCGTCAGCGGCGTAGCCGCCGAGTGACCGCCATGCGGCCGCGCGGAACATCGCCATGGCATCGATGAACGCACCGTGCACCAGCAGGTCGGGATCCCACGGCAAGTGGCTCGTGAGACCGAGCGCCCCTGTCTCGTCGAATCGTTCGAGGAGACCGTAGGCGGCGACCACGTCGTCGGGTGCGCCGTCGAGGTGACGGGCGAGCGCGACCAGTCCGTTCGGATAGACGAGGTTGTCGGCGTCGAGCGCGAACACGTACGACGCCCGAGCGTGCGCGAAGCCGGTGTTGCGCGCCGCAGGGAGTCCACCATTGGCGGAGCGGGCGACGAGTGTGATCGGGAACCACGGCCGTTCGGCGAGCACGTCGCGGGCGACGGAGAGCGACGAGTCGGTGCTGTGGTCATCGACGATGACCACCTCGACCGGCAACGACGGATCATGTGCGGCCGCCACCACCGAGTCGATCGCCTCGCGCAGGTAGTGACCCTGGTTGAACAGCGGGATCACCACCGAGACCGACGGTTCGCAGGTGGCGACCGAGGACGTGGCGGTGACCTCCAGGTGATCCGGGTCGCCGTGGCGCAACGCGGCGAGTGACCGCTCGATCGATCGGATGGTCCGCATCTGCCCGAGAAAGGCCTGCTTCAGATCGCGCACCGTCTTGTCGAGCATCTGCCGATCCGCTGTCGGGTGGGTCGAGCCTGGCAGCGTGCGCGAGTGACGGCGCGACGGCACGTGCCGTTGTGCGGCGGCGCGGGCAACCGCGGGCAGGCGGGCCGCCGGTCGGTCAGCACGGACATCGACGATCGCATCGTGCGCGGCAGCGAGGGCCCGCCCCACCAGGTCGCGCTGATGGAGCCGGGTCGTGAGCATCGCGTACGCCTCATCGGCCATGAGCCGGCGCCGTGGCTCGTCGAAGGCGAGCGCCACCGCCTG
Organism: Actinomycetes bacterium; assembly: GCA_031400715.1. Lineage (GTDB taxonomy): Bacteria > Actinomycetota > Acidimicrobiia > Acidimicrobiales > Ilumatobacteraceae > VFMC01. The sequence continues at coordinate 38,325 of JANNQK010000242.1, read as the reverse complement.
CTCGGCGAGGTCGCCGAGCGACGACATCAGCAGGTGCTCACCGGCGCGGAACGGGTCGATCCCCTCCGAGGTCTCGGTGGCGACCACGCACCCGTTCGCGACGGCTTCGACCACGCGGGCCCACTCGAAGTACGGCTCGGTGTCGCGATGCACGTTGAGCAGGATTCGGGTGTCGGCAAGACGTTCGTACTTCTGGTCACCGCTCGTGAACGTGATGTGCCCGGCCCGCGCCGGACGGTGCCAGCTGAAGAAACGGAGATCGGTACGCCACTCCCAGAGCTGCCCGGCTGCCCCGGCGACGAACTGTTCGCGCCGAGGTGTGCGCCCCCCGAGGAATCCGATGTCGATCGAGCGAGCACGGTCGCGATCGTCGTTCCAGCGGTCCATCGACGGCACGTAGCCGAGCGGCAGGTGCACGGCGGCCACTCCCAGGCGGCGAATGGCGGCCAACGAGTGGGTGTTGATGTCGAGCACCACGCGCCCTCGGCAGGCGTACTGCATCGCCAGGTCGAAGAACGGCGTCCCCTGCTGTTCGGTGTTGATGCACACCGCATGGTCGGCCGCGAGCGCTCGGTCGATCTCACCGGCGGGGAACAGCACGAAGAACTCGTGCGGCGCCACCACGAGCTGCTGCAGCGGGTCGTCGTCCGGCCCGAGCCGTTCGGGCAATCGATCCATGACCACCTCGGCCGACCGACCCGTCATGGTGAGCGCCTCGACCAGGTGATCGGCGATCTCGCGCATGAACACGTTGCCGTGCTCGCTCACGTACACGCGGCACGGGCCGGGAGAGGTCGCCGCGTTCACCCGCGTACGGTACCAACCCGCGGGGCTCCGCCCCGTGAGCCCGTCGCCGTGAGTAGATTCCCGAGTCATCCCGCCTCGCGTCTCGATCATCACCCCCGTGTTCGACCCTCCACTCGGAGCGTTCCTCGCCTGCGTCCAGTCGGTTGTCTCGCAGTCGTTCGGCGAGTGGGAGTGGTGCTTGGTCGACGACTGCTCCACGCGTGCCGAGGTGATCGATGCGCTCGCGCAGGCAGCGGCGAGCGATGCACGCATCACGGTGCATCGGCGTCCGGCAAACGGTGGCATCGTTGCCGCCTCCAACGATGCGTTGGCGATGGCCACCGGGGAGTTCGTGGCACTGCTCGACCACGACGACGCGATCGTCCCGTCCGGGCTCGCGACGGTGATGGCGGCGCTCGACGATCCAGCCGGCGCCGACATCGACTACCTGTACACCGACGAGGCGCACACGCTCGCCGACGGTCGCGAGTCGGCACATTTCTTGAAGCCCGACTGGTCGCCCGAACGATTCAGGGCGTCGATGTACACGTGTCACCTGTCGGTGTTGCGCCGCTCGGTGGTCACCGATGTCGGTGGGTTCCGAACGGGGTTCGACGGGTCGCAGGACCACGACCTGATCCTGCGGGCCACGGAACGGATCACTGCCGCCGGCCGCCGCATCGTTCACCTGCCCGTGCTCACGTACCACTGGCGGAACATCGCCACATCGGTGTCGCGCGCATCGGGCACGTTGTCGAACGCAGTGCACAACGGGCGGCGGGCCGTGCAGGAGCAGGTCGACCGGCTGGGTCTCGACGCCGAGGTGGTGCACGGCCCGGTGGCGGGCTGCTACCGGTTGGTGCGCCGGGCGATCGACGATGCGACGGTGACCGTCATCGTCGCCACGCGTTTCGAGGGTGCGGCGATCCGGCCCTACCGATCGGCCATCGAGGCGACCCTGAAGACGCTCACCACCGACCGGCCGAACGTGCGACTGGTGATCGCCCACCCCGCTTCGGCCCCCGCAGAGCTCGTCGACCTCCTCGACGGCGTGCTGCCACCGACCTGGGATCTGGTACCCGTGGACGGTGACTGGCACCTGGCCACGGCACTGGATCGGGCGCTGCTGTTGCACCCTGCCGACGTGATGGTGAGCGTGGCGCCGGGAATGGTGCCGCGCATCGACGTGACGCCGGATTGGTTGGGCGCGCTCACCGGCCTCGCCCTCTCCCCCGGCGCCGGCGTCGTCGGCTCGCTCATCGCCGACCGTGATGATCGAGTGCACCACGCCGGATGGGACGTGCCGAACTACCGGTGGTACGAGTTGGAGGGTCTGCCGGTCGGCCAGACCACATCGGGCAACGATCTGCTCATCGAACGAGAGTGCACCCACGTGAGCCTGGCCGCCGCTGCGGTCAGCTCGACCGCCTGGCGAGAGGCGCGACACCTGGCCGGTGGAGGTTGGCACGACGCGGGCCGGGGGCTGTCGCAAGCACTGCTCGCTCGTGGCTGCCGCACGCTGTGGACGCCCTACTCGCGCTTCGACGAGCAGGTGCCGATCGAGCTCTGACCGTCGCGGCTTGTCGCGGCTTGGCGCGTACGTCAGGGCGACACGGGCGTGAACGGATCGTCGATCAGTTCGCTCAGCCACCGTCGTTGGATCAGCTCCACCTCGTCGGGCCGGATACCGGTCACTCGCGACTTCGACTCGAAGTGCCACAGGACGGCATCGGGCTCGTACACGATCGAGTGGCCCGAGGCTCGCACCTTCATGCAGTAGTCGACATCGTTGTAGTTGCCGGGAAAGGCAGTGCAGAACCCTCCGACGAGGTCGAACACGCGCATCGGCGTGAGCATGCAGGCCGCGGTCACGCCGGCGACGCGGCGTCGTTGCCGCAGGATGCCGGTGCGACCCGCGCTGTCGCCCGGCAGGCCGAAGCCGACATGATCGAGCGACGTGCGATACGTGTGACCGGCGTGTTGCAACGTGCCGTCTTCGAACAGCAGACGCGCCCCGACGGCCCCGACGTCGGGGGTGGCGAGCGCGACGACCATCCGGTCCAACCAACCGACGCTCTTCACCTCCGTGTCGTCGTTGAGCAACAGCAGGTGCTCACCGCGGGCGTGGGCGGCACCGAGGTTCACCGTGGCCGAGAAGTTGAACGGCGCGTCGAAGTCGATGCAGCGAACCGCGCCTCCGGGGCCGCCGCCGAGCTCGATCAGCTGCCCGCTCACCGCCGCCGGCATCTCTCGTCCCGCCACCACGATCACCTCGAGGTCGATGTCGACGCCTGCGGTCGCCAACACCGATCTCACCGATTCCACCACGAAGGTCCGCTCGGTGCCGAACACCGTGCCACGAGTGCCGATGCTGGGAACGACGATGGTGACGGCCGTCATCGGCGCCGCACCGATCGACCGGCGATCGCACGGGCGGTGCGATAAATGCGCCGGCCGAGCGGTGCTCGCTGGAGGGCGACGACCTGATGTTGCAGAGCGGCACGTTCGAGCTCGAGCTGGGTCATCCGGTTGCCCAGCTGTTCGAGCCTGACGGTCAGATCACGAATCGTGCCGTCGCGCGCAGCCAGCTGCTGGCGCACCTCGTGCAGCTCCGCGTCGAGGCCGACCGCCGCATCACGGTCGGCCCAGCGAGCCAGCCGATCCTCGACGGATTCGCTCACGTCCGCGCCTCGACGTGAGCCTTCACCAGCGCCTGTGCGGCGTTCACCCGAGACGTGAGGTCATCGGTGGCCGTGGTGACGGCCGACCGAAGCCGGTCGAGCTGGTCGAGCTGGTGAGCGCCCATGTCGTGCTGGCGCTGCTGCACCTCGCGAACGGCCGACTCCAGTGCGGACACCTGCTGCTGGAGGTCGCGGAGATCGGTCGACAACGCGTCGAGCGCTCCGACGGTGCGCGCTCGCCCGCGCAGCATCCAGCCGATCTGTCCTCGGAGTCCGCTCAGCGCGCCCATGACGATCAGCTTGCCATCTCGACGCCGAGCAGGCCTGCGATCAGCCGTCCGGTGTCGGCCAACGTGGGCTGCCGCTGCATCCGCGCTCGTCCGGCGACACCCAGGGCCGCGCGACGGACGGGGTCGTCGACCAGCGCGCGCATCGCCGCTGCCGCCTGATCGAGATCGGGTTCGGCCCACCTGGCATCAGCGGGGTAACCGCCTTCGGTCCGGCTCACCGGCACCAGGCGGGCGTCGATGAGCAGCGACGTCGAGTCGTCCATGAAGTCGAGGTTCCCCGAGTAGCGGGTCGCGATGACGGGCGTTGCCGACCACATCGCCTCGGCCATGTGCAACCCGAGGCCCTCGCTGCGGTGCAACGACACGAGAGCATCGGCCGACGCGATCAACCCCAGGTGCTCGTCGCGTGCCAGGTGTTCGTCGATCACCACGATGTCGGGTCGACCCACGGCGGCAGCCGCCACGCGTTCGTGGTTCGCCCATCGAAGACGACCGTTGAGTGACTTGATCACCAGCACCGGACCTTCGCCCGGGGCGAACGCACGGCGAAACGCCTCGATCGCGCCGATCGGGTTCTTGCGCTCGGTGACGCTGAAGTGGTCGAACACCACCAGGAACACGAAGCGGTCGCCGAACGCGGCCAACGATGGAACATCGGCTCTGTCCCTGGGCGGCGCACCCACATCGGCGATCGGGAGCGGCACGTGGCGAACGGGCACCGGCAGCGACGCCGCCATCGCATCGGCGACGAAACGGGTGGCGGCCCACACCTCGTCGAGGCCGCTGCACGCGCCCCGCATCCACGATGGGATCCGTTCGACCTCCCAGAACCAGTAGCCGATCCTGGGACCCGCGGTGTCGAGCACCTCGGGGTGGGCCCGCAGCAACACCGGCATCTGATCGGCGTTCACCACGTTCACGGAACAACGGTGCCCGAGCCGATCCGACAACGGCACACGACTCGCCACGACCGGACTGTCGGATTCCTCGAGCGCAAGCGCGCCGGCCGGCACGCCGGCGGCGGCGAGCGCGTCGACGATCGTGACGGCCACCTGCGACAGTCCGAGCTGACGGGTGAAGTACCCGACCACGTCGACCCCGTCGAGCGGCGCGGCACCGCCGATGGACCAGCTTCCCGTCGCCGCTGCATCGCGCGGCGCACCCTCGTCGACCACGCAGACGTCGGGGCCGCTGATCGGCATCGCCGGCAGCGGCAGGACCAACGGTGCCGAGTCGTCGACCACGGCGAGCTCGCACCATCGACCGAACGCAGCATCTCCCGATGCTCCTCCGGGAAACGCGCGGATGAGGTCGGATCGCCCGGACCGCTGCGCCGGCCACCAACGCTCGGCGAGCCACGAGCGGAAGCCGCTCGGGTCGGACCATGGCAGCGGGGAGTCGGGATCGGCGCGCATCCACGCTCTGATCCGCTCGTCGATCTCGATCCCGCCAGGCGTGGCGAGCCGAGCCGCCGAACCGTCGATCTGTGCTCGGGCCACCTCGACGGCTGCAGTGCGGTTCGGGTTCCCGACGAGGCGGATCCGGGCAGGTCGCGGCACCGACGGATCGAGCACCCACGGTTGATCGGGATCGAAGCCGTCGAGGTCGATCACGCTCGGATCACCGTCGGCCCAGCGCCAGCTGCCCACCCCGACATCCGCCGGCGCGACACATGTCATGTCGAACGCGTGCGCTCCTTGTTCCAGCAACCGTCTGATCGAGGTGCCCGTCGGGATCTGTTCGAGCAGCCAGTGCACGAACGGTGCGTCGCCCGGACCGAGGGATGCGACGCTCGTGCACAACCGGCCCGCGCCCGCGAGATCGTCCTCGTCAGGCCACAGACCGTCGACGGGGAGCGGTCCCTCCACCCGCAGCACGAGGCGGCCCGTCGCCGTCTCGGGGTCGCCCAGGATCTCGTCGAACCGTCCGAGCACGGCGACCGACCCCACACGGAACATCACCACCATCTGGGCTCCATCAGCGAGCAGGTTTCTCGCGGCGTTCACCCCGATCCACCACGCAGCTGCGACGGGCTCGACGCCGGCGAGCACACGTTCGCAGTCCGGCACGAAGCACCATTCGAGTGTCGAGTCGATCGGCGGGTGCAGCTGGGGGTCGCCCGCCCACACCGCGACGACGACCATGTCGGGGTGCCAGCGTTGCACCGCGTCGGCCAACGCTGTCGGCGCACCATGTCCTTGAGGCACGACCAGCAGGGCGATCGACCGTTGGTCGGCGGGCCGCATCATCGGTACTCCTCCATGCTCGGCCTATCTTGACACGATGCCTTCGTCTCCCCAGGGCCACCCCGACGACACCACCGAGCACGATGAGCTCACAGGGCTCACCCATCTCCAGGCAGAGAACGCCGAGCTGCGGCGGCGGGTGGAGTTGGCCGAGATCGAGATCGCGCGGCTGCGCGCCGATGCCCTGGCTCGACGCGCCGAGGTGCGGTCGCTGGCCGAGTCGTTTCCGACAGCGATGAGCAGGCATGCGTTGCTGACCGCGATGATGCGCGATGTTCGCCACCATCCCGACAAGAAGGGTGCGTTGCGGCGCGCAGCCCGCAAGCTGGGACGTGCTCCACGCAAGGTCGTCCGCATGACTCGAGACCGCATCGGGAGACGTCCGCCCCCAGGACACACGACCAGATGAAGCAGGATTTCATGACGCCGAGCCAGGTGAGGGTGTTCGTCGCCCGCACCGGCAACGGATTCATGCGCGACATCGCAGAGTGGCTGGTCGAGGCAGCCACGGATGGCGGACGCCGTGCCGAGTTGGTCGACGACGCGCTGCCTGCGGTCGATGGTTCGCTCAACCTCGTCGTCGCGCCACACGAGTTCTTCGCCTTGTTCGATGCACCCGCAGCCGATCTGCAACGCGCTGCGGCGGCCAGCGTGTGCGTCTGCACCGAGCAGCCCGGCACGCCGTGGTTCCACCTGTCCGTCGACGCGTGCCGACGCGGCATCACCGCGCTCGACATCAATCCGCAAGGGGTGGCCGCACTGCAGGCCGTCGGTGTCGACGCGCAACACCTGCGACTCGGTGGCGTCTCGTCGCTCGATGCCTCGACGGCCGCCGAACGTCAGATCGATGTGCTGTTCCTCGGAGGGCTCGACGATCGGCGCGGCGCCGCGCTGGCCGACCTCGCGCCACGGCTGTGGCGGTATCGCACGGAGGTGCGCGCGTTCCGCTTCGATCGTCCGATCACCGACGCCACACCGGGTGTGGTGTTCGGCACGTCGAAGTACGAGCTTCTGGCCCGCTCGACGCTGCTGGTGAACCTGCACCGCGATCGATCGGTCGATCTCCCCGTCGGGGTCACGGCGCCGGCGTACTTCGAGTGGGCACGGATGATCGAAGCGATGGCCAACGGCTGTGTGGTGGTCACCGAACCGTCGGAGGGCTTCGCGCCGCTCGAGGTCGGCCGCCACTTCGTCGAGGCGCACGCCGCCGACATGCCTGCGGCGATCGACGACCTGCTCGCCGACCCCGACCGCATCGCCCGAATCCGTCGCGAGGCCCATCGAGCGGTCATGGTCGACCTGGCGCTCGGCCTCGAGTTCGGACGGGTGCTCGATCGTCTCGAACGCGATGTCCTTCCCCGTGTGGCGGCGCACGTCACCGGCACCGACCCGACACGAGGCCTGTGGCGGCTCGGGGGCAACGCGGTCGCCCCGCCGGTGCGCCTCGGGCCGTTCCGACCGGTGCGCGAGCTTCAGGTACGCGCCAAGAAGGCCGCGATCGCCGAGAACGCAGCACTCCGCCGGCTCGACCAGTTGGACTGCCTGCTCGCACATGGCGACACCCAGCACGTCGTGAGACGTGAGACTCCGGCGTTCGCCGGAGCAACGGCTCAGGTGAGCGTGTTGGTCACCCTGTACAACTACGCCGATGTCGTCGTCGAGACGCTCGACAGCATCATCGCGAGCGAGGACGTCGCGTTCGAGGTGATCGTGATCGACGACCACGCCACCGACCACAGCCGCAGCGTGGTCGAGGCGTACCTCGCCGCGCACCCCGATGTGCCGATGGTGTTGCTGGGTAAAGACGCCAACGAAGGTCTGGCTGCAGCGCGCAACACCGGCTTCGCCGAAGCCCGAGCCGAGTTCGTGATGGTGATGGATGCCGACAACATGGTGTACCCCACCGCACTGGCACGCCTGGCAGGTGCGTTGCGCGACCAACCGGATGCCGCGGCGGCATACTCGATCCTCGAGGACTTCGGGGCACAGCGGAACATCCGCAGCGCACTCGCCTGGGAGGTCGGCCGGCTGTGCGCGGCCAACTACATCGACGCACAGTCCATGTGGCGGCGAAGTACGTGGGAGGAGCTCGGCGGCTACCGGGCCGACGACGACCACGTGTTCGGCTGGGAGGACTGGGATCTGTGGCTCCGGCTCGCCGACACGGGCGGTCGGGCCACCCTGGTTCCGCAGATCCTCGGCCGCTACCGGGTGCAATCGGGTTCGATGATCGCGCTCACCAACCTGGCGACCGACGACGCGATCGACGCGATCCGAGCCCGCTACCCGCGCCTTCCCTGGCCGACGCTCCCGCCTCGCTGAACAGCGGGCGAGTCGCGGACGGCCGGGCGCCGCGACCATGACCCTCCCACCCCTGGCAGTATCGTTCTCAGGATGACCAGTCAGACCGGCGAAGCCCCCGAGTCCACGTCGTGACCGAGACCACGATTCCCCTCGATGCCAAGGTGTACGTCGCGGGTCATCACGGCCTGGTCGGCGCCGCGATCGTCCGCCGTCTGCACGATGCCGGGTTCACCAACGTGCTCACCGCCACTCGCGATCAGCTCGATCTGCGCGACCAGGCGGCGGTGAACTACTGGTTCCGAGCCAACCGACCTGACTACGTGTACCTCGTGGCAGGCACGGTCGGAGGCATCTGGGCCAACGCGAACCGGCCTGCCGACTTCATCTACGACAACATGATGATCCACGCGACCGTGGTGCATGCGAGCCACCTCTACGGTGTGCACAAGCTGCTGTACCTCGGCAGCTCGTGCATCTACCCGCGCCTCGCACCGCAACCGATGACCGAAGAGGCGCTGCTCACCGGCTTGCTCGAGCCGACCAACGAACCGTACGCGATCGCCAAGATCGCCGGCATCAAGCTGTGCCAGGCGTATCGCAAGCAGCACGGTTGCAACTTCATCTCCGGCATGCCCACCAACCTGTACGGGCCCGAGGACAACTTCGACCTGCAGACCTCACACGTGCTGCCCGCGTTGATGCGCAAGGTGCACGAAGCCAAGATCGACGGCCGCGACGAGGTCGAGGTGTGGGGAACCGGTGCAGCGATGCGCGAGTTCCTCTACGTCGACGACCTCGCCGACGCGTGCATGTTCCTGATGGAGCACTACGACGACGACGGCCACATCAACATCGGGACCGGCGTCGAGGTCTCGATCCGCGAGCTCGCGCAGACGCTCATCGACGTGATCCATCCCGATGCGACGATCCGGTGGGATGCGTCACGTCCCGACGGCGCACCGCGGAAGCTGCTCGACGTGAGCCGCCTCACCGCGCAGGGCTGGACCTACGACGTCCCACTTCGCAGCGGCATCGAACGCACGTACCAGTGGTTGCTCGAGAACTACGACCACGCCCGTGGCATCCGCAGCACCGCTGCTTCCGCCGCGATGTGATCAACCCGTGTGATCAGCCCGCCTGATCGAGCTTGGCGGTCTCGACCGCCAGGTCGTGGCGCACCATCCGCTCGACCAGTTCCGGGAACGACACCTCGCGCTTCCAGCCGAGCTCGGTCTCGGCCTTGGTCGAATCGCCCACGAGCAGGTCGACCTCGGCAGGGCGGAGGAACTTCGGGTCGAGGCGAACGTACTGCTGCCAGTCGTCGATGCCGGCCACGGCGAACGCGCGCTCGACGAACTCGCGCACCTCGTACGCCTCACCGGTGGCGACCACGTAGTCGTCCGGCTCGTCCTGCTGGAGCATCATCCACATCGCCTTGACGTAGTCGCCCGCATAGCCCCAATCGCGCCTGGAATCGAGGTTGCCGAGCACGAGCTCGTCCTGCAGGCCGAGCTTGATCCGCGCCACCGCGTTCGTGATCTTGCGGGTGACGAACTCGAGCCCGCGACGTTCGCTCTCGTGGTTGAACAGGATGCCCGAACAGGCGAACATGCCGTAGCTCTCGCGGTAGTTCACGGTGATGTCGTGGCCGAAGACCTTCGCGCAGCCGTACGGCGACCGGGGGTAGAACGGGGTCTGCTCGGTCTGCGGGGTCTGGCGCACCTTGCCGAACATCTCCGACGAGCTGGCCTGGTAGAAGCGCATCGGGTTGTTGTCGGCGCCGCCCACGATGCGAATCGCCTCCAGCAGGCGCAGCACACCCGTTCCGGTCACGTTCGCGGTCAGCTCGGCCTGGTTGAACGACATCGCCACGAACGAGATCGCGGCCAGGTTGTACACCTCGTCGGGTTGCACCCGCGCCACTGCGCTGATGAGGCTCGACAGGTCGCACAGGTCGCCGTCGACGATCTCGACGTACGGGTGCTCCCGCTGGATCAGCTCCTTGCGAGGGTTGTTCTGGCCCTTCATCAGGCCATAGATCGTGTACCCCTTCTCGTGGAGCAGATCTGCGAGGAAACGGCCGTCCTGACCCGTGATTCCGGTGATGAGAGCGGTAGGCATCCGGGCGACGATACTCGGCCTGACCTCGTCAGGGCTCGCAGCGCACCATGGTGGGCGCCTCGGGCTGCCTCGGGCTGCCTCGGGCTGCGCGAGGCGCGTCGATACACTTGCGCCGCCATGTCTTTGCGTTCGGCGGTCGCGCACCGCAACCTGTTGTACCTGCTCTCGATGAAAGAGCTGAGAACGAGGTACAAGAAGTCGATCCTCGGCTGGACCTGGAGCCTGCTCAACCCGCTCACCCAGATGGCGATCTTCAGCGTCATCTTCCTGTACGTGTTCAAGTCCACCCCGCCGATCGGCGACCCGAGCGGTGTCAAGAACTTCCCGCTGTACTTCTTGTCGGGCGCCCTGCCGTTCAACTTCTTCTCGATCAGCGTGGGTGTCGCCATCGGCTCGGTGCAGGGTGGCGCGGGCCTGATCAAGAAGGTCCAGTTCCCTCACGAGCACCTGGTGTTCTCGGTGATCGTGGCCCAGTTCGTGACGTTGCTGATCGAGCTGCTGGTGCTCACCGTCGCGTTGTTGATCGCCGGCAACATGGTGCTGCCATGGCTGCCGGTCCTGCTGATGGTGCTCGGGTTGCTCGCGTTGTTCACCACGGGCGTCGCCCTGCTCCTCAGCGCCGCAAACGTCTTCTACCACGACGTCAACTACCTCTGGGGCATCCTCTCTCAGATCCTGTTCTACGCGACACCGATCATCTACAACCCCGCCACGATCGACGTCACAGCGCTGCGGTACGTGGCCAACTACGGACCCACCGGCAGCTTCATCACCGCCATCCACAACATCGTCTACGACCTCCGGATGCCAGGACCCGGCCGCCTGATCCAGCTGGTGGTGATGGCGTTCGCCTCGTTCTTCATCGGCGCATGGGCGTTCAACCGGATGTCGCCGCGCTTCGCCGAGGAGATGTGAGCCATGTCTGAACTCGCTCTGGAAGTCGACCACCTCACGAAGACCTTCCGCCTCCATCAGGACAAGGCAAACTCGATCAAGCAGCTCATCGCCGGCAGGGGACGCAATCGATACGACGACTTCGTCGCGTTGAAGGACGTCTCGTTCGACGTGAAAGAAGGCGAGGTCTTCGGCGTCATCGGGCACAACGGTTCGGGCAAGTCGACGTTGCTGAAGTGCATGGCCGGCATCCTGCAGCCGAACTCGGGCTCGGTCCGGGTGCACAAACGCATGTCGGCCCTGCTCGAACTGGGCGCCGGTTTCCACCCCGAGCTGTCGGGTCGCGACAACGTGTACCTCAATGCCGCGATCCTGGGCATGAGCCGGCGAGACATCGCGTCGCGCTTCGACGACATCGTCGAGTTCAGCGGCCTGCAGGGCTTCATCGACTCGCCCGTGAAGACCTACTCGTCGGGCATGTACGTGCGGCTCGCCTTCGCGGTCGCGATCAACGTCGACCCGCGGTTGCTGATCATCGACGAGATCCTCGCGGTCGGCGACGTCACCTTCCAGCAACGTTGCCTCGAGAAGTTCGTCGAGTTCCGCAACGAGGGTCGCACCATCGTGCTCGTCACCCACGCGATGAACACGGTGAAGGACATGTGCGATCGCGCGGTGTGGCTGAGCCACGGGGTGATCACCGGCGAAGGCGATCCCTCCGAGTTGGTCGAGGCCTACACCGAGCACATGTTGGGCGAGAACGTGCGCGCCGAGGACGGCAGCATCCGCCGGGGCACCGGAGAGATCCAGATCACCTCGGTCGAGTTGCGCGTCAACGGCCAGGATGCCCCGGTGAAGCGCTTCCGAACCGGAGACGACGTCGGCATCCGACTGCACTACCGCACCGAGAAGTCCGTGCCTCGACCTGTCTTCGGCATCGAGATCGAAGCCCTCGGTGGCTCCACGATCACTGCCCCGTGCACCCGAGACATCGGCCTGATCCCCCCCGACGTCGACGGTGAGGGCCATGTGGATGTCGCTCTCACGGCCGTGTCATTGCTGCCCGGTACCTACGATCTGCACACGGTGGTGAGCGACTTCAACCGCTCCCACGTGTACGACCATCTGCAGCTGGCGCTGCGATTCGATGTGATGAGCGGCAAGCCGTACGAGAACGGCGGACTCGTCACCCTTCGCCCCTCGTGGACCATCTCGTGATCGAATCGGCGCTCCCGACCATTGCTCGTGTCTGGATGCGAAGCTTTCCCATCGCGTTCGCCCGACTCCTTTGCTTCTCCCCGAGGGCCCTGCCGTGACCCGACTCGCCGCCTGCACCATCGTTGCGCACAACTACCTTCCGCTGGCGCGAGTTCTCGCCCACTCGTTCCTCGACCACCACCCCGACGCGACGTTCCACGTGGTTGTCGTCGATCGCCCGCTCGAGACACGGTCGATGCCTCGTGAGCGGTTCGAGATCGTGCCGATCACCGACATCGAGTTCGGCGACGAAGGTTTCGAGTACATGGCCGCCATCTACGACGTCACCGAGTTCGCCACGTCGGTCAAGCCCTTCGCCCTGCGGCATCTCCTCGAACAGCACGAGTGCGTGCTGTACATCGACCCCGACATCGTGGTGTTCGCCCCGCTCGACCCCTTGGTCGACGCCACGTTCACATCCGGGTGGTCGCTCACCCCGCACTGCCTGCAGCCCATCCCGCGTGACGGCACGTCGCCCACCGAACACGAGATCATGCAGGCCGGCATCTACAACCTCGGGTACATCGGGGTGACGAGGGCGGCGCGGCCGATGCTCGAGTGGTGGGCCGAGCGCCTTCGTCGCGACGCCATCATCGATCCAGCCCGCCAGCTGTTCACGGACCAGCGTTGGATCGACCTCGCAGTGCCGATCTTCTCGCCGCACATCGAGCGCAGCCCGGCCTACAACGTCGCCTACTGGAACGTCGACCAGCGCGAGCTCCATCGTGAAGGTGACACGGTGATGGTCGGACACGAGGTGCTCCGGTTCTTCCACTTCTCTGGCTACGACCCGAAGACGCCCCATTGGCTGAGCAAGTACTTTCCCGGCGATCCACGAGTTCTGATGAGCGAGCACCCGGTCCTCGCCGATCTGTGCACCGCGTACGGCGCCCAGTTGACGGCATCGCTCGCTGCGGGCGGTCCGGTGCTGTCGTATGGCTGGGCCGACGCGTTCCCCGGCGCCGCGTTCACACGCACGCTCCGCCGACAGCTCCGGGCGGAGCTGATGGAAGCCGAACGCGATGGAACTCCACGGCCGCCAACGCCGTTCGTCCCGGGTGGCGCGGAGGATTTTCGCCGGTGGCTCTCCTCGGTTCCCGAGACCAGCTCGTCGCGCCTGCCGCGCTACCTGGCTGCGGTGTACGAGGAACGAGGCGACCTGCAAGAGCACTTCCCCGGCGTCCGTCACGGCGACGTCGAGGGCTACGCCCAATGGGTGCACAACAGCGGTGCGCTCGAGAGCTCCCTCATCCGTCTGCTCGGCGATCGTCTCGACCCCGTGGCTCCGCCCGTGGTCCACGTCACCGACGAGGGTCGCTCGCCGGCCGGCGTCGATCTGGTCGGCTACCTGAAGGCCGAGCTCGGTGTCGGCGAGGCCGGCCGCCTGGCCGCTGCAGCGCTGAGCGCTGTCGACATCCCGGTCTCGGCCATCGCGTGTCGAGGTTCGCTCAATCGCAAGGGTCACCCCTTCGAAGTGGCCGGCACCGCCCGTCACGACGTGGTCCTCCTGGCCGTCAACGCCGACCAGACCGGCATCGTGCGCCACGAGTTCGGACCTGACTTCTTCACAGGCCGGTACATCATCGGCCAGTGGTTCTGGGAGCTGTCGGAGTTCCCTCGCCAGCTCGCCTATCTCCTCGTCCACGAGGTGTGGGCCGCGACCCGGCACATGTACGACGCCATCTCGGCCAGCGCTCCGTCGAACACCCACGTCGTCCACATGCCGCTTCCTCTGGTGGCACCGCACGTCACACCCGGCGTCACCCGACGCGACCTCGGTCTCGATGACGGGTTCACGTTCCTGTTCTCGTTCGACCTGCTGAGCGTGTTCGAGCGCAAGAACCCGCTGGCAGTCGTCGAGGCGTTCACGCGAGCCTTCGCGCCGGGCGAAGGACCGAGGCTGGTCATCAAGACCATCAACGGCTCACAGCGGATCAAGGAACTCGAGCGACTGCGCTGGGCCTGCCGCGATCGCGACGACATCACGGTGTGGGACGGCTATCTCGACCACGGCATGTCAGGCGCACTCACTGCCGCGTGCGACTGCTACGTCTCGCTGCATCGGGCAGAAGGCCTGGGGCTCACCATGTCCGAGGCCATGGCGTTGGGGAAGCCGGTCATCGCCACTGGCTACTCGGGCAACCTCGACTTCATGACCGACGACACCGCGGTGCTCGTGCCCTGGACCGCCACAGCGGTCGGCCGCGACGCCGCACCGTACGACCCGAGATCCACCTGGGCCGAGCCCGACGTCGAGGTGGCTGCACATGCCATGCGGCGTCTCGCCGGCGACCCGATCGAAGCGGCGCGCCTCGGCGCTGCCGCACGGGCCGACCTCGAGACCCGGTTCAGTCCCGAAGTCACCGGCCGACAGATGAGCGATCGGCTGACCCACATCCGGAGGACACATCATGGCTAACCCGATGAGCCGACTGCGCGGCCGTTTCGACCGAGCGATCGAGTGGCGAGTCCGCGCCGCGATCGAGCGATCGATCGGCGGACCGGACGAACCGAACTCCGGGCGGGTGGGCCCGCCAGCCGAGCGGCACGACGACCAGGGGGCCACGATCCGCTCGCTCCGCGACGATCTGGCGACGGTGTCGGTCCAGCTGACCGATCAGCACCGAGCGTTGGCCGACCTCGTCGAGCACATCGACCGGCGACTCACGGTGCTCGAGCGCGCCGGGAACGGATCCTGACCCGATCGGACGGTCGTCGGGAGGGACGTGCGTGCCTAGAGTCCTGACGTGATCTCCTACGCCCAGAACCAGGAAGACGTGGTGTTGTCGCGCCTCCTGCGCATGGTGCCGGTCGGCACGTTCGTGGATGTCGGTGCTGGCCATCCCTGCATCCACAACGTCACCTACGGCTTGTATCTCGCCGGGTGGCGTGGCGTGAACGTCGAGCCGATGGCGAGCGAAGCCGAGCAGTTGCGCTCACTCCGCCCGGACGACGTCACGTTGCAGGTCGCCGTGGGGGCGACACCGGGTTCGTTGACGCTGTTCGAGGCGCCGATCGAGAACCGAGGAGCGACCACGAGCGACCCGTCCCTCGTCGCGCGTTACGCCGCCACCGGGCAGTCCTTCGTGCCGTTCGAGGTGGAGGTCGACACGCTCGACAGCATCCTCGCCACGTACCGGCCCGGCGAGGTCCACCTGGTGAAGATCGACGTGGAGGGCGGCGAGGCCGACGTCATCGCGGGCGCCGATCTCGCCGGACATCGACCCTGGGTGCTCGTGATCGAGGCCACGGCTCCGAACTCCACCGACGACAGCTCGGCAGCATGGGAGCCGACCGTGCTCGCCGCGGGCTACTCATGTGTGCTGTTCGACGGGTTGAACCGTTTCTACGTCCGCGACGATCTGCCCGAGATCGCTCGGCTCCTCTCGGTTCCGGCCAACGTGTTCGACGGCTGGAAGTCGAAGGAGCTGGCCGATCTCGAGGTGATGATCGAGCAGGTGGTGGCCGCCGCCGCCGCCGCGCAGACCGCGGACATCGAGGCGTATCAGGCAGCCGCCGCAGCCAACTCGCGCATCGCCGAGGAGTACGTCGCGAGCGTGATCGCACGGGCCGAAAGGGCCGAGGAGTACGCCCGGTCGCTGGAGACCGAGCTGCGGCGGATCACGGGCGCGTAGCCCGAGGTTCAGCGGGTCAGATCGATGCGCTGCAGGAGCAGTGGCCGCTCGTAGGAGATCCGGAGATACTCGGCTTCGCCAGGCACGGCGTCCATCTCGACCATGGCGCGCGTTGCGGGACCGCCCTCGGGGAGGGGGATGGTCCTCGAGACACGGAAGCCTGCCGACGTGACCCACGCCTCGAGCGTCTCGATGCTGGGAGACCACCAGTTGCTCGGATCGGCGCCGAGGTCGTCCAGACGGTGGAACTGCGCCAACGGACCAACATCTGGATACGCGTGGTCGCACACCGCGGTCTCGAGCAGCACCCGACCCTTGGCCAGCCGTCGGACCGAGTCGAGACCCAGGAGCGGGTGCCGGAGGTGGTAGAGCACACCCCAGAAGATGATCAGGTCGAACTGGTCGCCGATCACGTCGGCCAACTCGTACACGCTCGCTTGGACGAACTCTGCCTTCGAGTCCAACAGCGTTGCGAGTGCCGCGAAACCGAAATGCTCCGGCCCCATGATGTCCACCGCCACCACCCGCGTCGCGCCGCGGCGTTCACACTCGAACACCATCGCACCGTTGGTGGTCCCGATGTCGAGGACCGACATGCCGACCATCGACGCTGGAAGCGGTGAACGGGTGAGCAGCCAATCGATGTGATTCGCTCCGGGTGTGAACAACCCGGGAGCGAGTTCGAATCGCTGGTGCCACGTGAACGTCGACGAATCGATGAACGCCTGAGCCTCGATGACGTCGAGCTGTTTCATGCCGAAGGATCCTTTCGATGGAGCGGGGGCTCCAGTCGTGCAGTGCATCGACACGATATGCGACCGGTCGCGACGAGGTGAGCTTCCATGCGAACACCACCAGATGATCGGCGCACGATGGGCCCGTCCGGGCCGAGGCGGGCGCTTAGACTCCGTTCGTGGTTCCGGGAGGGCCCGAGCACGATGGGCAACCGATGAAGACAGTGGACGACTCCGGCCAGATCGAACCCGATCTCGACGAACCACCGGTTGCGAGCAACGATCCGGCGCTGCCGCCAGTGCCGCGACGGAGGCTCACGCGGGATGCGCGAGCGGCGCTGGCGATCTTCCTCGTGCTGCTCGGCGTGTACCTGTTCACGATGGGGGGCCATACGTACTCCGTCGATGGCGAGACGTACCTGGCTGGTACCCGATCCTTGTTCCAGGGGTCCACCGTGCTCACCCCAGGGCCTGATCTCGACGGTGCCGTGGTCACCGTCGAGAACAAGAACGGCGACCGCACCACGGCGGCGCCGATCGGCAGCTTGGTGCTGTTCGCGCCCGGATTCGTGGCGGGCAAGGTGATCGCCGCACCGTTCGCGGTCGAGCACCGAGAAGAGATCGTCCGCCTCGTCTACCTCAGTGCGAACAGCGTCATGACGGCCATCACGGGTTCGTTGTTGTTCCTCCTGTGCAGACGCCTCGGGGCCAGGCGTTCGTCGGCGGTGCTGCTGGCCCTGACGTTCGGCCTCGGGACGTGGGCGTGGGCGCACGCCCAGACCGACTTCAGTGAACCTGGAACCGCCATGGCGCTCACCGCCGCACTGCTCGCCGCCGTTCGCTGGTGGGAGCGGCCCTCGAGTCGCAGGGCGGCAGCGATCACGGGCTTCCTGGCGGGCTTCACGGTCCTCACCCGTCCGAGCACGCTGCTCTTCGTACCGATCCTGCTCGTTGCAGGACTCGTCGCGACGGGCATCGTCCGTCGGCAACGACTGCTCGTCGGAGCAGCGTTCTGTGCCGGCGGGCTCGTCCCCGCACTCGCGATGGCGATCAATGCCTGGGTCCGATTCGGCGACCCGCTCGACAACGGCTACCCCTTGCTTCCCTACTCCACCCCGATCTACGAGGGCGTGTACGGCTTGCTGCTCAGCTCGGGAAAGGGGATGCTCTGGTATGCGCCGGTGTGCATCGTCGTGTTGTTCGGCACCCGTCGGTCGTTTCTCGCCAATCGGAGGTACAGCCTCACCGTCGGAGCGATCCTGCTCGTGCACGCCAGCGTCTACGCCCGATTCGACATCTGGACGGGAGAGAACGCCTACGGCCCGCGTTACATGATTCCGTTGCTGCCCATCGTCGTCGCCATGTTGGCCCCGGTGATCGACAGCGGTCGACAATGGATCCGGGGAGTGAAGGTCGCGGCCGTCTTCGGCTTGTTGATCCCCGGCCTGCTCGGCACGACGATGTACTTCAACGCGGTCTACTTCAACCAACAGCAGGGGCTGCTCGCCGACATCGGCGTGATCGAAGCCACACAGACCCAGCAGCACCTCGCATGGAACTTCTATCCGCGCACGTCGCCGCTCATGCTGCACGTTCGAAGCGTGCCCGACCTGGTGCGAAACACCGTCGACCGCCTGCAGGGCGAGCCG
Source organism: Actinomycetes bacterium (assembly GCA_031400715.1). Taxonomy (GTDB): domain Bacteria; phylum Actinomycetota; class Acidimicrobiia; order Acidimicrobiales; family Ilumatobacteraceae; genus VFMC01. The sequence goes on along the minus strand of JANNQK010000242.1, from coordinate 19,728 downwards.
GGCGGCATCACCCCGCTTCCCGCCCCGTACGAAGACCGCATCCACTGGTACGCGCGCGCGGTGGAGCTCGACGTGTGGTGGGCATGGTGGTCCACCAAGGACGGACCTGGCGCGATCTACCTCCTCCTCGTCGTACCGCTCGCGGCGCTGGCACTGGGCATCGCGTTGGCCCGCCGTTCATGGCGCACAGAACGAGACGACGCCGTTGCCACGACCACACCCCCCGGCATCGCTTCCGGAGCGTGGACATGAGCGCACCGAGCCGCACCCTGGTCGTCGTGCCCGCCTACAACGAAGAAGCCACGGTGGCTGCGGTCGTTCGCGGCGTGATCGCGAGCGGTCTCGATGTGCTCGTCGTCGATGACGGATCGCTCGATCGCACGGCGGATCAGGCGGCCGCAGGTGGTGCCACGGTCGTGAAGCTCCCCTTCAATCTCGGCGTCGGCGGAGCACTCAGGTGCGGGTTCCGATGGGCGGTCGCCAACGGCTACGACGCCGTCGTCCAATGCGATGCCGACGGTCAGCACGATCCCGACCAGTTGCATCACCTCATCGGTGCAGCGATCCAGGCCGACGCCCACCTCGTGATCGGCAGCCGCTTCGTGGATGGCGAAGGCTTTCAGGCGACGTGGCTGCGCCGGATACCGATGCGGCTGCTGTCGCGTGTGGCCAGCAATGCAGCCGGCGTGCCGCTCAGCGACTCGACGTCGGGCTTCCGGGTCATCCGCCAGCCGCTGCTCTCGGAGTTCGCACGGGCCTACCCGGTGCACTACCTCGGTGACACGTTCGAGGTGTTGGTGCAGGCGGGCCGGCATGGATACCGGGTACGCGAAGTCGGAGTGACGATGCACGAACGTGCGGGTGGCGTCCCGTCGGCGGGGTCGACCGCGTCGGTGAAGTTCCTCATCCGTTCGTTGCTCGCCTTGTTCATCGGATCGAGCTATCGCTATCGCGACTTCTCCGAGGGCTCCTCATGAGTCCGGCGAGCCAGATCCTCCTGGTGTCAGGCGCCGGGCTGTGTCTCGCGGTGATGGTGCTGGTCATCGCACGGCGCGGCATCCTGTCGATGCGCTACACGCTGGGGTGGCTGTTCGTCGCGATCTGCTTGGTCGTCGCCGGCTTGTTCGGCGGCGTCGTCGACAACATCGCCGAAGCCATCGATGTCGAACCGGTCGCGGTCGTGTTCACGGCGATCATGCTGGGATTCCTCGGCATCGCCGTTCAACTCTCGATCTCGGTGTCCGGTCTGACCGAGACTGTCCGCACCCTGGCCGAGGCGAACGCCATCCTCGAACAGAGGGTTGCCTCACTCGAGACGTCGGGGCGCTCGACAGCGAACGATGGGAGAACGGCGAAGACGGTCGAGGCCTCCGAACGCCGTCCGACCGCCGACTGATCCCCAAGGTGCCGGTCGAGATCAGTCGAACAGGCGGAGCAGGCTCGGCAGGAGCACGGAGAGGTTGTCCACCTCGTCGCCACCGATCTTTGCCACGGTCTGGTCGGTGAGCAGCGGCGGCAGCCGCGGTATCTCGACTCGCTGCGCAGGGTGTGTGCGCCTCCATCCGTCGCCCAACGCCTCGAGCGCCAGCTTGGCGGAGCGGTACTCGGCGAACCCGACCGGGGCGTCGTCGACGAAGGTGGACGACGGCGAGTACACCCGCTCCAGCGCGCCGCCGGCCTGAGCCGCGGTCAGCACCTGCGAGAACCCGTCGAGGTAGACGGACGTGAATCGTCGGAACGTCTCTGGGTCCCACCGCCCAGGCGGCTGCTTCGCGATGACGGGTGTGGCGAAATACGCCACGAGTGTCGGCGCGACCTCGGTGATCTGGGTGAGGACGGCCACATCGGGATCCGACGCATCGAAGGCGACGCACGTCGCTCGATGGCCGAGCTCGCGCACGAGCCGCTCTGCGTCTGCCGCGCCCGTGCGATAGGTGATCAGCACCTCCGCGCCGCCAGCGACGAGCACCTTCGCGGTCAGCTCGCCGAGACCTCGCGAGCCGCCGACGACCACAGCTCGGGTGCCCGTGAAGGATCCCACCGGCACACGTCGGCGGACCTCGTCCAGACCCAGTTGGCTCGGCGGCGGGGCGCGGACGATCACTTCGGCCCGAACGTCACGGCATCCGTGATCCATGGCGACGGTGACCATCGAGAAGCGAGTGTCGACCTCCGTGACCCGGAACCCGATCCGGTCGTCCGCGCCCGAATCGAACCTCTCCGCACCGCGCAGGACGAGCCGCCGGAACAGCGCCCATCGGCCAGGAACGTGCATGCCCACGACACGGGTCGTCGCGCACAGGAGGGCAGCATCACCGACGTCGAGCCATGCGGAAGCCGACGGGAACATCCGCCGCCAGGCGTCGGCATCCAACGCGAGTTGCTCGGTTCCCGACACGCCGGCGAGGGCGTCCAGCGACCGTTCGGCCACGCCGGTCGTCGGCCAGTCGTCCCGGTGGCTCACCTCCATCGGTTTCGGAGGAACGTCCCCGGCATTCGCCCGGTCGAAGTCGGCGACCGTGCAAGTGATCGTCGAACGAATCTGACCACCCACGCGTACCGTGACGGTGACAGAACCCCCGGCACCCTCTCTCGCGTCGAAGCTCGCTGTCTCGCCGACGAGCACGGCGCCGCGGAACTGGGCGTCGAGCGCCACCAGGCGGCCGGGGGTCGACATGACGAGCGAGTCGAGCGCGCTCAGCACCAGGTGGACGCCATGGACGACGCACGTACCGAATTGGCTGCGCCGGGCTTGCGTCTCGTCGACATGCAGCGGGTTGTGGTCACCGGACAGTTCGGCGAACGCCTGCTGCCTGGCCACGTCGTAGGACATCACACTCATGGACTGCTCACGGGCTGCTCACGGGGTGACGCCCGGCCCGACGAACACGGTCCCTCGTAGGTCGGCGAGCACGGCGCTCAACGAGAACCCGGTGCCGAACCCGACCATCATGGTGTGCTCCCGATCGGCGGCACCGACCAGTTCCGAGCACGCGCACAGCGCGAGCGGGATCGATGCCGAGCTGGTGTTGCCGAAACGTCCCATCGACACGGCCATGCGCGAGCGGTCGAGCCCGAGTCGGTCGACGAGCTTGTCGAGGATGAACACGTTGGCTTGGTGCGGGACCAACAACCCCACGTGCTCGAGCGCGACGCCTGAGCGTTCGAGCAGTTCGCTCACCAGCCGCGGGACCGACCGCAACGCGAGACCGAGTACCGCCGGCCCGTTGATGACGAAGGACGGCCGACGGTCGGCCGACGCGCTCATCGCCGAGTCGGGGAAGCAGACAGCTTCGGTCCCCTTGCCGTCGCTCGTGAGCATGACATGGATCGGTGCCGCCGTGTCGTCGACTTCGAGCGCCGTCGCGGTGCCTGCGTCACCGAACAGCACCTGATTCCCCCAGTCGGTCGGTGCGAGCGTGCGGCTCATGGTGTCGGCGTTCACCAGCAGCGCTCGACGTCCGACACCCGGCAGCAGTGACGCGGCGGTCCACAGCCCGTGGGTGAAGGCAGAGCAGCCAAGGTTGACGTCGAACACGGGGGTAGACAGCGGCAACCCGAACTGACGGTGCAACGTGAACGACATGCCGGGGAAGAGACGGTCTGGGGTCTGCGTGGCCACGACCAGGAGATCGATCGAGATCGGCTCCCATCCGAGTCGTTCGAGCAGCGACCCGACCGCTGCTGCCGCAAGGTCAGAGCCGTACTGGCCGTCGGCGACGACGCGACGCTCCGTGACGCCGACTTGTGCGGAGAGGCGGTCGACGTAGTCGCGGTCATCGGCGGACCCGATCTGGTCGTTCGTGCGGACGGTGGCGGGGACGGTGGCTGCGATGCCGCGAACCGCCACGCCCGAGATGGTCGTGAATGCCATGGGTGCCTCAGAACATGTCGAAATCGGTCAGGACGAAGTATCCCGCCGCCAGGTCGACGTCGGCGAGCAGGCCGGGGTCGGCGTCGCGTGCAGATCGAACGAAGACAGGGACGCGCTGTGGAAGGCGGGAACGTGCAACCGTGATCATCGGGAGACGGGCGAGCCGAGCCAAGCGCGGGTTGGCCCGATTGTGGAAGAAGAACACCGCATGACGTCCGCGACGCGCGGCCCCCGCAGCAACCTGCAGCCACACCGCAGCGACGGTGAGCGCCGACGGCCGGCCGGGCAGCACCAGGTCGACCACGAAGCAGCCACGGATGTCGTCGATGTCGCGGTCGGAGGTGACCACGTAGCCGATCGGTCGCCCGCGGCGATGGATCCACTGCTCCTCGTACCGGATCGCCCCGGCGCCCGCGTGGCGCCACGCACGGTGCGCAGCGCTCCTGCTGTTGCACACAGGTTCCTCGGCAACGAAGCATCGCACGACCTCGTCCTGATCGGCCGGAGACGTGGCCGAGCCGAGGCGCACGCCGGCCAGGCGCGAGACCATGCCGGCAGCACGAGCACCGATGGCGTAGACGGAGTCGAGCATGCGACCGACGGCTCCCGACCGGAACACGCCCGCCGCCTCGGCTGCGCCGAACGGGCGCGTGGGAACGAGTGCCCCGTCCAGTTCGGTGACGGGCTCGAGTTTCATCAGCTTCCGGTACAGGTCGTCGGTCAGTGGATTCGAGGTGTGATACACGAGCTCCGCGCGCTGCAGCGACTCGTTCATCGTCGAGCGGAACAAGCCCATGAACGCAGGGAGACGGCGATGGTCCTCCCTGATCAGGAAGTCCACCGGGTTCGCCGCTCGCACGTCACGACCACCTACCGACCATGCCACGACATTGATCCACATTCGTCCGACGACGTCGTCGCCGTCGATGAGCTCGACGGTGGCCGACGGGCCCGACGGCCCGTCGAGGTGGCGCCAACGGACGTACGCCGGATCGTTGACAGGCTCGTCCTGGTAGTGGGTCGCCGTGAGCGCGAGGAACGACGCGAGTCGCTCCTCCGACGCGACACCAATGACGGTCCTGGTGGCCACGGGCTATGAGCCGGCGGCTTCGAGCCGGCGTCGGAGCGCCTCGAGGATCTGGCCGACCGAGAGCAGGCTACCGATCTCCTCGGAGTCGAATTCGACGCCGAACGTGGCCTCGATGCCGAGCATCAGGTTGATGTGCGCGAAGGAGTCCCACGCCTCGATGTCGCCCATGCTCAACGCCGGGTCGAGCTCGACCTCCGAGTCGTCGAGCGCTTCGACGAACACAGCACGGAGGCGGGCGGGGAGATCCTGGTCACTCATCGGTGGGTGATCGTAATGTGATGTCGCTGCGGGGACAGCCGATCGGCGGAGAACCATGTCACGTGGGGGGTCGCTGCTTCCGGCGGCGTCGGTCCCTCGTCGGCGAGTCCGATGGCGTGCAGCATCGGGCCGACGAGGGCGTTGCGTGGCCCGCTGACCCAGGGCACCCGGACCTCGGTGACGCCGTGCGCTGCGAGCCACGCCCAGAGGTGCTCGGCGACGGCCCACTCGACACCACGGCCGAACACACGGCACGACATCACCCAGCCGGCCAGTCGGGCCACCCGATCCTCGACCGCCACGACGACCACCGCGATCACCCCTGCGTCGACCACGCGGTCCGTGAGCCGGAACGCGAAGGCGTAGTGCTCGGGCCCGAGGAGCACGGTCAATTCGGAAGGAGACGGCCGCCAGAGCGTGACGTTGAACTGGTTGGTCTTGTGGAGCAGGCTCAGCGAGCGATCGACATTGGCCTGGTCGACGCGCGCCGCTTCGAGCGTCATCCCGAGGCCGGCGAGGTAGCCGTCGAGGTCGGCTGGTGCCGGCATCGCCGACTGCTCGAAGAACGCGACGCGACCACGGTCCTCGTCGCTCACCACCGGAGCAAGGAACAAGCGGGTCGCGAGGAGGTACGCCGCCCGTTGACCCGGCGCGTCTGGAAGTTCGGGCACCACGAGGCCCGGCAGCATCCGGCGTGCCTCGTCGCGCTCTTTCGGCGAGTCGTCGAGGAAGCACACCGCATCGATCCCGATGTTGAGCTGCGCGGCGAAGGAAGCGATCGCCTCGTACTTCGGGTTCCACGATGCGTCGAAGCGAGTGAAGCTGTCGATGCCGACCAGCATCTCCGGTCGCTCGGTGAAGCCCCGCCGAGCAACATCTGCATCGTTCTTGCTCACCACGGCGAGCGGGATACCACGGTCGCGAAGGTCGAGGAGCAGGCGCTGCAGTTCGAGATAGGGACGACCGGTGCCGTCAGGGTCGAGCGCGAGCCCCTCGGGGCCGACCTCACCGATCGTCCCTCCCCACAGCGTGTCGTCGAGATCGACTGCGACCGCACGAACCGCGGGCCTGAGCAGACGAGCCACGACGTGCGCCAACTCGGAGGCGACCGCGGTGGCGGCGTCGGGATGACACGGCGCCTTCGCCTGCTCCCAGTATCTGGTGGCCGTCCACGCGTCCATGCCGATGCGACGCACGAGGTGCTCGACCTCCAATTGCACCACTGCGGAGGGAAGTGCCGACCGCAAGGCGTCGCTCGCCGATCGGCGCCACACCACGAATCGTGAGAACGGGTCGTTCTCCAACGGCAGGGGATCGGGGTGGACGATCACCACCTTGGTGCCCCGCTCCACCAGGCGGGCGGCAGCAGCAGCGATCGACCCGACATCCAGCGCGGGACGCTCGGTCATCCCGCGCGACATCCCCATCGCGGAGATCCAGATGATCCACACGTCTGCCGCTGACCCCTCGGCGTCGAAGGTCTCCCCGATCCAGTTGCCGTAGGGGCTGGAACGGATCTCACTCGCAAACCCCTGCGCGGCGAGACCCACGCGCAAGCCGGGCACCAGGAAGTCGAGGTTGGCGTTGCCCCCCAACACGATCCGCAGTGTCGTCGAGGACCCGGTCCCTTGCCGACGTATCTCGCGGTCGAACTTGACGGCCTCCTGATACGAGATCGGCTCGCTGATCGGCTGGATGTCAGCCATCGTCGCGCCCGATGCGGAGCCGCTTCTGACGGTCCCCCGTCAGCGGGCCATCGACGAAGCGGATCTTGACCGGCACCTTGTAGCTCTCGAGCCGTTCGTTGCAAAAGCGTCGGATCGCCGTGCGAACCGCGGAGTCCTCCATCTCGTTGGCGACACGGATCACATCAGCGGCGACGACCTTGCCCGACAGCGGGTGCGGGCTGCCGAACACCACTGCGTCGGTGACGAGCGGGCACTCGAGGAGAACGGCTTCGATCTCGGTCGGGAACACCTTCTCGCCGCCGACGTTGATCTGCTCCGACTCGCGACCGAGGATGCGCACATACTCGCCGTGTTGCTCCACACGGTCGCCCGTGCGGAAGTAGCCGTCATCCGTGAACGGCGATGGCGCGTTGAGATAGCCGAGCATCGACGACGCGGCCTTGATCTCGAGCATCCCGTCGGCAACGCGAATGTCATACCCCTCGCCGCCGATCTTGACCAGGAGCGAGTCGCTCGCCGCCGACTTGGCGCGCAGCACGCCGAGCTCGATGAGGCCATAGGTCTGACGGAACTCGACACCAGGCAGCTCACGGTTGAGGCGCGCCAGTGTGGTCTCGGGCATCGGCTCGGCGCCGTACGTGATGAGGCGAAGTGTCGACAGGTCGTGGCGCTTGTGGGCGCCGGAGACCAGCATCATGTTGAGGAAGCTCGGCGACGCAGGCAGCAGTTCGAGCCGGTGTCGTTCGACCAGCCCACACACGTGCTCCGGGTTGCGCGACTCAGGGCAAGCCACCACGCCGCCCGACGTCAGGGTGTGCAACAGCGTGTTGAGCCCGCCCCAGTGGTCGAACAGCAGGAAGTTCAGGGTGCGCAGGGGCCGACCGGTGGATCGGAACTTCGCGAGCAGACCCGAGAAGTCGTGCACCACGGCCTTGGGTTCGCCGGTGGAACCCGATGTGAACAGCACCAGACCGGGCGCACCACGGCGCCGGATCTCGGCGAAGTGCGCATGCGTGCTGTTGGGAGCGTCGCCGGTGTCGAGCCGGGTGATTCGCAGGCTCTCGAGCCCTTCGTCCTCGTCGGCCTCGACGCACCACTCGGCGGCGCAAATGGGGAAGAGCACGTCGCGCCGCTTTGCGGTCACTTGCGTCATCGGGATGATCACAGCCCGTCGCACGATGAGGTCGACCAGCACGCTCGTGCTGAGCGTTCCGAAGTCACCGATCAGCACGACCCGGTCGGCCGCGCCGACCCCGGCCGCATCGAGGGCCGCTGTCACCGCAGGCAGTTGCTCGAGCAGCGAGTCGTAGGTGGTGACGCGGTCGCCGCGTATGACCGCCGGAGCGTCACCGTGGCCACGCAGTTTGTCGAGGATCCAGCCGTGGGACTCGTTGGGTCCGCTTGTCTCGCTCGGTTCGTTCGTCATGGCGTGCCTCCCACGGAATGGACGTTGTTGGGCAAGGAATCGAGCGCCTCGCCGAGTGTGGTGTCACGGCCGTGACCGGGATGCAGAACCAGACCCTGTGGCAGCTTGCGCAGTCCCTTGATCGATCTCGCCAGCGCGTCGGCGTCGCCGCCGGGCAACTCCGACGTGGCCGGCATGGTCCGCAGCACGGTGTCTCCCGTGAAGATGTGGTCGCCGATGACGAAGCAGTACCCGCCTGGAGTGTGACCCGGCGTCTCGATGCATCGAATCGAGATTCCGCCACGCTCGATCGTGTCGGGCAACGCGTCGAGATCGGTGAACACCGACGGCACGACGACACGCTCTTTGATCTTGAAGATGAATCGCAGCATGTTGGACGACTTCATGATCGGGACCTCTCGGGCACTGATCACGAACTCGGCACCCGTGGCCTCGACGATCGGTGTGACACCGCCGATGTGGTCGAAGTGACCGTGGGTGTTGATGATCGCAGCGAGTTCGAGTGTCCGGTCCCGCAAGAACGCCAGCACCTGCTCGACGGCTGCATCGGTGGCGCCACCCGGATCGACGAGCACCGCGTGACCGCCCGCGTGGACGACGTAGCAGTTCTGCCCCCATGGGCCGCCCCCGAGACGTTCGACGTACACCGCGGAATGATCCTTCAGAACGGGCTACCCAGCGTGATCGACTGGGCCGTGACGGCGCCGGCCGACTCGTCGAGGAAGAAGCAGATGGCGTGCATGACCTCGTCCATCGACAGCGCGTGCGGCTGCAGCAACCGCGACTCGTAGGACGCTCTCGCCTCAGGCCGAAGGGCGTCGACCATGCCCGTGTGGTCGACGAAGGAGATGCCGACGGAGTTGAACGTGATGCCCGACGCACGGAACTCGACGGCGAATCCGGTCATCAACGCCTCCAGCGCGAGTTTCGATGTGGCGTAGACGGCGTTGCCAGGCATCGGGACGCGTGTGGCGATCGATGAGATGCTGACGATCCGTCCGAAGCCCTTGGGGCGCATCAGTTTGACGGCCTCGCGACTGACGACCTGCGCACCCACGAGGTTGGCTCGAAGGATCGTTGCGAACCGGTCGGCACTGGCGGTGAGGAGCAGATCGCTGCTGAATGCCCCCGCGTTGTTGATGACCGCGTCGAGCCGACCATGACGCTTTCGCATCTCGGAGAAGAGCCGCTTCACCGCGGAGTCGTCGGTGATGTCACACGCATGGCGTTCGAATCCCTCGACGTCCGCGCCGATCCATTCCTCGACCGGTGTGCGGGCCACACCGACGACGAGATAGCCACGTGCGAGGAGGCCGTCGACCATCAACCGACCGAGACCGCGACTGGCTCCGGTGACGAGAGCGACCCTCCGGGCAACCGGGGCGTCCATGTCGTCAGACACAGCGTCCGTCATGTCAGCTTCTTCAGCACGAAATCGATCAGCGTGCCGATCGTGACGAACGGGTTGTCGACCGAGTCGAAGTCCATCTCCATCACTTCGTCGTCGAACAGGATGATCTCGGTGTCGAGGTCATCGAGTGCGTACTGCTCGATCGTGACGATCAGGAAGGCGAACGCCAGCGAGTCGATCACTCCATCGTCGCCGAGCAATCGAGTGTCGGGATGGTCGACGAGCAGCGGACCTTCGGTCTTCTGATCGTTGACATCCACGATCGCCTTGGAGACGATGCTTGCTGCGACTTCACGAGTTGACATGGCCGATCCAGTATACGGACCGGTCTCCGCTTGCCGTGGAGTCGTCACACCAGGCGGGTGACGGCTGGGTATCGTGGCGTAGTGGATCGATCACGTCAGACAACCAGCGGGATCACCATCACGATCGACGTCGAGGACCACGCCAACAGCCCCGACGAGCATCGCTTCCGCGAGGCGATGGAGCCGCTGATGGCGGCGCTCCAGCAGCAGGGCGTGGTGGCCACCCTGTTCGTGGTTGGCGAGCTCGCTCCTCTCTGGCGCGACGGGATGACCGAGCTGGCCGCGGCCGGTCACGAGATCGGGCTCCACGGCTACACCCACAGGTATCTCGCCGAGATCGGCCCCGCTGCCTTCGCCGACGAGCTGGCCCGCGGCCGCGACCTGCTCGGCGACCTACTCGGGACGGCACCGATCGGCTTTCGCGCGCCCTACTTCTCCCTCACCCCCGAGACACCGTGGGCGCCCGATCTGATCGCGGAAGCGGGCTTCACCTACTCCTCGAGCGTGCTCCCCATCCACAACTTCCAGGCCGGCTTCCCGCAGGCACCGAGATCACCCTTCATGTGGTCGTGCGGCCTGGTCGAGTTCCCTTCGCCGGTGCTCGGCGTCGGTCCGGCCGGCGTACCAGTGCTCGGTGGGGCGTACCTTCGCCTCGCACCGGCACCCCTCGTCTGGCTCGCGGAGCGACGGGCACGGCACCGCCGCGGCGCTTGGAGCTACTCTCATCCCTACGACTTCGACGTCGACGAGCCCTTCATGCGTCACGATGGCCAGTCGTGGCTGTTCGCCAAGCTCCTCTTCGCCCGGCGCCGACTCATGCTGGGACGGGTGCTTCGCCTGGCCGGCACGCAGTCGGGATCGCTCGGTTCGCTTGCGACCGACCCAGCGTTCCGCGCCGGATTACGCACGTACGCACATCCCCGCGCCTGAGTCCGGCGTTCACCGAATCCGCGAGGGTCGCGCCACTACGATCCGCGGCATGCACTCACGCGACCACGTCGGCGTCGGCTCGGCATCGACGCGGTGGGTGATCGCTGCCGTATCGATCGGGCTGCTGTTCTCCCCGATCTTGGCCTTCGCGTTCGGGGTGCGCGGTCAGCCGATGGAGAACCGGGCGGCCGTCGAGTTCCAAGGTGCTGAGCCGGGATGGCGCACTTTCACCGAGCTCGGCGGCTACCTGGATGATCGCCTGCCCCTTCGCAGCCGGGCCATCAGCGCGGACGCGTGGGTGGACCGTCAGGTCTTCGACGAGGACCCAGCGTTCGGCGGCGGATCGAGCCCGCGTGTGATCACGGGCAGCGACGGATTCCTGTTTCTCGCCGATGCGGTCGACAACGCCTGTGCACCGCATGCGACCCCAGCGCAGACGGTCGCGAGCCTCGACCGGCTCGCGTCGATCATCGACGCGTCCGGACGCGACATCGTGACGATGGTGGCCCCCGACAAGAGCAGCGTGCACCCGGAGCTCATGCCGTCCGACATGGAGCGCGGCGACTGCTTCGACGCGTACACGACGGAGCTGTGGGGCCGCCTCGACGCTGCGGATGTTCCCGGCTTCGTCGATCTGCGCGCAGCGCTGCAGCAGCGGTCGCAGTCGAGCCGCGAACCGCTCTATCTCAGGAAGGACAGCCACTGGGACAGCGCCGGGTCGCTCGTCGCCGTGGAAGCCGCGATCGAGGCATTCGCGCCCGGGCTGTGGGATGCCGACGAAGTGGACTACGGCGGGCTCGCGGAGTACACCGGCGACCTCACGGGTCTGCGCGGCAATCCCGAGGTCGACCAAGCTCCGCTGTACGCCATCTCTCGCCCAGATGTGACGCAGGTGTCGATGGACGTGATCGACGACATCGAGGGTGGGTTCAACCGTCGCTGGGTGAACAGCGCGCCCGACGACCGGCTCATCCCTGGGCGAACCCTCGTCTTCCTCGACTCGTACGGTCTCCTGGCGATCCCACAGTTCGTACCGTTCTTCGAGGACATCGTCGTGATGCGCCTGTTCGACTACGACCCGGACCGGTACGTCGACCTCATCGGCGATGCCGACCGGGTCTGGTTCATGACCGTCGAGCGGAGTGCGTCGTACCGACTCGAGTTCGAGGTCGGATCGACCGAGTTCCTCGACCAGCTCGAAATCGCTCTCGGGGTTTAGGCGGTGGTCTTCTCCGATCCGGTCTTCCTGTACGCGTTTCTGCCCATGTGTCTCGCCGTGTACTGGGCAGGTGCATGGCGCGCCCGCAACGTCTACCTCGTCGCCATCGGAACGGTGTTCTACATCTGGGGCGGCCAGTCGCTGATCCTGTTGCTCGGAGCATCGATCACGGTCAACTATCTCGCCGCGCGTTGCCTCGCCGTCTGGCGCACCGAGCGACCTCGAGATGGACGACGGCTCGTCCGGGCCACGGTTGCACTCAACATCCTCTCGCTCGGCGTTTGGAAGTACGGCGGCTTCACGGTCGACCAATTGGGATCGTTGTTCCGGGCCGTCGGGCTGGAGGCATCGTGGACGCTCGACTTGGTGCTCCCGATCGCGATCAGCTTCTACACGTTCCAGTGCGTCAGTTACGTCGTCGACGTGTGGCGCGGCACTGCAGCCCCCGCCCCGCGATGGATCGACTTCACGGCCTACGTTCTTCTGTTCCCACACCTCATCGCCGGGCCGATCGTTCGGTATGCCGACATCGAGCACGATCTCCTTTCGCCCCCTCGGCGCCGCCTCGACGACTTCGTCGAAGGCGCCCCGAGGTTCTTCTGGGGACTCGCCAAGAAGGTGCTCGTCGCCGACCAGGTGGCTGCGATCGCCGATGCCGCGTTTGCGCTGCCCGACAATCGGATGACGTCGGCGGTGGCATGGATCGGCGTGCTCGCCTACGCCACACAGATCTACTTCGACTTCTCCGGCTACTCCGACATGGCCATTGGCCTTGCCCGCATGTTCGGCTTCCACTTCCCGGAGAACTTCAATCGCCCCTACAGCGCTGTCTCGGTCACGGACTTCTGGCGCCGGTGGCACATCTCGTTGTCATCGTGGTTCCGCGACTACGTGTACATCCCGCTCGGCGGCAACCGCCACGGGCCTCGTCGTACCTACGTCCATCTCGGCCTCATCTTCGTCCTCACGGGGCTCTGGCACGGCGCGAACTGGACGTTCCTGGCGTGGGGCGTCTTCCACGGGTCGTGCCTGATCGTTGAACGCCTCACGCATCAGGGCGTCTCCGGGCACGTCTCGTGGAGGCCGTTACGCCGTGTGCTCACGTTTGCTCTCGTGTGCATCGGATGGGCCATGTTCCGCGCCGCCGACCTCGGACAGGCCGGCAACTTCATCGGGGCGATGCTCAGTCCCCAGGGCCTCGACATGCCGTCTCAGATGTCGGACGTGCTCACCACCCAGCGCTTGGCATGGTTCGCTCTCGGGCTGTCCGTCGTTGCGATGCCTGCAGACGGCCACATCGGACGGCGCATCTCTTCTGGGATCGACCAGGCTTCCTCTGTGGTTCGGATGGCCACCGTCGTCATCGCCGCGCCGCTCGCTTGCGTCTACGCTCTGTCCAGCAGCTTCAGCCCGTTCTTGTACTTCCAGTTCTGATCGGCGCTCCCACTCGAACGACCCACCGGCCGGCGCTCGAGCAGGTGGCCTACTACAGTCGTGAGCAATGGAACCGATCTCCGAGGACGACTTCTGTTCCTCTCTCTACGGCGAGCTGCAGTCCGAAGGCGCATCGGGTTGGTACGTGGGGGTGAGCCACAAAGCGCTCGAACGTGGGCTCGGGCCGCTTCCCGCGAATGCCCGGATCCTCGAGATCGGTGGCAACCTCGGTGAGCACTGCAAGTACGTCGAGCACGACTATGCCGAGTACGTGGTGACCGACTACCGCGAGGTCGACTTCACGCCGATCAACGAGCGGATCCGCTTCGAAGTCGCCGACGCCGAACACCTGCCGTTCCCCGATCGGAGCTTCGACCGCATCCTCGTGACCTGCGTGCTCCACCATCTGCCGAATCCCGAACGCGCCCTCGAAGAGATGCGGCGCGTGGTGCGGCCGGGCGGGGTCGTGTCGATCACCCTGCCGTGCGATCCAGGGATGCTGTACCGCCTCGGCAAGGTGGTCGGACCATACCGATCCATCAAGAAGCGCGGCGCCCCGATCGATCCGCGGTACTTCCACTACAGCCAGCACCGCAACCACTACCCAGGTCTTGTGTCGCTGATCGACAAGGTGTTCGCACCCGACATCGTGAAGCAGCGATCGTGGCCCCTACCGATCCCGATCTGGAACGTCAACCTGTTCTCCATCTATCAGGTCAGGGCCGGCGGCTGACGACCGAGGTGATCAGCTCGCCGAGCTTCGAGTACCGCACGATGCAGTAGAAGGCCCTCACACCGTCGCGCCAGCCGATCTTCTTGCCTTCGTCGTAGGTGCGACCGGAGTACGAGATACCGACCTCGTACACGCGCCACCCGCCGCGGGCGATCTTGGCGGTGATCTCGGGCTCGAACCCGAACCGGTCTTCACGGATCTCGATGCTCTGCACCACCACTCGGCGCATCATCTTGTAGCAGGTCTCCATGTCGGTCAGGTTCAGGTCGGTGAAGACGTTCGAGGCGAGCGTCAACAGCCGGTTGCCGAGGGAGTGCCAGAAGTACAGCACGCGGTGCGGGCGGCCGCCCATGAACCGCGAGCCGAAGACCACGTCGGCGCGATCGTCGAGGAGCGGCCCCAGGAGCAACTCGTACTCGGACGGGTCGTACTCGAGATCGGCATCCTGAACCACCACGTAATCCTGGGTCGCATGCGCAAAGCCGGCTCGCAGCGCAGCTCCTTTGCCCCGGTTCACCGGCTGCAGCACCACCCGCAACCGAGGTAGATCGAGCGCACCGAGGATCTCTCGGCTCTTGTCGGTGGACCCGTCATCGACCACGATCACTTCGGCAACCCACGGATTGGCCAACACGGTCTCGACCACCGATGCGACGGTGTTCTCCTCGTTGAAGCACGGGATGACGACGCTGAGACAGGGGTACGGCGCCGGCGGCATCACCGCGATGGTAGTGGCTCCCTCACGGACGCACGGCCAGCCCGAACGCGCGAGCGGCCCGCCTCACCTGCCCGTGGGCGATCAGGATCAACGATCTCATGCCTGCCTGCAGGCGAACCGTGATCCTCAGACGCCCGGAACGAGCGGCGCGGTCCCACCCACGGGCGACACATTCGGCGACGAGCTCGCGACACAGCGAGGTCTCCTCTTCCGTACGCACCATGGACGCGGAGTTGAGCGCAGTCATCGACGACTCGTGGCGCCGATAGCGGAAGAGTTGAGCGGGTTCGAGCCGGATCTCGCCGCCGTCGAGCAGCACCCGCGCGTAGAGCTCGAGGTCCATCACCTGACGCCACCGGTCGTTCCACGCCGGCCGTCGGAGCAATCCGACCCGATACGACACCGAGGGGCAGTAGAAGAACTGACCGCGCAGCAGACGCTCGAGGCCGAGTTCACCGTCGAGCGAGTCGACGTGTCGCGGCCGCAACCAGTTCTTCACGGTGTCGGGCACCGTTCGCGACGGTCGGTCGGCACCGTCGATGACCAGCACACCTGGGGCGACACACACCGCCGTCGGGTGTTCGGCGTGGACTGCTTTGATCCGGCCGACGTAGTCCCGCTCCAACAGATCGTCACCGTGGAGGATCATCGCCAGATCGGCGCGTTGCTCGTCGGCGATCTGGAAGCACCGGTTGAAGCTCCGTGCCAGTCCGAGGTTGCCGTCGTTCCGAGAGCAGGTGATCCGCTCGTCAGCAAGACGATCGACCACCTGTTGGGCGTGACCGCCCTCGATCGAGTCATCCACCACCACCGCTCGCCAGTCCGGGTCACGCTGGTCGATCACGCTGCGCAGGGTCTGCTCGAGGTACGTCGGGTTCGAGTAGTAGGGAACCAGGACGAGATAGCTCGGGGTGGACGGCATTGCGCGCACGAGACTACCCATCGACCAGACCTCATCGGGCCCACGACCTAGGGTGCAGGGCGATGTCGAGTTGTCAGGCGCCCGCACCTCCGACCGACGTCAGGCACATCGAACCGCGACGCTGGTCGTTCCCGGCCGCTGTCTTCGTGGCCATCCTGCTGGTGCTGCTCACGTGGGTCATCGCGACGCCGTTGTTCGGATCGCCGGACGAGCCGGCGCATCTCTACAAGGCGTACGGCACGGCCCACGGCGAAGCGATTGGTGAGCCGATCGAGGGGAGCTTCTCGCCGAACCTGCGTCGGTTCGACGTCCCCTCCGAGATGGGCGTTCCGCCCACCATCATGTGCTTCATCTTCCAGGCCGACGTGTCTGCCGGATGTGTGCAGCCGGGCCCCGGCAGCGCCGGCGACTCGACCGCGGCAACGTACCCGCCGTTCTGGTACGGGCTCGTCGGTGGCGGAGCTCGCCTGACCGGTCACGACACCAGCCAACGTGCGTACCGCGCCGTCGGAGCTGCCCTGTGTGCAGCCCTCATCGCCGCCGCCTTTGCGGTCGCTCGCCGATCGCCGGCGGGCAGGCTCAGCCCCCTTTTGCTGCTGGCGCTCACACCGATGACGCTGTTCCTCGGCGGCAGCGTCAACCCCAACGGGTTCGAGATCGCCGGCTTCTTGCTGCTGTGGGCCCTGTGCCTCCATGTCGGCTCCGAACGAGCGCCAGGGCAACGCTCAGGCGTCATCGTGGGATCGATCGTGGCGGTGCTCTTGCTGTCGCGATTCGCCTCGGCGATCTGGGTGGCCACGGGCGCCGGCGTGATCGCGCTCACGATCGGACTTTCCGGCGTGCGTCGCTTCCTGAACCGCGCCTTCCTGGTGCCCGCTCTGGGCCTCAGCGCAGCAGCCTCGGCCCTGCTGGTCGTGTGGTCGCGCTTTGCCGGAGCCGTCGCCGACGATCCACGCATCGCCACCGACATGAGCCTCGCCGACGCGGCGCGCACCACCTGGGAACGAACGCCCGAACTGCTGCGTCAGATGATCGGCATCCTCGGCTGGCTCGACACCCGCATCCCCTGGTTCGCGTACACACTGTTCGCCGTCTTCACGGCCGTCATCGTCGCCGGCGTGGTGTTCGCCGGTGATCGCCGACTCGTGCTCGCCACCGGCGCGGTCTGCGCCGGGGTGATCGTCGTCCCGATCGTGGTCAACGTGGCCAGCGCAGCGTCGGCCGGGTTGATCTGGCAGGGCCGCTATTCGTTGCCGCTCTACGCCATGCTCGGCATGCTCGGCATGCTCGGATGGCATCGGGCACTCGAACGCAGGCCCAACCCTCGGCTCCTGACCGCGGTCCGCTGGACAGCGGCGACGTGCTTCGTCGTCGCGGAAGTGGCGTCGTTCTGGCAATCCATGCGTCGCTTCACCGTTGGGGCGGGGGGCAAGATCTGGCTCGACGAGCCGCTGCCGTGGCGCCCGAGCATCGCCCCGATGCCGCTCATCGCGATCAACGCAGTCCTCGTCGCCATGCTCGCGGGCCTCGTCCTCGCGGGCACGGCGCGCGACCACGCTGCGGCGACCGACGATGAGCCCGCGATCGGACGCGATCCTCTCACTGGGTCATCGGGACCATCGCCCGCTGGCCGAACAGTCACGAACAGTCACGAACACGGCGTCTCGGTAGCCTCTCGGCTGTGACACGCCTCGCCATCATCGGTACCGGGTACGTCGGCCTCACCACGGGAGCATGTTTCGCCCACCTCGGCCACGAGGTGGTGTGCGCCGACATCGACGAGCGCAAGATCGAGCGCCTTTCCCGTGGCGAGATCGGCATCGTCGAGCACCGCCTCGACGAACTGGTGGCCGATGGTCTCCGGTCGGGCAACCTGCGTTTCGTGCTCGGCGGTGCCGAAGCGGTGAAGGACTGCGAGATCGCGTTCTTGTGCGTGCCCACCCCGCAGGGCGACGACGGTTCGGCCGACCTCAGCTACGTCGAGGCAGCAGCTGCGGAGATCGCCAAGGTCCTGCCGTACGAGGCCATCGTCGTCAACAAGTCGACGGTGCCGGTGGGCAGCACCAAGGTGGTCGAGCGGGTGCTCCGGCGGCCCGACGTGCGGGTGGTGAGCAACCCCGAGTTCCTCCGCGAGGGCTCGGCGGTCGACGACTTCTTGAACCCCGACCGCGTGGTCGTCGGCTGCGACGACCGTTCGGCCGCGATCGCCGTCGGCAACCTGTACGGCAAGGTGCGCGCCCAGGTGATCGTCACCGACCCGGCGTCGGCCGAGACGATCAAGTACGCGGCCAACGCCTTCCTGGCCACCAAGCTCAGCTTCATCAACGCGATCGCTGCGGTGTGCGAAGGCGTCGGGGCCGACGTCAACGACGTCGTCGTCGGCATGGGCTACGACAAGCGCATCGGCACCGAGTTCCTCCGCCCCGGCCCGGGTTGGGGCGGCAGTTGCTTCGACGGCGCCGAGACCCTGGTCGTACGCGATGACTTCGGTACCCGGATGGTCCGTTTCGACCAACTCGCGATGCTCGACCTACGTGGGCTCGAGGTGCTCAGTTGGACAGAGGGCCAGGTGAGGCCCGAGTTCCAGCCGGCCCTGCTCATCACCCAGCGGCCGTACGCCGGGACGATGATCGACGTTCGCACCAAGATGGGCCGACGATTGAGTGTGACGGCGGATCACCCGATGGTCGTTCGCGACGGCGAATCGTCGAAGCAGAAGCTTGCCGGAGACGTGACCGTGGACGACTGGCTGCCCCTGTCGATCGGGGCCCCCCTTGCAAGGGGACTCGATCCCGACCATGCGTCTGTGATCGAAGCCCTCGCTCCTGCGGGATTGGTCTGGGGTGACGTCATCTTGCGTCTCACCGATCACCAGATGACGATCGCTCGGGCTGTCGATCATCTCCTTCCGGTTCCTCGTCGTCACGACTACCGACGCAGTCGAACACTCCGCCTCACGGAGTCCGCGATGCTCAGACTCCCGCTCGCCGGCGCAATGCTCGGAACGACCACCAACGGCACGTATGTTCCCGCCGACATCGAACTCACCGACGAACTGTGGGAAGTCATCGGACTGTTCCTGGCCGAGGGGCACATCGGCACCGACGGAGCGCGTCGACGCGTCTGCTGGTCGTTTCACCCCACCGACGAGATGCACCTCGCCCAGAAGGTCGCTGGCTACTGGCAGGGACTTGGCGTCAAGGTCACCGTTCGTCGGCTGACGACCACGTTGCAGGTATCCATCTCGTCGCGGATCTTGGCTTCCTGGTTCGAGCACGTGCTCGGCGTTGGCATCAACTGCTACACCCACCGACTACCCGACATGATCTGGTCAGCTGCGGACGCCGCGAAACAGGCACTTCTCCGTGGGCTCTGGGCAGGAGACGGATCATGGTCGTCGATCAATGGTGGGCCGTCGGTGGCGCTCGAGTACGGGACGGTCGCCCCCGCGCTTGCTGACGGGATGCTTCGCCTGCTCGCCGACCAAGGCGTGATCGCCCGACAGAAGGTTGCCCGCACCACGTGGAGCACTGTGGACACTCTCTGGATCGTGATCTCCGGAGCTGATCAAATCGAGGATTGCATGTGGCTGCTCGAGCCACACGAACGCGACGCCGTTGCTCGCCATCTCGACGCCCAGAGCAAACGCATCGCTCCGACCGGCTACCGACGCGACCGCAAAGGGACTGCGTGGGTCCGCGTCGTCGGCGTCGATCGCCG
>JANNQK010000241.1:0-42981 GCA_031400715.1 Actinomycetes bacterium | reverse complement strand
CTCAGCGCGGTGGTATTGAGGGGATCGGCGAACATGGCGCCGGTGATGATCACCTCACCCCGCACCCGGGTTCTGTCCGGGGGCGGGGTCCGTTTCTGTCCGGGGGCGGGGTCCCTTTCTCGATCGAAATGCACCCCGGGAACGGGGTCCGTTTCGCTTGCGGTGTCGTCGTCGAAATGCACCCCGGGAACGGGGTCCGTTTCCTCAAAGATTCTGATCCGGTACGCGGGTCGTGAGTCGGCGGGCGGGCGGCCACGAGGTGGTCGTACTTCGATCGGAAGTCCGAGCGCGACAAGTTCCTTGAGGGCTTCGCGGGTCTTCCGCGACATCCATGGTTCTGCCTCGTCGACACCAAACGCGAACGCCGCGAGTTGGGCCAGGTACACCCGGTCCTCGAGCCTCTGGTAGCCGGCGGTGTAGTTCAAGACGGCGGAGAGGACTCGGCGTTGCCGGCCCGTGAGGTTCATGCCGTTCGCCTTGAACTGAACGGCGCGGCCAACGACCATCGCCTCAACGCCGTCCCGCGTGGGACGCCGCGCGGTGGGCTTTCCGGAGCGAGCAGCGGTCACGACGCTGCGCTCCTCCCTGCCGTGAACTGAACACCAACGGAGTGGAGCAGCTCCCGCAGTTGATC
Organism: Actinomycetes bacterium; assembly: GCA_031400715.1. Taxonomy (GTDB): domain Bacteria; phylum Actinomycetota; class Acidimicrobiia; order Acidimicrobiales; family Ilumatobacteraceae; genus VFMC01. Next base: position 42,347 of record JANNQK010000241.1, on the reverse strand, counting down.
GAGAGTGGCCGCGTCCGTGAGACAGACCGGAAGGTTCTGAGCTGCCGTCGTTCGCTCCACGAGCTCGCGGGCCGCGGCTGAAAGGTCGGCGCCCGGGATCATGCCGCCTCCTCGAACAGCTCCGCCACGGTCGATTCGAGAGCCTCGGCGAGCCGAACCTTGAGCGCATCGGACGGGCGGAGCCGCCCGCGGACGACGTGTGTGATCGACGCAGCGGCGCAGCCGGCTCGCAGTGCTACTTCGGCGAGGGGTCGATCTAACTCAGCAATCCGGGCCTGCAACCTCGGGTGGACGAGCGGGTACTTGGCTTTGGGCATGAGACGCCTCCGCAAACCGGGGGGCGGGACGCTCGGAGTCGAGACACCGCCCCGTGGGACAGGTTCGCTCGACGTCCAGCCGCCTCTCGCGTCTGCCGTTCGGCGTCTGCGGGGGCCCTTCGGCCCTACGGGTTGTCGTTAGGCGCGTGCCTCGTGTGCGGTTCCCTCTCGGCCCCTACCCGCCGAACTGGATGGCGAGCCACGTATTCTGCGCTTAGCAGGGTTCAGCGTAACTACAGCGCTGTAACTTGTCAACGAGAACGGACGAGGTGATCAGGCTCGCCAGATCACGTTGACGCGGCGGGGGTCGAACTTGTTGAGTCCGCGGATCGCGGGGCCGATCTCCACTCGTTCGATCAACGCGCCGAGTACGTCACGGCGGGTGTCGTGATCGAGCTCGGGCCAACTGGCGCGTAGGGCGCCGGCACCGGCGAGCGCGGCAGAGATCGCAGCGGGCGTTCCGGTCGGACGGAGGCGGTCTCGGGCCGTGGCGAGTGCTGCGTCGAGCGGCTTCTTCGCGGTGATCCATTCCTGCAGCGAGATCAAACGGTCGCCGTACATCTGCGCCGCTTCGGCGAGTCGACCTTCGATGTCTCGTACCTCGCCGGCCGCTTCGGGGTCGACTTCGTGTGCGCGGATCGGGAACGACGCGGCGTCAGTGCGTTGGAGCACAGCTTCAACGATGAGGGCTTCGAGGTTGTCGGCGTCGATGTTGCAGCGGCCGTCTTGTTGCACGTACCGGCGGCGGTGCTCGGCGGTCGGGCGGGCGCTCATCTTTTCGCCGTCGACGGTGTAGACGAGACTGGCGAGCACGTACCGCTGCGAGGTGTGCCGTCTGTTCCGTGCAGGGTCGGTGAGCACCACCCGGACAGCTTCCCACGTTGCGCGGTCGAGCAATTCGGGCCAAACGGCCTTTGCGGCGATCTCGCCACGGTGCTCCCGAAGTCCAGCGGTACGGGCCGCAGTGAGTATTCCCCGCATGGTGGTCGGAGACCAGGGGTTCCCGAGAGTCGAGCGGAGGGGCATCGACTTCGCGACTCGGCGGAGGCTCCACCCGTCAAGGATCCGCGCCGCAGCCCATCGGACGGCTTCGGCTTCGGCCTTGATCAGTGTCACCCCGTCGTGTCGGCACCCGGGGACGGTGCACGCTTTGGCGTTGGCGGGTTGCCGGCAGGAGTAGCCGAACGCTCGAGGGCCTCCGCCGGCGTGACGGCCCTCGGATGCGATCTGGCGGTGCTTCGATCGGAGACGTTCACTCTTGCGTTGCGATTCCTGAATCGCGACAGCGGCGACAATCGTGGCGTGCATCTGCCCGTCAGCGGTGGTGAGGTCGATACTCCCGGAGGTGACGGTGCGTACCTGCACTCTGGCTGCCGAGACCGTCTCCACGAATCGTGAGAGGTCCTGCAGCCGGCGATAGAGCCGGTCCGGCGCCCATGCGATGACCGCGTCTACTTCACCGCGTTCGATTGCTCGAAGCAGCCTGTCGTAGTTCGGGCGCGGCTTGCCGGAGTAGGCGCTGAGGTCGTTGTCGACAAGCACCTGCTCCACCTGCCAACCGTGCCGCTCTGCCAGCTCGCGGCACTCGGCTTCCTGACGTTCGACGCCGAGCCCCTCCCCCTCGGTGTCGCGGGAGATGCGGACGTATATGGCGGCTCGCGTCGGGTGCTTCATAGAACATGACCGTAGCATCACCGTGCGCCAAACTCACTTCGCCCGGGCGCAACGCCGTCGAGCCGCCACCGATGATCGCCACCATCGAGCTGGAGTGGTGTGGTGCGCGAAACATCGGTCGACGCACCACCCCACCACCTTGCACCGGAACTCCGGCCGCCGAATGGATCATCGTGGCCTCGAGCGAGGCGACCGGATCGAGGACCGGCAAGAGCCCCGGCAGCCGCTGCGCGAGCATCGTCTTGCCGGCTCCCGGTGGCCCGACCAGCAACAGATGGTGGCCACCGGCCGCGGCCAGCTCGAGCGCCAACCGGGCATCGGGCTGCCCTCGCACGTCGGCCAGGTCGGGCAGCGGCTGCGCCGCATCGGCCGACATCGGGTGCGGCGGATCGGGCCAGGGCGCACCGGCCAGGGCCGACACCACCTCCAACAGGGTCGCGGCACATCGCACGTCGACCGCTCCGATCGCGATCGCCTGCTCGTACGCCTCGCTGGGCACCACGGCGATGTAGCGCGATCTGCAGGCCACCATCGGGGCAACGCCCGGCATCCCCCGAAGCGTTCCGTCGAGCCCGAGCTCGCCCACGAACGCATACTTCTCGACTGCATCGGAAGCGATCTGCTCGTCAGCGACGAGCAACGCGATCGCGATCGCCAGGTCGAGACCCGCGCCGGCCTTGCGCATCCCGCTGGGTGCGAGGTTCACGGTGATCCGCCGGTTCGGCCACGCAAGGCCGCTCGACAACAGCGCGGCGCGAACCCGATCGCGCGATTCGCGGCACGCCGCATCGGGTGACCCGACGATCTGGAATCCGGGCACGCCGACGCCGGAGTGCACCTCGACCGTGACGGGTTGGCCGGTCACACCGAGCAAGGTGGCAGACGGGACGGAAGCGATCATCGGGACCTCCGGACGTTCGGCGCGGCCGACGTGGCCGCAGCGTTCAACAAGTGGAGGACGGGATGAGCGATCCCGACGACGAGACGGCGGAACCTATCGGGTGTCGTCGAACTTGCAACTCGTCGCCGGCACGTCTCGATGTCCCGCACGTCGTGCGCCCTTGCGCTCGGAGGCTCGCCCAGGAACACTTGGGCGATGGGCATCTACCGGTCTCGCGTGCTTCCCCACCTGATGAACGCAGCGATGAGCTCGGACGAGAACCGCGAGATCCGAGCGCGCGTGTGTGCCGGGTTGAACGGCACCGTGGTGGAGATCGGGTTCGGATCAGGGCACAACGTTCCCCATTACCCGGACGGCGTGACGACGGTTCACGCGGTGGAGCCCTCGGTCCGTTCCGTCGCCCTGGCGTCGGAACGCATCGCGGCGAGCCACGTCGATGTCCGACACACCGGCCTGACCGGCGAGCGCGTCGACCTCGAGAGTGAGTCCGCCGATGCCGTGCTGTCGACGTGGACGCTGTGCTCCATCCCCGATGTCGACACCGCGCTCGGCGAGATCCGGCGCATCCTCAAGCCCGGCGGCGCGCTGCACTTCGTGGAGCACGGCATCTCTCCCGATGCGAAGGTGGCCCGCCGTCAGGGTCGGATCGAGCCGATCACCAAACCGATCCTGGGCGGCTGCCACCTCACCCGCGACATCCCCGCCCTGCTCGCCCGTGCCGGCTTCGCCATCGAGACCATGACGACCTACCAACACCCCAAGGAACCCAAGATCTTCGGATGGACCTTCGAAGGACGCGCCGGGCTGTCGTAGCCGAAGAGCTGGGGCCGGTTGTGGCTGATGTCCGTGTAGCTTCCGAGTGACCTCGAAACGAAGGAACATCGATGGCTCTCCGCGCCAAACTCACCACTCAGCAAGAACTCGAAGCCGCTCGCTCCAAGTCGGCGACCGCGCCGGAGAAGGCCAAGCGCGTCATCTCCGACGCCGAGAAGGCCACCCGCAAAGAGCGCGTCACCAAGGCGAAGGACGCGCTCGCCCGTTCGGTCGGGGCGAAGGGCGACCACGTGCCACCGGCCCGCGCCGCGCTGAAGACCTACCTGCAGCGGCTCAACGAGCCCAAGCAGCCCGACGACGCCCAGTTCGAGGTGCTGCTCGAGGCACCGTTCAAGGCGCCGCCGAAGAAGCGCACCGACGGCCGATTCTGACCGACGCTCGGTTCACACCGGCCGGCGGGACGGAGATCCCTGCACTGCCGCCGCCACCGCCGGCTGAGAGAATGCCGTCATGAGACCCTCGAAACGCCGTGGACGCGCGCGCTCAGCACCTCGGCCCGCGCCCTGGCTGTTGCTGGGCGCTTTCGTCGCCGCGGGCGTTGTTGCCGGATGCGGCGCCAACGCCCCGGGGCGCACGATCGGGGCGTACTGCGACGAGGTGAATGCGAACCTCGACGCGCTCATGAACCCCACGATCGCCAGCGGCCCGGACATCGTGTCGACGATCGATTTGTACCGCTCGATCGCCGAGGTCGCACCTGCGCGAGTGGAGCCTGAATGGCAGAAGGTGATCACGGCACTCGAGACCGCAGCCACCGTGATCGCCGGAGATCAGGCCTCGTTGGAGATCGCCAATCAGGCAGTCCTCGCCGGAGCGACCGCCTATGGGAGCGTGCAGCTGTACACCCAGGGCCAGTGCAACATCTCGATCGGCACGCCGCCGACGCCGACCAATCCGGTCACCGCGACCACGGTGGTGCCGCTCGTACCACCGAGCACGCTGGGCGGCTGACGCCGACCTGGCGTCAGCGCATCTCGCCGCGCTTGACGATCACCGAGTCGACCAGGCCGTAGGTCTTCGCCTCTTCGGCGGTGAACCACCGGTCGCGTTCGGCGTCGGCCTGGATCTTCTCGACCGACTGACCCGTGTGATGGGCGGTGAGCTCGGCCATGCGCCGCTTGGTGTAGACGAGCTGCTCGGCCTGGATGGCGATGTCGGCGGCCTGACCGCGCAGGCCTGCCAGCGGCTGGTGCATCATCACCCGTGCGTTCGGCAGGGTGAAGCGCTTGCCGGCGGCACCGGCAGTGAGCAGGAACTGCCCCATGCTGGCGGCCATGCCCATGCAGACCGTTGCCACGTCGCAACTGACGAACTGCATCGTGTCGTAGATGGCCATCCCGGCGTAGACCGAACCGCCCGGGCTGTTGATGTACAGCCAGATGTCGGCGGTCGCATCCTCGCCTTCGAGGTACAGCAGTTGCGCGCACAGCGAGTTCGCGATCTCGTCGTTCACATCGGTGCCGAGCATGATCACCCGGTTCTTGAGCAGCCGGTTGAACACGTCGGTGCGGGGGTCGAATCCCGAGTCGGCGGCCTGGGGCAGGAAGGGCAGGGGTGCTGTCGAACTGAACGGCAAGTCGGTCGAGGACATGGCGACACGCTACCGTGCCATCCTCGCTGCACCGCTGGACGGTCGGCACCCTGCGCCATGAACACGCCCCTTCCGAACCCGGCCGACGATGACTTCGTGCCCAACATCGACGAGCTGTTGGTGAACAACGCCGCCTATGGGGATGCCTTCGCCGATGGCCCGATGGACGTGCGTCCGCGCCGCAAACTCGCCGTGGTGGCGTGCATGGACAGCCGGATGAACATCTTCGAGATGCTCGGCCTCAGCCATGGCGACGCACACATCATCCGCAACGCCGGTGGCGTGGTGACCGATGACGTGATCCGCTCGCTGGTGCTGTCGCAGCGACGGCTCGGGACCCGCGAGATCGTGCTGATCCACCACACGAACTGTGGCCTCGAGGGCGTGAGCGTCGACGAGTTCAAGCACGAGCTGGAGCTGGAAGTGGGCATCAGGCCGTGGTGGGCGCTGGAGGCCTTCCTCGATCCGTACGACGACGTGCGGCAGAGCATCAACCGCCTGCACCTGAACCCCTTCGTGCGCCACAAGGACCACATCAGCGGCTTCGTCTACGACGTCGCCGACGGCACCCTCCATCCCGTCGAGATGTGACCCGTCGAGATGTGGTTCAGCGACGGATGCCGCTCGCCACGACGGCCACTCGGTCGGCCGGGTCGAGTTGGTCGCGGACGGCGAGGAGGCCGGCGAGGCCTGCTGTGCCGGTGGCCGAGGCGTCGATCCCGGTATGGGCGCGAAGGAGCGTGACGGCGTCGACCACGAGCTGCTCCGCCACGACCACCGGCGAACCGTGCCCGGCGTCCATCGCCGCGACAACGGGAATCCAGTCGTAGGTCTCGTCGTCGAGGATTCCGTCCGCCGCGGAGTCGCCCACGTGCTCCCACGGCCACATGCAGTCCGACCAGCGGGTGGCCGCGACCGCCGGGCCGCCGACATCGAACGACCGCTGCCAGGCCCGCTCCAAGGGTGCACAGCTCTCGGTCTGCACCGCATGCAGCATCGGCATGGTCCCGCCCATCCTCATGCCGGCCGACAGGCACGCCGCGAACGCGCCTCCACCCACCTGCACGAACACGCGGTCGAGCGGCTTGCCGCCCTCGATCTCGGCCATGTGCCACGCCATCTCCCAGCCGATGGTTCGACCACCGTCGAGGCACCACGCGTTCTCCGGTCCCTGCACGCTGAAGGGCACCGCTCCCCCGGCGACGGCTTCCCGGAAACGATGAACGCACGGATCGCCCGGAGGGTCCGACGAGACGCGAGGGCACTCGACCACCGCAGCACCCAGTTCACGGAGCCGGTCGAGCACGACCGGGTTCGCCGATGGCGGGACGAACACACGGATCGGCCAGTTCACCGCCGCCGCCAACGTGGATGCGGCGAGCGCAGCGTTTCCGCACGACGCGATCGCGAGCGGCGGCCGACGAGGCTCTGTCGACCACGGTGCGCGCCCCGCGATCTCGACGGTCACGAGGTGCAGCAGGATCGTGAACAGGTGCCGGGCCTTGTGGCTCCCTGCCACGTTGTGCGTCTCGTCCTTCACCCACACGCCACCGTCGCGGGTGAACCCGAGCGCGTCGCTCAGCGCGTCGGCTCGGGCGAACGGGGTGGTTCGGAACCCGGTGCCCGCCACCGCTGCGACCTTGGTGTCGAGGTCGCGCACGATGGCCTCGCGGGCCGCACCGGTGAGGCCGAGCGCAGCGGCGAAGCCGTCCCATGCCAGGTGTTGGCGGAACTCCAGGTACGGGTTGTCGTCGCCGGTCGAACGCAGCGGCACATCGGCCTGCACCAGCTCGAGCGCATGATGGCGGTCATCGCCGAGCGCGTTGGGGCATCGCCACGCGAGTGGCCGGCCGATGTCGATCGTGGCCGCGCAGACCGAGCAACGCCAACCGGCTGTGAGCGGGCGATCCATGGCGTTGTCGATGGTGATCAGCCTGCAGCGACCCGAGCGTTGAAGTCGGTGATCATCTCGTCCCACACCGGCAGGTATCGCCGCAGACCACGCCAGAAGTCCTGGTGCCGGCGAGCCTCGAACAACTCGAACGGGGTGCCCTGCTGTTCGACCCAGGTGTAGTAGCCCAGGTTGAAGATGCGGTTGCGGTCGCGCTCGGTGCAGTCGATGGTGTCGGCGGTGTCGATGTGACCGAGGTGTTCGCCGAACACCTCGGCAGCGTCGACCGTGGTGAACTCGCCTCCGAAGCGGGCGGCTAACGTCTTTGCTCGCTCGCTCGGGTACAGGCCCGCACCATCGGTGGCGATGGTGACGATCGCGTCGTCGGGGCCGAGGCCGAGCAGCTTGGCCGTCTTGATCGCGGCGAGCACGTTGCAGATCGCCGAGAAGCCGAAGTGCTCGAGCGTGGCGACCAGCTCGACCGACAGGCCCTTGCGGTCGACGAGGTAGTCGCGGCCAGCGGCGGTGTTGAACAGCACGTCGAGCTCGTCGGTGGCGGTGTCGCTGATGGCGACGACCACGTCGGTGTTGGTCACGTTGTGGATGAGCGGGATGTGCTTGTCGCCGATGCCCTGGATGTTGTGCTCGCCGAAACCGTTCTCGAGCATGGTCGGGCATTCGAGTGCCTCGACGGCCACGATTCTGGTGCCGTACTCGTCCTTCAAGCGATCGCCCGCAGCAATCGTGCCCGCCGAGCCGGTGGCGCTGGTGAATGCGGCGAGCCGAAGGTCGCGACCGGACGCCGACCGCACGTGCTCGAACACGTGAGCCAGGGCGCGTCCGGTGACCTCGTAGTGGCCGAGGTGATTGCCGAACTCGCAGAACTGGTTGAGGACGAAGTTGCCCGGGTCCTTCGCCAGCTCGTTGCACGCGTCATAGATCTCCTTGACGTTGCTCTCGGAGCCGTTCGTCTTGATCACGTCCTCGGCGGGGTTCGCGCACCATTCGTCCAACCAATCGAAGCGCTCCTGGCTCATCCCCTCCGGCAGGATCGCCACACCGCGACTGGCCATGATCCGGCTGATCGCGATGCCTCCGCGCGCATAGTTTCCCGTGCTCGGCCAGATGGCTCGATGTCGGGTGGGATCGAACTGCCCGCTCACCACCCGCGGCGCAAGGCAGCTGTAGGCGGCGAGCACCTTGTGCGCGGTGATCATCGGGAACCGGTCGCCGAACGCCACGATGATCGGCGAATCGATACCGGTGAGCTCCTTGGTGAGCACCACGTGGTCGGGCACGGCCACCCGGTTCCCGTGGATGTCGTTGTACCAATGCACCCGCCAGAGGTTCTTCGGGTCGGGATCGTTCTTGTGGATCGCCGCCGTGGCCGCGGCGACGTTCGGGTCGATGGTGCTCGGATCGGCCAGCTGGCCGAATGTGGGCAACACGATGCGCTGTTGGCGGAACCGCTCGATGCTGTTGGCCAGCGACGCCTCGTCGACGACGACGTCGGCGAGCCCGAACTGGTTGATGAGGGCATCGTGAAGAGGGTCGGCGGCGAGCGTCACGGTTGACATTCTGTCAAACGAACGCCCGTCTCCCTCGCGTGTCGGCGCATGTCGACAGCGCACCCTGCGCTCATCAGACCGGCTTTTGCAAAGAAGCGACTTGCGTAATCGGTAGACTCGCCCCGCATGAGCGACATGACCGACGCCAAGCGACGTCTGGTCGACCGGCTGAAGCGAGTCGACTCCGCCACGGCGGGCGAGTTGGCAGCCGAGTTCGAGCTCACCGACACCGCGGTGCGCCAACATCTCGAACAGCTCCAGCAGCTGGGGCTGGTCGTACGGACCGACGGCAGTGCCAACGGTCGAGGTCGCCCCGCCGCTCAGTGGCAGCTCACTGCCGCGGCCGGCTCGATGTTCCCCGATCGGCACGTCGACCTCACCGTCGAGCTGATCGAGTCGATCCGCACCGAACTCGGCGACGACGCGCTCGATCGCGTGATCGAGCGCCGGTCGAGACGGCAGGCCGATCAGTACCACGCGCTCGTGGGTGAGGGCACCGTCGCTGTCCGTGTGCGGCGGCTGGCCGAGCAGCGCACGGCCGAGGGATACGTCGCCGAGGTCGTCTCCGATGGCGACGATCTCGTGCTCGTCGAGCACCACTGCCCGATCTGCGCCGCTGCGGCCACGTGCCAGAGCCTGTGCCGGAGCGAGCTCGAGGTGTTCCGGCACGCGCTCGGCGCCGACGTCGTGGTGGTCCGCGAGCAACACGTGCTCGCCGGCGATCAGCGCTGCGCGTACCGCATCACGGGCATCACGGGCATCACGGGCGTCACGGGCATCACGGGAATCACGGCTGCGTGATCAGACGATCTCGCTCGTCTGCATCACCGGGGTCGTGTTCGTGTAGTTCGCGATGTCGGCCATGATGTCCCCCAGCTTCGGCGAGGCGAAGGAAGCATGAAGCGCCTCCATCGACTCGAAGAAGAAGTGCACCGCGGCGATGTTCGGGCCGTCCAACCCCTTGTCGATCTCGGCGGTGCAGTTGAACGCCTCGGTGCACATGGGCACGTGCACATCGCGGTAGTAGTCGTGGTCGAAGGTGGCAGGTGCCCCGTCGACGTCGCCGGCCGGATACATCACGGTTTGTCTGATCATTCCCGCACTGTAGGCACGCCCGGCATCGTCCGCAGCCAGGTACTGTGCCGCGATGGCTGACTTCCTCCTCGGCGGGCAGATCGACCCCTCCACCAAGCAACGATCCGACGTCCACACGAAGGTCGCATCCAGCGATCTCACCACCCACGGCGTGATCGTCGGGATGACCGGATCGGGCAAGACCGGTCTCGGCATCGTGCTGATCGAAGAGGCGTTGCGGGCCGGCGTGCCCACGCTGCTGATCGATCCGAAGGGCGATCTGACCAATCTGTGCCTCACCTTCCCCAACCTCGCCCCGGCCGACTTCCAGCCGTGGGTGAACGAAGGCGATGCAGCGAAGGCCGGCCAGAGCGTGCCCGACTTCGCCGCCACCCAGGCCACGAACTGGCGCACGGGCCTCGACGGGTGGGGGCTCGGCGGAGCGAACATCGCCGAGCTCCGCAACTCCGTCGACTTCACCGTCTACACGCCCGGCTCGGCCGGCGGCGTGGGCATGAACATCGTCGGGTCGCTCCAGGCGCCATCCGACATGGCCGACGCCGAAGTGATCGGGGACGAGATCGAGGGCTACGTGAGCGGTCTCCTCGGGTTGGTGGGCATCGACGCCGATCCGTTGTCGAGCCGCGAGCACATCCTGCTGAGCAACCTGATCATGAACGAGTGGCAACAGGGCCGCAGCCTCGATCTCCCCACGCTGGTCGGGATGGCGCTCACGCCGCCGATCCGCAAGCTCGGCGTGTTCGAGCTCGATGCGTTCTTCCCGCCGAAGGATCGCACCACGTTCGCGATGCGGCTCAACGGTCTCCTCGCCTCCCCATCGTTCGGCAGCTGGATGACCGGAGCCCCCCTCGACATCGACTCGATGCTGCGTTCGCCGGTGGGCGCACCGCGGTGTGCGATCGTCACGACCGCGCACCTCGCCGACGAGGAGCGCCAGTTCGTCACCACCCTCGTGCTGTCGAAGCTGGTCACCTGGATGCGTCGCCAGAGCGGCACCACCGACCTCCGTGCGCTGCTGTACATGGACGAGGTCGCGGGCTACCTGCCCCCCACCGCCATGCCGCCCACCAAGAAGCCGATCATGACGTTGATGAAGCAGGCACGAGCATTCGGTGTGGGCGTGGTGCTGAGCACCCAGAACCCGGTCGACATCGACTACAAGGCGCTGTCGAACGCCGGCACGTGGATGATCGGCCGCCTCCAGACCGACAGAGACAAGCAGCGGCTGCTCGACGGGATGAGCGCGGCATCCGGGGGCGTCGACGTTGCCGCAGTGGGCGACACGATCAGCGGCCTCGGCAAGCGCGAGTTCGTGTTGAAGCGAGCCGGCAAGGATCAACCCGAGCTGTTCACCACGCGGTGGGCGATGAGCTATCTGCGCGGCCCGCTCACCCGCGATCAGATCGCGGTGCTGATGGCCGATCGCAAGGCCGTCCCCGAACAGGGGGCCCCTGCGGCTCCGCACACCGCAGCGTTCCCGCCGCCGACATCTGCGCCCACGTCGGCGCCCACGGCGGGCCAGGCCTCCGGCGCAGCGCCGCTGCCGGCCTCGCCGGTCGTCGACGACGATGCATCGGTCCTCGCTCCGGAAGTCGCCGACGGCATCCCCGTGCGCTGGATCGACGTCGCAGCCCCATGGTTGACCACCGTCGGCGGTGACCCGCGCGGCGCCCGTTTGCAGGCTGCAGCGGTGGCGCGGGTCGCGGTGCGATTCGACGACGAGACCGCCGATCTGATCCACGACGAGGAGTACGAATTGGTGCTCACACCTCTGCTCGAACTGCTCGATGTGGCCACGGCCACGGGAGTCGATCACGACGAGCGCGATCTCCGCACACAGGCCCCCGCCGCAGCCGTCTATGTGCTGCCCGATGCCAAGGTGAAGACGAAGGCGTTCTGGACCAAGCTGCAGCGCGACCTCGTCGACCACGTGGTTCGCTCACGCGAACTGCGCCTCCTCGCCAACCGCGAACTGAAGTTGGTGTCGCGGCCGGGCGAGACGGAGGAGGCATTCGTCACCCGCTGCCTCACCGCCGCCGACGAGCGCGCCGATGCCGAGATCGCCAAGCTGAAGGACAGCTTCGAGACCCGGTTCAAGCGCATCCGCGAACAGCTCCAGGCTGCCGAAGGCCGCGCGGACGTCGTGCGTGAAGAGCGCGAGGGGAAACGGAACGAGGAACTGCTCTCGACCGTCGGAGGTGTGCTCGGGGGAATCTTCGGTGGCCGCCGCAGCCGAGGCGGAGTCTTCGGCTCGCTGGGCCGGGCCGCGGGCAAGCGCAGTCGCAGCTCGGCAGCCGGAGCGCGGCTCGACGCGGCCGAGGACAAGGTGCAGTCGCTCAGCGATCAGCTGATCGAACTGCAGGGCGACATGGAGAACGACGTGACGTCGATCGACGTTCGATGGGCCGGCGTGGCCAAGGAGATCCAGCCGATCGAGGTTCCGCTCGAACGAGGTGACGTCAAGATCACCCAGCTCGTCCTCGCGTGGATCCCCGTCCCCTGATCGCGAATGCGAGACTCGTGCCATGTCTCGTCGATCGGTCCGCGCCCTCGCAGCCGTGTCGGCGCTGACCACTGTCGCGTTCGCCGGCCTCGCCGGCTGTCGTGACGACAGCTCCGTACCTGCCAGCACCGCCAGCACCGACGCATCTGCCAGCACCGCCAGCCCGATGACCACCGTTGCCCCACCCCGACCGGTGAGCGGCTGCCCGACGGGCAGGTGGGCCGTCAGCCAACAGGAGCTGCAGGGCTACTTCAACACCGTGGGCGCGATGACGGCGGTCTCGGTGGTCGTCGCCGGCGACGCCGAGCTGCGGCTCGGCACCGACGGCCGGCTGTCGTTCGTGGTCGACGACTTCCGGTTCGCCCAAGACGCGGGCGGTACGCGCATCGATCTGTTGATGGACGGCTCGATCGATGGTGTGTACACCGTGACCGGATCGGTCCTGACCGTCGACGCACTCGTTCCCGATGCAACGGCCGCAGCGTCGGTCGACGGCACCGAGATGGACGTGGGACCGGTGCTGGCCAACTTCGTGGCCCAGCTGCCGTTCGACGGAGCCAGCTTCGGGTGCACCGATGACGACCTCACGCTCGACGTGAACGTCCTCGGCACGCCTCATCGGCTCACGTTCCAGGCGAGCTGACCCACGATGGCTGTCCTTGCGATCGATCAAGGCACATCGGCGACGAAGGCGATCGTCGTCGACGGTACCGATGTCATCGGTCTCGCCGAGGTGAGCGTCGAGGTGCTGACAACCCCGGATGGAGGCGTCGAACTCGATCCGGAGGCCCTGTGGGCCAGCGTCCTGCAGGCCGGCCGCGCCGCGCTCGCCGCGGCCGGCTCGCCGAGTCTCGACGCGATCGGTCTCGCCAACCAGGGCGAGACGGTGCTGGCCTGGAACCGGACCAGCGGGACACCGATCGGACGCGCCGTGGTGTGGCAGGACCGCCGGTCAGCCGGTGAATGCGCCCGAAGGGCCGGCGACGCCGAGTGGCTGGCCCATGTGACCGGGCTCGAACTCGACCCCTACTTCGTCGCCCCGAAGATCGCCTGGCTGCGACCGCACGTGCCCGCCACAGCCGTGATCACGACGACCGATACATGGCTGTTGCATCGACTGTGCGGCGCCTTCGTGACCGACGTGGCCACAGCCGGCCGCTCGCTGCTGGCCGACCTCGACACCTGTACGTGGCACGCTCAGGCATGCGAGCTGTTCGGCATCGACGCGGCGACGCTGCCCGCAATCGTCGGCAACGCAACACCGCTCGGCACGTGCTCGTGGTTCGGTGGTGACGTGCCGGTCACGGGAGCGTGCGTCGACCAGCAAGCCGCGCTGTTCGCCGAGCGATGTCACCGCGCCGGCGAGGCGAAGTGCACCTTCGGCACCGGCGCGTTCCTGCTGGCGTCCACCGGCGATCGACCGACGCGTTCGACCAACGGGTTGGTGGGATGCCCGGCATGGCAACTCGACGGCCACACGACCTGGTGCCTCGACGGGCAGGTGTACACCGCGGGTGCGGCGGTGAGTTGGCTGATCGACATCGGTGTGATCGAGTCTCCGGCCGACCTCGACCGGCTCGGCTCGTCGGTGAACGACACCGGAGGCGTCACCTTCGTGCCGGCGCTCGCCGGTCTGGCGGCACCCTTCTGGAAGCCGAACGCTCGCGGCGCCTTCACCGGCCTCTCGCTCGGCACGGAGCGTGGACACCTGGTGAGGGCCGCGATCGAGGGCATCACGGCGCAGGTCGCGCTGCTCGCGGTCGCAGCCGGCGCCGACCTCGGTTCACCGCTGATCGGTCTGCGCGTCGACGGTGGTCTCACCCGCAGCGAGGTCCTGCTGCAGATCCAGGCAGATCTCCTGCAGGCGCCCGTGGAGGTGTATCCGTCGCCGCACGCCACAGCCATGGGTGTCGCCTCGTTCGCAGCCCGAGGTGCCGGGCTCGATGCCGACCCGGGCGCGTGGGAACCCGGACGAGTGATCGTGCCGTCGATCGGCAGCGACGAAGCCGGCGAACGACTGACAGCGTGGCAACGCGTGGCCGCTGCGACGATGGATCTGTGAACGTGCGCCAACCCACCGACGACCCCAGCTGCGACCCCATCTGCGACCCCATCTATGACGTGGTCGTCGTCGGGGGCGGCGTGGTGGGCTGTGCTGCCGCCCGTGCCTTGTCGCACTGCCGTGTGTCGGTGCTGCTGGTCGACGCGCGACCCGACGTGGGCGCCGGCACCAGCAAGGCGAACACGGCGATCCTGCACACCGGGTTCGACGCCACCCCTGGCACGACCGAGTCGCGCCTGGTCGCCCGAGGGTGGCATCTCCTCCGCTCGTACGCTCCAGGTGCGGGCATCTCGGTGGAAGAGACCGGCGCGGTGCTGGTCGCATGGGACGACGAACAGGCGGCCGCGCTCCCCCGCCTGGCCGACAAGGCGGCAGCGAACGGCTACACCGCCACCGCCGTGATCGACGCCGGCGAGGTGCGATCCCTGGAACCGCACCTCGGGCCGGGACTCACCGGCGGGTTGCTCGTCCCCGACGAACACATCATCGATCCGTGGACGACCCCGCTCGCGTTCGCCCACGACGCCCGGGCCAACGGAGCGATCGTCGAGACGTCGTTCGAGGTCGATCGAGTCGACGTGGGACCCGAGATCACGGAGATGCACGCCACCGACGGTCGCGTCCGGCGGGCCCGGTTCGTCGTGAACGCCGCCGGACTGCAGGGGGATCGGTTGCATCGGTCGTTCGGCCTCGAGGGCTTCACCATCCGACCGCGGCGCGGCGAGCTGATCGTCTTCGACAAGCTCGCTCGCCCGTTGCTCCATCGAACGATCCTGCCGGTCCCCACGTCGCACACCAAGGGCGTGCTCGTCGCTCCCACCGTGTTCGGCAACCTGATGCTCGGACCGACCGCCGACGACATCGAGGACCGAGAAGCGACCGGTTCGACCGCGGGCGGGCTGGCGTCGCTTCGCGAGAAGGGCCACCGGATCCTGCCCGCTCTGGCCGACGAAGAGGTGACCGCGGTCTATGCCGGGCTGCGGGCCGCGACCGAGCACAGCGACTACCGACTGAGCGCACATCCAGATCTCAGGTACGTCGTCCTGGGCGGCATTCGCTCGACCGGCCTCACCGCATCGATGGCCCTGGCCGAAGAGACGCTGGTGCTCCTCGGGCACGCTGGGCTCGACGTCGAGTCCAAGGACGAGATCGTGACGATTCGTCGGACGCCACTCGGTGAGCGTGACGAGCGACCGTTCCGTACGGGCGGCCGGATCGTGTGTCATTGCGAGCACGTGACCGCGGCGGAGATCGCCGCGGCGTGCACCGAGCCGCTGCCCGCCACCGACGTCGACGGGTTGCGACGCCGGACGCGCACGCTCGCAGGTCGGTGCCAAGGCTTCTACTGCTACGCCGAGGTGATGGCGATCACCGGTTGGGATCCTGCCCGATGAGGGCCCACGTGGTGATCGTCGGCGCCGGACCCTCAGGCCTCACCGCGGCCGCCGAGTTGCGCCGCCTGGGCGTCGACCGGGTGACCGTGCTCGAGCGAGAACAGGTCGCCGGAGGCGTGCCGCGCCACACGGATCACGTGGGCTACGGAATTCGCGACCTTCATCGACTCAAGCGTGGACCGGCGTACGCGGCGCAGCTGATCGCGGCTGCCGTCGCCGCCGGTGTGGAGATCCGATGTGGGTCGACGGTGATCGATGCCGATGGATCCCGCGTCGATCTCGCGGACGGAACACGACTCGATGCCGACGCGGTCGTCGTGGCGACCGGTGTGCGCGAACGTCCACGAGCCGCTCGGCTGGTGCCGGGAGACCGACCGAGTGGTGTGTTGACCACTGGCGCGGTGCAGCAACTCACCGCGGTGCATCGCCAACAGGTGGGCACCCGCGCGGTGATCGTGGGTGCCGAGCACGTGAGCTTCTCGGCCATCTGGTCGCTGCGCCACGGCGGGTGCCGAACGGTCGCGATGATCACGGCGCTGCCTCACCCACAGACCTTCGCTCCGCTGCGATGGCTCTCGGCCGGGCTCGGGCGCGTTCGGGTGCTCACCGGTCGAACCGTCGTCGAGATCGTGGGCCGACCTCGTGTGCGTGCCGTTCGCCTCGACGACGGGACCGAGATCGCCTGCGACACCGTGGTGTTCACCGGCGACTGGGTGCCCGATCATGAACTCGTGCGGCGGGCCGGCGCAACGATGGTGCCCGTTTCCAAGGCGCCGGCGACCACGAGCGGCTTCCACACCTCGATCACGGGCATGTTCGCGATCGGCAACCTGGTGCATCCCGCGGAGACCGCCGATGTGTGCGCCCTCGACGGACGGCGGGTCGCGACCTCGGTCGTGCAGTGGCTCGCCGAGCGGCAGTGGCCGGCGCCGCCCCGACCGATCACCGTCGAAAGCACCGGCGACGTCCTCGCCTGGGCAGCACATACGGCGCGCGGTGTGACGGTGCGCGCCGCCGCATTCGACACCAGCGCGATCGAGCTCCTCAGCGACGACACCGTGGTGCGCCGCTCACGACGACGGCGGCTCGTGCCTCATCGATCGATCACCGTCGGCATCCCGCACAACGGAGCGGATCGTGCCGCGCCGACCCCTCCCACCATCACCAGCGTGCGCCTCCGCAGATAGCGTTCCGGCATCGCCGCGGGCGTGGCGGAACTGGCAGACGCGCAGGATTTAGGTTCCTGTTCCGGAAGGAGTGTGGGTTCGAGTCCCACCGCCCGCACCCTCACTCGTGCCTGCATTCGTGTCGTCGCCGCGACCGGCTTCGAAGACCCCGATCGACCGATGCCCGGCCAGCGCCCCACCGGCCACTCCCAAGCCCACCACCAGCACCAACAACCGCACGAGCCACAGATCGGTCCTCGAGCGGTCGAGCGCTGCCTGAGCACGTTCGGCCACGTCGTTCGACAGGCGTTGCACGTCGTTGAGCGCCGTTCGCGCCTCGGCGATGCTGGCAGTGAGGTCGTCCACCTGGAGGGAGATCGTCGCGATCGTCGCCGCCGCCGCATCGAGCTCGATCGAGCTGGCGTCGAGTTGGTCCGACAGCGACCTCAGCTGGTCCGGAACCGGCCCGATGCCATCGGCCAACCGCCGAAGGTCCTCCGCCAGCGAGTCGCTGTCACCCGGGATGAAACGTTCGATCGTCTCGATGAAGCCCGCCATGCTGTCGGCGATGCTCGCGGTGCCGCTGATGCCCTCGGCGATGTTGGTGCCGAGCGCAACCGACAGATCAGCCGTGCTGTCCGATGCGACGAGCACCAGGCCTCGCGCCTGGTCGAGCGACGCGTGGGCCGAGTCGGCGAGCATCAGCAGGTTCGATGCCAGCGTCGCGGCGGACGTCGCTCCGACAGTTGCCACCTCGGCGCCGTCGGCGGTGACACCCAAACCGTCCCGATAGGTCGTACCGAGTCGCTGCGTGAGCATCATCGCCACCATCGTGCCCACCACCGCGAGCACGGCGACGGCGGCCAACAGGTGCTTGGCCACGACGAACGGATCGGTGCGGTGAAGGGCAGTGCTCGTCGGCGCGCTGGGAACGTCAGCTGTTGGATCGTGCGGCATTCGCGACGACTGTACGTCCCGCGTCATGGTGCGCCGACCCATCGATCGAGCGGCCGAAGAGCACCGCCTCCGTCTCGTCCACCGGCAGAGGGCGACCGAGCAGGAACCCCTGGCCACGAGTGCATCCTCTGGCTCGAACGAACGCCAACTGAGCCTCCGTCTCGATCCCTTCGGCCACCACGTGCACGCCGAGCACTCGACCGAAGTTCACCATCGCCTCGATCGCCGTGGAGTCGAATCCGTCGAGGCCCGCACCGCTGACGAACGAACGATCGACCTTGATCACATCGACCGACAGCTGACGCAGGTACGCCATCGATGAGAACCCTGTACCGAAGTCATCGACGGCGATCGTGATGCCCATCGAACGCACGGTCTCGAGCACCTCGCGCGCTGGTGCGAGGTCGGCCAGCAGTTGGGTCTCGGTCAGTTCCAGCTCCAGCAGTCTTGGATCCGCGCCCGTCATGCTGAGCACGTCGATGAGATCGCCGATCAGGTCGCCGTCGATGAGGTGCCGACCCGAGAGGTTCACCGACAACCGAAAACTGCAGTTCGGGTCGGCTCGCTTCCAGGCAGCCAACCGTTCGCATGCCGCATACAGCATGTTCCGAGTGAGGTCGATGATCAGCGACGAGTTCTCGGCGATCGCGATGAACGAAGCCGGGCTCACGTACCCGACACCCGGGCGATTCCAACGCGCCAACGCTTCGGCCCCGATCGGCCGCTCGTCAGCGAGATCGAAGATCGGCTGGAGGTACATCTCGATCTCTCCACGACCGATCGCCTCGCGGATCGCGAGTTCGGTCTCGGCACGTTGCTCCACGCGAGCCTGGAACTCCTGATCGAACACCTCCACACGGGCCCGCCCGAGGTCCTTCGCGTGGTACACCGCGGCGTCGGCCCGGTGAATCACATCCAGCGGCACGTCGCCGGGCAGCATCGATGCCACGCCGACGCTCGCTGACAGACCGAACAGGTCGTCACCGATCTGATACGGCTGTTCGACCCACTCGATCAGCCGCCGACCGAGCCTGATCGCGGCCTGCTCGTCGGGGAGATCTGTGGCCACGACCACGAACTCGTCGCCACCGAGCCTGCCCACGATCGATCCAGTTCGAAGTGCGCGCTGCAGCCGATTCGCGATCTCGACCAGCACGAGGTCGCCGACGGCGTGGCCACGCGTGTCGTTCACCGTCTTGAACCCATCGACATCGAGGAACAGCACGGTGGCGGTGCTGCCGGAGTCGGAGAGCAGCGCCAGCCGCTCGAGCACCGCGAACCGGTTGGGAAGGCCCGTGAGGGCGTCGCTCCGTGCTTGATGCGCGAGGCGACGTTCGAACTCGCGTCGCTCCGTCACGTCTTCGGCCAGCACCGTGCGCAACTGACCGCCTCGAGTGTTCACCACCGTGTGATCGACGTCGATCCACACGCGTGACGAGTCGGCTCGCACCACTTCGCAGGGGCCTTCGGTCTTGCGGACCCACGTGCCGAGAGGTCGGCCGAGCTGCTCGGCCGCGGGCACGCCGAGCACCCGCCCTGCGGCGGAGTTGGCCGACACGACATGGCCGGCGTCGTCGATGGTCCAGATCGCGATCGTCGCATACGACACGATCGCCGAGGATCGCTCCTCACTCGCCTGCAACTCGGCAGTGACAGCCGTGAGCCGCTCGACGGAACGGCGGATCGAGGCACCGAGCCGGCCGGGCGACGACTCGACGAGGCTCGCGTCGTCGAGGCGGCCGGCCGCCAGTGCAGCGGCCTGGCGGTCCACGCGATGGAGCGTGTCGTGCATCGCATTCATCGTCCGGGTGAGCGACCGAAGCATGCTCGGACCACGTACGGGCAACGGATCGAGCTCGATCTCGCCCTGGCCGATCTCGGACGCACGCCGTCCGAGTCGTTGCAGCGGGCCGAGGATCGATCGCGCGCTGATCATCACCATCAACAGCACGAGCACCATCACGACGATCATGACCGTGATCGTTCGGTCGAGCACGTGACGCGTGGCCGCGGCGCTCGCAGCGACGTCGGTCGACACCTCTGCGTGGTACTCGCCGGCCCACTCGTCCAGCGATCTCAGGTAGTCCACCTCCTCGAGCACGAGCGCCGAAGCAACCCGGGCGCGCTCGACGTCGAACACATCGACTGTCTCCACCTCGACCGGGGTGATGGCCAAGGCATCCGGGACCGCCTGCGTGACGAGCTCGAGATCGGCTCGCGTTCCATCGGAGAGGAGGCCTGCGAACTGGACGACCGCCTGTTGGTGCGCCGCTTCCGCCTCGGCGATCGGGATCTGATGGAGGCCTGCGATCACGGCCGAGTTGAGCATCGCCCGCGCGGCGTCGCCTGCGGTCTGCAGGACCCACGTCAGCGATGCGGTTTCCGACCGATACCGCTTCAGGCTCGACGCGATCAGGTTCGAGTCGTACAGCCGACGCTGGGTCGACAGCACATAGTCGAGCACATCATCGAGGTCTTGGAACCATGTGTCGATCCTGGTCGAATCGCCCCGCAGGTTGCCGGTGTCCGCCCGGATCTCCTCGAGTTCGACGTTCAGGCGATCGAGCTCGGGCCCGAAGCGACGCCCGTCGGACAGGTTCCGTTCAGTGTCGGAGGAACGCAACGGGGTCAACACGGCGTCGAGCTGGGCGATGTTGCCCTCGTACACCGCGACGTAGTCGAACCCGGTGAGTTCGGTGGCCACGGAGCGTTCCACACCCAGCGAGTCGATCGTGACCAGACCGCGGTGCGCGAGATACTCGATGAATGCCGGCGCCGACACTGCTGCGACACGCTGCTCGAGCTCGACCAGCTCGCGGAGATCGTCGGCGGCGGACGCGGCGCGTTCCTGCCGCTCGACGTCGCGCCATCCGAAGTGGACCATCGCGACGGTGGGAACGAGCGCGACGAGGACCAACCTCGCCGCGACCGAGCCACCGCGGGCGCGAGCCCTTCGCCGTTTCATCACGACACCTATCGACACCCCTATGTGTGGGGTTGAGCGCGTGGTCGCGATCCGTCCCTCGAAGGCGCGGGCCAGCCCGCCGCGCACCGCCTGGCTATCGTCACCACGATGCTCCCGCGCCGGCTCACCGACCTGCCGACTCCGGCGATCGTGATCGATGCCGACCTGCTCGAGGCCAATCTGCGCACGATCGCGACCGTCCATCCCGGCACGCACCTTCGGCCGCACGTGAAGGCGCACAAGTGCACAGCGCTGGCGGCTGTGCAGGCAGCTCATGGTCACTCCGGGTTCACATGCGCCACCCGTTCGCCCAGGCCTGCCATGTGCTCGGCACGGTGATCTCGGTGAGCCGGCGCTACGCGGTTGCCGACGTCGGGCTGAAGGCGATGGGCATGGACCATGGCAATCCGGTCACCGAGGCAGGCTCGGTGTGGTTCCTCAGCGATGAACACCTCACCTTCGCCCCGGACGAACCGGTGAACGTCGGCGATCGCATCCGCGTGGTCCCGGCACACATCGATCCGACGATGGCGATGCATGACGTCGCATGGCTCGTTCGCAACGACGAGGTGATCGACCGCTGGCCGATCGACCTGCGCGGCTGGTGAACATCGCTCGGATCCGCCGATCGCTCCCGCTCGTCGGTTGGGTCGCCACAGCAACGATGGGGTTCGTCGCCCTCAGCCAGGCGCTCGGGTTCAGTTGGATTCCGGCGCTGTGGGTGCTGCAGTCGCTCACACCATTCGTCCTGAGCGCGTCGCTTCCCCTCGCGTTCGTCGCGGCCATCGCGCGTCGAGTGGCGATGGCTGTGGTCAACCTCGGGATCCTGGCGGCGCTCCTGTGGCTCGCCGTGCCGGTCGTGTTCCACGAGCCGCCGGGATCCCTGCCGGCCGGAGCACCTCGCGTGACCATCGCGTCGGCCAACGTGTACTTCCGCACCGATCGACCCGACGAGGCGATCGAGACGCTGTTCGCGCTCGGCGCAGATCTGGTGGCGATGACCGAGTACTCCGTCCAGGTCGAACAGGCGGTCGAACACGCGGTCGAGAGATCACACGGACGCAACCCGTACCCGTTCGTCGTGAGCCGGTCCCCGGGCGGCCGCGACGGGGTCGCGCTGTTCAGCCGATACCCGATCGCCGTTGCCGAAGTGACACCGATCGGGAGCAGTCTGGCCATCGACGCCACGATCGACCTCGACGGCGGGCAGGTGCGTGTTGTCGTCGTGCATCCGCTGCCGGGCACCGACGGCCCAGCGCTGGAGCAATGGGGGCACGACATCCCGGAGATCGGTCGGCTGACGGATCCGACCGATCTCGACGGTGTGCCCGTCGTGATCGTCGGTGACTTCAATGCGACCCGTTGGCATCCCGCGTTCCGTGAGGTGCTCGGCCGAGGGTGGCGCAGCGCTCACGAGGTGCTGGGCCGAGGGTGGTCACGCTCGTGGCCGACGGGCCGATCGTGGCCAGCGCTGGTCCGCATCGATCACGCGTTGGTGAGCACGACGGTGGCTGTCGAAGACATCGTCGATGTCGCCATACCCGGCAGCGACCACATCGGCTTCGTGGTGACCGTCCGTGTTCCTGCAGCGGCGTGAAGCGGGGCCGTGAAGGCGAGGAGGAACGGTCAGTGACCGCCGATCGGCCAGACGTGGCCGATCACCCGGCCCTGCACGTCGTCGACCGACACCGTGCCGAACGCCCGCGAGTCGAGCGACGTGTCGCGGTTGTCGCCGAGCAGGAAGACCTCACCTTCGGGCACCACGACCGGGCCGTGGAAGTACCCGTCCATGTTGGCGTTGTCGATATCGGCGTCGAAAACGGCACTACCGTTGAGCGTCAGCTGTCCGTCGTCGATGCCTACGGTGTCACCGCCGACGGCAACCACCCGCTTGACGATCGTCTGACCTGTTCGAGGATCTTCGGTGACCACCACATCGTTGACCTGCGGATCGCGGAAGCGGAAAGAGATCCTGTCGACCACCAGCACGTCGCCCTGGCGATAGCTGGGGGCCATGCTGTCGCTACGCACTCTGACCGCCTCGACCAGGAAGGTCTGCACGAGCAGCACCGCCAGAATCACGGTGACGAACCATCCCACGCGTCGCAGCGTGCGTCCGTCGTCGGCGTCCTCGAGCTCTTCCTCATCGAGATCCGCTGCATCGTCATGGCTCACCGCACGAGGTTCGTGGCGACTGTGGACCGAGGACCATGCCTCGTGCCGCAACACCACCGGCAACTCGACGCTCACGTCAGGGCTCCGAGGATCGCGAGCGCCCAGATCGACAGCCCGCACCACATCAGACCGTTCGACGCACGCCGACGTGCACGGCGCGGGAGCAACCCCAACAACAGGACGATCAACGCCACCTCGGCGACCAGTGTCAAGAGGTCGACCGGGCCGACCAGCTTGTCGCCATCGGGCATGATCGGCATCCCCGGCAACAGCTTCGCCCCATGTACCGGGACACCCGGGCTGAACGGAAGTCCGACGGTGCGGCTGGTCAGATAGAGGACCACGACGGCCACCGTGCCCCACAGACCCACCTTGACGAGCCGGGGCGACGGCGACGGTCGCAACAGTGCCAGGGCGAGGGCTCCCTGCAGAACACCGATCACGACGAAGGCCACACCCGACGCGGGCCACCATTCGAAGTGCCGCGGCGCCTCGACGAAGTGGGCGATGCAGGCAAGGGCAGCCAACCCGATCGCCACGTCGATCGAGGTCGATCTGGCGGCGCGCGTCGTGTGTTGGCGATCCGCCTGTTCGACGACGGCGGTCATGGCACCAGCGGCCCCATCTGGGCGATCGGCCGAGCCGGCACCGCGAACGGGCTGTCGCCCGCCTGGGCCGGGTCGATGACCTCGAACTGACCCATCATGTCGTGATCTTCGTGAACCAGGTTGTGGCAGTGCATCATGTACTTCCCGCGCCCCTCGAACCTCATGAGCAGGCGCACCGTCTCGACCTCGCCAAGATAGACGACATCTTTCGGACCGCGCTCCCACGGGTGCGGTGGCAGACCGTTGCGATCGAGGATCTTGAAGTCGACCAGATGGATGTGCACCGGGTGGAACCAGCCTCCGGACGGGTTCTCCACCGTCCAGATCTCGACCGAGTCCTTCACCGGGTTGGCCAGGGTGAACTCGTAGTTACTCGCCACCACATCGGCCCAGGTGGTGCCGTTGATGGTCCACTGCCCGTTTTGGCGTCGGAACCGGAAGTTGCGGGTCGCGACGGCGTCGGACTCCTGCAACGCCATGACCGGGTTGTTCGGGTTCAACACGGCCGGCATGTTGTTGTCCGCCGTGGGGAACGAGTCGCCGACGACCTCGAACTGCATGATCCGATCCATGTTCACGTCGTCGCGGTTGTTCGGCGGACTGTCGTTCATCAACTGCAGCTTGGTGCCGACGCTGTAGTTGGCGAAGTCGATGATCACCTCATATCGCTCGGCGTTGCCGTGACGGATGTGGGTGACCTCGATGGGCGCGTCGGTCAGCCCGCCATCGGTGGCGATCACGTGGAAGGGGGCGTTGTTCGACAGCCGCCAGTCAAGTGAGCGCGAGATGCAGTTGTCGAGGACGCGGAAGCGGTACTTGCGTCGCTTCACCTGCATGTTCGGCCACGGCCGGCCGTTCACTACGAAGACATCGCCCCACATGCCCGACTCGTCGTCGAGGGTGAACAGCAGTTGTCCGTCGCGTTCGAACATCGCGTCGCCGATCATCAACGGCACGTCGAACTCGCCGCTCGGGAGGTTGAGCGCCTGTTCGATCGGGTCGGTCATGATGTACATCGCGAGGAGCCCCTGATACGCGTTCTGGGCGGTGTGGTGCACACCGTGATCGTGATACCACAGGGTGCGTGACGACTGGAAGTCGGGGTAGCGGTAGTCCTTCGACTCGCCCGGGCGGGTGATGTCGCTCGCGTATCCGTCGTACTGCGGCAACGACGCCGAACCGTGGAGGTGCACCGACGTCCAGGGTTCGTACCCCAAGCGGTCGTGCACCTTCGGCAGCATGTTGGTGTGACGGACCACCGCTTCGCGACCCTGGGCGACGCGGATGGTCGGACCCGGCACCTGGCCGTTGTACGCATAGGTGACGGTCTTGTACCCCGGCAGGATCTCGAGTTGCGTCGGACGCATGTCGATCCGGTAGTAGTCGGTCGTGGCCGTCGTCGCCACCGCCGTGGCCGGCTTGGGCCGAGCGAACGGCACGGTGAACGGTGCCGGCAGCTTGCTCGCCGGCATGCGCCGCGAGAAACCGTCGATGCCCGACACCATCCGCTGCAACGGCAGCGCTGTGGCGGCGCCGGCGAACACGCCGGCCTTCAGCAGATCGCGTCGGCTGAGCTTCATGATCGCCACCGCCGACGCGATCCGCCGAGGGTCCCCGCCAAGGAATCCACCGGTGTATGTGTGCCCATC
Organism: Actinomycetes bacterium; assembly: GCA_031400715.1. Classification (GTDB taxonomy): domain Bacteria; phylum Actinomycetota; class Acidimicrobiia; order Acidimicrobiales; family Ilumatobacteraceae; genus VFMC01. Next base: position 16,997 of record JANNQK010000241.1, on the reverse strand, counting down.
ACGAAGATGGTTGAACGCTGACTCCGCCAGTCGTGGCCCGCTCGATTGTGAACGTCACGTGCTGACAGGCCGCCCGACCCGTCAATCATGTCCGTTTCCTCTCTCCACGAGGAGGCTCACAGACCTGCCCGACGTGGTCAAGCAGCGAGACGACGAGCCAGCGGGCCACCGAAGGTTCTCCGAAGAGAATCTTGCCGATCTCTTGAGACAACCACGAACAGCGATATCAACACCTCGCGACGTGGCCCTTTCGCGACGGAGTTCAGAGGTGGTACGCCTCGGTATGACCATCGACCGCGATCGCCTGACCGGTCACCATCGCCGCCGCGGGCGACGACAGGAACACGCACATCGCGGCGATCTCCGCGGCCTCCACGAAGCGAGCGATCGACTGACCGGCCACGTACTCGGCTTCCACCACCTGCGGCTCGACGTGTCGGCGCGCCGCTTCGTCGGCGATGACGCGATCCATCCGCGGCCCGCTCACCGAACCGGGGCAGATCGCGTTGCAGCGCACCGCATGAGGACCGAGTTCGATCGCCAGCGACTTGGTCAGTCCGATCACCGCCCACTTCGCCGCCGCGTACGGCGTGCGCATGCCGTACCCGAACTGGCCCGCCATCGACGACATGTTCACGATCGAGCCCGATCCCTGGCGCTTCATCACCGGTGCCACCAGGCGGGCACAGCGGAAGTGAGAGTCGAGGGTGACCGTCAGGCAGTCGTGCCACTCGGCGGGGGTGACATCCTCGACGAACGCCGTCGGGCCCTTGGTCCCTGCGTTGTTCACGAGCACGTCCACGCCGCCGAGCGCAGCGATCGCTGCCGACAGCCACTCGTCGATCGCGTCGCCGTCGAGCAGGTCGACACGTGTCGCGACGACATCGGGCATCGTTGCACGCACCTGCTCGAGGGCCGCGTCGTCCACATCGCACAGATGCACGGTGGCGCCTTCTGCCACGAACGCTTCGGCGATCGCTCGCCCGATGCCTCCTGCTGCTGCGGTGATGATGACCCGTTGCCCTGACGCCATGGGCGAGCACGCTACGCGACTCGCGTCGGCCCGTGCCTTTCGAGGGGGTTGAATGGAGCGATGGCACGGCTGTTCGTTGCGGTGTGGCCTTCCGAGGAGGTCGCTGCCGATCTCACCCAACTCCATCGCAAGGATCAGCAGGGCGTCCGTTTCGTACCCCCGCAGAACTGGCACGTCACCTTGCGATTCCTGGGCGATGCCCAGCCCGACACCGTCGGCGATGCACTCGATCGAGCGACGTTCGCGGCGAGCGTGGCGCGGCTCGGCCCTGCGGTCGACGTGATCGCGGAGCGATCGGTGGTCGTGCCGGTGTCCGGCGTGGACGAGCTCGCGGCCGAAGTGGTCGAACACACCCGTCAGATCGGCGAGCGACCGCGCACGCGATTCACGGGCCACCTCACCCTCGCACGCGTGAAGCCGAACGCGCCCATGCCTCGCATTCTCGGTGCCCTGTTCCGCGCCGAGTTCGAGGTGGACGAAGTCGCCCTCGTCCGCAGCACGCTCGATCCTGGTGGCGCCCGCTACGAGACCATCGACACGTGGCCGGTGCCCACGCCCGCTCGCTGAGCTCGAGCGAGCCGAATCGAGTCGGGGCCAGGCCGGGCGCGGACAGTCAGAGGTTGCGCAGCGCCTCGGCAAGAGCGGCGAAGGCCCTGCCGCGGTGCGAGATCGCGTTCTTCTCGTCGTCGGTCATCTGGCTGAAGGTACGCCTGCCGCCGTCGCGCTGAGGCTGGTCGTCGGGGACGAACAACGGGTCGTAGCCCCACCCGCGCCCGTCGCGTTCGGTCTCGGCGATGCGACCCGCGCAGACACCTCGCACCAGCAACTCACGGCCGTCGGGCCACACCACCAGGGCGACGGTGACGAACTCGGCTCGACGGTCGGCGACACCGTCGAGCACCGCCAGCATCTTGTCGCGATTGTCGGCATAGGTGGCCGTCGGGCCTGCGAAGTAGGCGGTCTCGACACCCGGCCCGCCGTCGAGCGCGGCGACGAAGAGGCCGGTGTCGTCGGCCACCGCAGGCAGGCCGGTCGCACGACAGATCGCGTGGGCCTTCAATCGTGCGTTGCCCTCGAGCGTGCCCGCGTCCTCCACCACGTCGGGTACGTCGGCCGGTCGGGGCAGCAACTCGACGAGGTCGCCGAGCACTGCCGCGATCTCGTCGACCTTGTGGGCGTTCGCCGTTGCGCAGACGAGCTGCACGTCAGCGGCCGAGGGGCCGAGCGGCCGGCGCGTCCGCGATCATCCGGGCTTGGTAGCCGATCAGGTCGGCGATGCCGCCCGAAGCCAGTTCGAGCAAGGCATCGAGCTCGCTCCGGCTGAAGGCGACACCCTCGGCCGTGCCCTGCACCTCGACGAAGCTCGGCTCGGCACCTGTGCGGCCCAGCATCACCACGTTCATGTCGACCTCGGCGGTGGAGTCCTCGACGTAGGGCAGGTCGAGCACCGGCTGACCCTTCACGATGCCCACGCTGATCGCCGCACAGAACGAGTGCAACGGGTGCTGTTTGATCGCGCCGTTCTGCATCAGGCGTGTGAGCGCGTCGTGGAGCGCGAGGTAGCCGCCGCAGATGCTGGCCGTTCGCGTTCCTCCGTCCGCTTGCAGCACATCGCAGTCGACGATCACCTGACGCTCCCCCAACAACGTCATGTCGCACGCGGCGCGCAGCGAGCGGCCGATGAGTCGCTGGATCTCGACGGTGCGGCCGCTCTGCTTGCCCTTCGCCGCCTCGCGATCGATGCGCTCGGGCGACGCTCCGGGCAGCATCGAGTACTCGGCGGTGACCCAGCCCTTACCGGTGCCCTTCATCCAGCGGGGCACGCTCTCGTCGACCGACGCGGTGCACAGCACCCGGGTCTTTCCGAACGACACCAGCACGCTGCCGGCCGCCATCTCGGTGTAGTCGCGCTCGAACGAGATCGGGCGCAGTTGGTCGGCGGCGCGTCCGTCGAATCGGGTCATGGTGGTCTCCATCGTTGGTGAGGGTGAGGTCAGGGTGAGGCCAGCGGGCTGGTCAGAGGGCCTGGTCAGAGGGCCTGGTCAGAGGGGCTGGTCAGAGGGGCTGGTCAGAAGAACGAGACGGGCAGAGCCTCGGTGAGCTCGGGCCCGAGCAGTCGGCGGCCGAGGGCTCGGAACCATTCGACGTCGCCGGAGGACAAGAAGGTGTGCGATCCCGCTCGGCCGGCGGTGTCGGCGTCCGAGGGGACGTCGCCCGCGCGGCCGAGCCCTGTCTGGTCGAGCAACGAGCGCAGTGCGAAGGCCGTCTCGTCGGCCGAGGACACGAGAACCACATCGGCACCCATCACGTCCCCGATCACGCGCGACAGGTACGGGTAGTGCGTGCAACCGAGCAGCAGGGTGTCGACCTTCGCTTCGCGCACGGGGGCCAGAAGACGCTCGGCGAGCACGGTGATCTCGTCGCCCGTCACCACGCCCCGCTCGACGAACTCGACGAAACCCGGGCACGCAGCGCACACCAGTTCCACCTCGACGCCGAGGTCGTGGCAGCCGACGTCGTGCGGTTCGAGCAGCTCGGCGGCTGCGGCGACCGCCCGCTGATACGAGCCCGACCCGATGGTGCCGACCGTGCCGATCACCCCGACGCGTCCCGAGCGCGTGGCGGCGACCAACGCCCCAGCGCCCGGTTCGATGACGCCGACCACAGGAACCGGGAGTTCCCGGGCGAGGTCGACGGCGGACGCAGCGGTGTTGCATGCGACGACGATGACCTTTGCATCGTGGACGTCGATCAGGAACCGTGCGATCTGGCGTGCGTAGCCGGCCACGTCAGCCTGCGGTTTCGATCCGTACGGATACCGACCGGTGTCGCCGAGGTAGACGATGTCCTCGGCCGGCAGCAGATCGATCACGGCGCGAGCGACCGTCAACCCACCGAACCCGCTGTCGAAGATGCCGATCGGTCGCTCATCCATCGAGCGCCGAGGCTATCTGCGGGTCCTCGCGCCGAATCGCCGCTCGCTCGCGTCTTCGAGCGCCATCCGGCGGATGGCAGCCATCGCGACCTCGACGACCACGGTGCCCACCACCGTGTACTCCACCATCTCCGAGCGATGGGTCTCGGGCACGGAGGCGAGCTCCTGGGCGGCCATCTGCTTGAACACGGTGGCCAACGCATCGAACTGGTCGGCGCCGGCATGGTGGGGGTCGGCGAGATCGATGAACCCCCACTCGGAGAGATGCACGAACGCGTCCGCGAGCATCTCGCGCACCTGGGCATGGGCGCGGATGTGGAAGTCGTTGCGAGCGACGAACCCGTCGGCGAGCGCTCGCGCCAGGCGATACTGCTCGACGTCGCGGTGCGGACCGATCACCATCGCGTCCTGGGTGAGTCCGAACGCGTCATGAATGGGCATCGTCTCGTCGTCGACCGCCGCCACCACCGCTGCCACATCGGCGATGCTCAGGTGAGCGAGGTCGATCAACGCTCGCACGAGACGCACCCGACGCACGTGCGATTCGTCGTAGTCGGCCTGGTTGACCGCCGTCGCGGTGCCGGAGTGCAGCAGACCCTCACGGAGGTAGTACTTCAGCGTCGGCACGCTGACGCCCGAGGTGCGGCTGAGCGCGGCCATCTTCATCGCTGCTCAGCATACGCACTTGACACGACGTACAGCGAGTGTCACTATCCATTTACGGACAGTGTCACTATCCGTTGTGAACTCAACCCATCAGGAGATGATCCATGTCCCGCTTCTCGGTCGTGCCCGGCCGCTTCACCGCCTCGATCGAGGGCGATTTCGTCGTGTTCATCATCGGCATGCGCGTCAACAAGCTCTGGAAGCTGCACAAGTGGATCCCGGTGGGCCGTGCCATGGGACCGATGATCTCCGAACTGATGAGCCACCCCGAGAAGGGCATGCTCGGCGTGCGCACCATGTGGGCCGGCCGCACGATCACCCTCGTTCAGTACTGGCGGAGCTTCGAACACCTCGAGCACTTCGCCCGCGACAAGGACGATCCCCACCTGCAGGCCTGGCGCAACTTCAACACCAAGGTGGGCACCAGCGGAGACGTCGGGGTCTACCACGAGACCTACCGGATCCCGGCCGGGGCCTACGAGTGCATCTACAGCAACATGCCGATGATGGGCCTCGGCGCAGCGACGACCGCCGAACACATGCCGGTCGCACGCCGCGGTGAAGCCGCGCGAGAGCGAATCGCCGCAGCCACCGCTGGTTGAGTCAGCCGGCCACGCCGATCAGCCGTCCGCTGACGGCGAGGCGGTAGCGGATCGACCCGGGAGGATGACACGCCACCAGTGTGACCGTGATCGGACCGGCCGCAGCCACCACCTTCAGCAGTTCTGCGGGCTTCGGGAGGATCACATCCTGACGGGTGACCAGGTACCGGTAGGTCCGACCGTCGGCGCCGAGCATCGAGAAGGTGCTACCGATCGTCAGTCGGTCGAGGCTACGGAACGCGCCGCCGTGGCTGGTTCGATGAGCGAAGTAGACATTGTGCTCTGCTGTTCCCATCTGCCCCGACCCCATCCACAGACCGGCCCGCCCGCTGTCGATGTTCGTGTTGATGTTGCGGTGGGTGCCGACGTAGGTGCCGATGCCGGCATCCGGCGCAGAGATGCCGATCGCAGGGGTCGGCGCCGACGGCACCGAGTACGGCTCGGGCAGCGTGCTCGGCTCGGGGGCCCCCAGGTACCAGCCGGCGACGTCGACCACCAGGTGACTCCCGGATTGCGAGTAGATCGCAAGTCCACGGCTGCCGGCCCGAACGATGGCATGGTTCGCCACGACCTGATCGAGCGCGGTGACGTTGAGGTTGGACACGCCGGGTCGCGCGACGCCTGCGGGGTGAACCGCCACGAAGCCCATGTACCAAGGGTCGGTGGCGGTCACGTTCAGTGCCACGGCCGCCGTGGTGTTCGGGAACGGTGAACCGGTGCCGAACTCGAGGGTGGTGTCACCCCACGGCGCGATCGGGAAGTCGTTGCGGGTGTCGAGCACTCGCTGCGGGCTGGACGGCACGAACAGGCCGTCGGTGCTGACCGCCGCCGTCGGCCCCGTGAACCAACCGGCGACGTCGACCACCAGGTGACCGCCCCCCTGGGAGTACACCTGGAACGACCGGCTCCCCGCAGAGAGGGTCACGATCGCTTGTGCACTGCGCGTCTGGCCAGGGCTGTCGACGTTGATCGAACTGGCCAATGGTCGCTGTTGACCGCTCGGGAACGCAGTCCAGTAGCCCACCTCCGCCTCGGTGGCCACCAGGCTCACGACTGCGGCACTCGCGCCGAGGGGCACACCGATTCCGCCGAGATCGATCGTTCGGGTTTCCCCGGCAACCAGGGCGACGGCCTCCGGTCTGGTGTCGATGGCACGGACTGCGCCGCTGCGGAAGGTCTCGAGGCGACCGGCCGCGATCGCTGCCGGTCGAGGCGTGTAGGCGCCGACGACGTCGACCACGAGATGCATGGCCGAGCTGGTGGCGATGTCGATCGCACCATCTGAACCCAAGCGCACCGTCGCAAGGTTGGAGATCACCCGACCGGCCTGGTCGACGTTGAGCGACGATGCCTGAGGCAGCGGCTCACCCGCCGGGAACGCCGTCACCCATCCCGGAGCCTGGGTATCGACCGCAGTGATGTTCACCACCGCTGCGCTCGCGGTGGCAGGAACGCCGCCGCGGCCGGCGATCTGCACGCGCACCATGCGATCGGACACCCGCGTGTACCCCTCGACGCCGCTGTCCGGTCGGGTGTCTGCCAGGCGGGTGGGCGCGATCGCGACGAACGCGGCCGGCCCGGCGTTGGAGCCCGGGGCCGGTCCGGCGGACGCCAGTCCTGGCACCGGCACCAACGAAGCGAACACCCACACGCCCATGGCCGTGAGCGTGGCGCGGCGTCTGCGGGGGACCCACGGGGAGGGGCGAGACGCGTGGGATGGAACGATCGTGTCGGCGGGCACCTTCGAGTATCGGCAGACCAGCGTCAAGACTTGACCCGAACTGCCACCCGGCGTGGGTGTCGACTCGAACCGGTTCAGAAGTAGATGATCTTCTCGGCCTTCTGTTCGGCTTCGTCGAGATCGTCGGTGTAGGCGCCGGTGGAGAGGTACTTCCAACCGCCGTCACACACGATGAACACGATCGTGCCCTCGTCGATCTCGCCGGCCACCTTGGCTGCGCCGGCCAGTGCTGCCCCGCTCGAGATGCCGGCGAAGATGCCGCATTCGCCGACGAGCCGGCGAGTCCACTCGAGCGACTCGCGAGGTCGCACGACCCGTTTGCGATCGAGTACCTCCATGCCCTGCCACATCTCGAACACCGGCGGGATGTAGCCGTCCTCCAGATTGCGCAGACCCTCGACGCGCTCGCCGAGCGGGGGCTCGACGGCGACGATCTTCACGTCCGGCTTGTGTTGTTTCAGGTAGGTGCCGACACCCATGAGGGTGCCACTCGTGCCGAGTCCGGCGACGAAGTGCGTGATCTCGGGGACGTCGCGGAGGATCTCTGGCCCCGTGTTCTCGTAGTGCGCCGAGGGATTCGCGTCGTTGCCGTACTGATACAGGAAGCACCACTCGGGATGCTCCTCGGCCATCTCCTGGGCGCGGCGCACCGCACCGTTGCTGCCCTCTTCGCCCGGGGTGAGGATCAGTTCGGCACCGAACACCTCGAGCATCTGTCGACGCTCGATCGAGACGTTGGCCGGCATCAGGATCTTGATCGGGTAACCCTTGATCCGAGCGATCGCAGCGAGTGCGATGCCGGTGTTGCCCGACGACGGCTCGATGATCGTCTGACCGGGTTGCAGGCGCCCATCCTTCTCGGCCTGTTCGATCATGTTCTTGGCGATGCGGTCCTTCACCGAGCCCCAGGGGTTCTGCATCTCGAGCTTGGCGATGATCCGTACGTTCGGGTTGGGAGACAGGTTGCTGACATCGACCATCGGGGTGTTGCCGACGAGATCGAGCACGCTCTGTGCGGGGACCATGTGCCGTTCTCCTGTTCCATTCCTGCCGACTGCCTGCCGGAATCGCTTGCCATCCAGACCCAACAACCGGAATGCCGATCGGATTCCTCAACAATCGTATCTCAGGCGACGGAGATGGGCTCTTCGGAGATCGAACCGCCGACGATCCGGTAGCTGCGGCTCTCGGGAGCCCCGCGTTTCAAGCTCACGATCACGTAGTGCCAACCAGGGTCGGGGGCTTGGGCCACATCGGTCGGGCTGGGATACGGCTCGCTGTGGGTGTGGCTGTGCACCACGCCGATCACCTCGAGCCCGGCGTCGTCGGCGGCGCGTTCGGCGCGCAGGTGCTCGCGCGGATCGATCGAGTACACACGAGCCGAGGCGGCGGTGTTCGCGCACGGGACGAAGCTGCGCACGGTGCCACCCCGACCGATCAGGAGGCCGCATGCCTCGAGGGGGTACCCGTCGTACATGTGGCCGATCATCGCCGCGAAGGCATCGGCAGGGAACACGAGCGGCGGTCGATTCACGAGGCGAGCGTAGCGATGCCAGTCCGACGGACCGGTGCTCGCTAGCGTCGCTGTGCCGTGCTGCTCGCCACCGTCCTCGCCCTCACCGCAGCGGTCCTGCACGCCGGTTGGAACCTGGCGATCAAACAGGGCGGCGACCGTTTCCTGGCACTCTGGGGTCAGTTCACCCTCGCCGGCGCGATCGGCTTGGTGATCATCGTGGCCGTCGGCGGATTCCCCGCGGGCGGCTGGTGGTGGGCCTTCCTGTCGGGCACCATCCACGTGCCGTACTGCTGGTTCCTCGCTCGCGCCTACGACCACGGCGATTTCTCGCTCGTCTACCCCATGGCTCGCGGAGGCGGCGCGTTGCTGGCCGCGATCGGCGGCGTGACGCTGCTCGACGACCACCTCAGCCATCTCGGCATGGGCGCGATCGTGCTCGTCGCCCTCGGTCTGTTCTTCCTCGCCGGCAAGGCTCGTGGTCCCGCGCTCTGGGCTGCCTTGGCAGTCGCGGTCACGATCGGGGCGTACTCGGTGTCGGACGCCAAAGGCATTCGGTCCACCGACAACGCTCTGTACGCGTTGGCCACGTTCGTCGGTACCGGCACGATGACCACCGCGTTCGGGCTGGCCACCGGGAGGGCGTCGGCGATGCGAGCTGCGATGCGCATCAACTGGCGCCGATACCTGGTGCTCGGTATCGCTTCATCGTTCACGTACGGCCTGGTGCAGCTCGCCTTCCGGCGGGCGCCCGTCGGATACGTGACGGCGTTGCGTGAGGCGAGCGTGGTGATCGCCGCATTCGCGGGATCGCGCGTGCTGGGCGAGGCGGCGGGACGTCGACGGATGGTGGCGTCGGGCGTGGTGGTCGCGGGCCTGATCACCCTGGTGGTGGCCAGGTAGCCTGGCCACTCCCCTGCTATGGCTGCCTCGAACGACCGATCCGGAACCAAGACCGGCAACAAGATCATCGCGTCGAACCGTCGCGCCCTACACGACTACGCCATCGAGGACACCATGGAGTGCGGCATCGTGCTGCAGGGCAGCGAGGTGAAGGCATGCCGCGATGGTGCCGTGCGCCTCGCCGATGCGTACGCCCGCGTGATCCGTGGCCAGGTGTGGCTCGACGGCGTGCACATCCCGCAGTACCAGTTCGCCCACGGCATCGGCGCGCACGACCCCAACCGCGCCCGCAAGCTGCTGATGCATCGGAACCAGATCGACAAGCTCGATGCCCTGGTGTCGCAGCAGCACGTGTCGTTGGTGCCGTTGTCGCTCTACTTCAAGGACGGACGTGTGAAGGTCGAGCTCGGCGTGGGCAAGGGCCGCAAGCAGACCGACAAGCGCCAGGCGATCGCCGAGCGCGACACCATGCGCGAGGTGCGGCGCGAATTGGGCCGTCAGGCCAAGGGGATGATCCGCAGGGGATAGACGGCCAGCCGGCCGATATCAGGCCGGCCGCAACCGGCGTCGCATCGCGGCGAAGGGACGCTCGACGGCCCAGTACGACGCTTCCGCGGCGAGCAGCGACGCCGGGATCTGGATCGCCGCAGCCTGCGCGACCGTGAGGCCATCCTGGTAGTGATACACGAGCTGGAAGATCGGGACGTGCCACAGGTAGATCGCATAGCTGCGCCGGCCGATCCACGTGGCCACCGCCGAGCCGAACCAGCGCAGGCCGGGTGCCTGTACGCCCTCGGCGAGCAGCCCGGCCACGCAGGCAGACCCCAGGGCGAGCGTGAACGACACACCCGACGTGAGGTTGTGCTCGGTCCAGCCGGGCGTGCAGAACGCGATCACGACGAGCGCCGACCCGACCAGCACGCCGGCCTGCGCGGCGGCTGGCCGTCGCCGGATTCGGTCGCGCACCCCGAACGCCTCGGTCATCACCAACACGGCAACAGCCGCGCCGGCGAGGAACTCCCACCCACGGACGACCGGGTTGGTGAGCAGGCGCACGTTGCCCTGGTCGTGCTGTGCTGCGATCAACGCCGTGATGGTTCCACCGACGAGCGTGGCGATCGCGGCGACCCAGGCGAACGTCGCCATCCTCCATCGCAGTCGCAACGCCATCACGACCACGATGGGCAAGACGAAGTAGAACTGCTCCTCTCCCGACAACGACCACGTGTGGTCGGTTGCCGGGCTGGTGTAGCTGCTGGTCGCGACGATGCCGAAGTCGGTGGTGTAGGTGGCCGCGAGCAGCAGACCCACCCACGACAGTCCGGTGAAGCCGGGCGCGAAGAGATGCACCAGCACCATCACTGCGAGCATGAGGTACAGCGGGGGCAGGAGGCGGAGGAAGCGGCGCTTGTAGAACAGCTTGAACGAGATCCGCTCGTGGTCGCGGTGTTCCTCCAGCAGGAGTCGAGTGATGAGATAGCCCGACAAGGCGAAGAAGATCGTCACGCCGATCTCGCCGGCGCGGAACGCGCCGACATGCAGATGCGAGGCCATCACCAACACGACCGCAACGGCCCGAAGGCCGTCGAGCGCGCCGATGTAGCCCATCGACGTGGACGTGATCTCGCCCGATCCGATCCCGCGCTTCGCGATGATCGGACCGGTCAACCCTGTCGAGAGGTGCCGTTCGGTCCTCAAGCTCCTGATCGTACGGACCGGTCCGGTCCCTCGCCCGTCAATCGTGTTCCGACTTCGTCAAGATCCACGCCGCTGCGTGTCGGTCGATCGCCCGGCCGCCGGGACGTGTCACCGCTAGTGTCGCCGGGCGTGAGCGACGTCCAGCGCGGTGAGGTCGTGTGGATGCCCTCGGAGTCGGCCGCCGGAGAGAGCCGTCTGGCCGACTTCACCCGAGCCGCGTCCGCTCGATCAGGACGGCCGTTCGCCGATTACTCCGCTCTGCTCGACTGGAGCATCGACCAACCGGGCGCCTTCTGGGAAGCCTTCGCCGAGTGGGCTGGCGTGCACTGGCGCCTCACGCCGACCGCCGCCATGGGCAGGGTCGCGATGCCGGGGACCGAGTGGTTCCCCGGTTCGGCACTGAACTACGCAGAGCACGCCCTGCTCCGGTCCAGCGGCGATCCGGCGATCGTGTCGCTGTCGCAGACACGCGGCCGCAAGGAGCTGTCGTGGGACGACCTGCGCGAATCCGTGGCCCGGTGCCGTGTCGGTCTCGTGCGGCTCGGCGTGGGGCGCGGCGATCGGGTGGCTGCGTTCATGCCGAACGTGCACGAGACGATCGTTGCGTTCCTGGCGACAGCCAGCCTGGGGGCGATCTGGAGCTCGTGCGCGCCCGAGTTCGGCGTACGGGCCGTGATCGACCGGTGGTCGCAACTCGAGCCCACGGTGCTCGTGGCGGTCGACGGCTACCGCTACGGCAGCAAGGACGTCGACCGTCGCGACGAACTCGCGCAGATCGTTGCATCCCTCCCGACGCTGCGGTCGGTGGTGCACGTGCCCTACCTGCACGATTCCCCGGCAGCGCTCGCGGTCCACACCATCTCGTGGGCCGACTGCTGCGCCGCGGTCGGACCGCTCGAGTACGAGGGCGTGCCCTTCGATCATCCTCTGTACGTGCTGTTCTCGTCGGGCACGACAGGGCTGCCGAAGCCGATCGTGCACGGCCACGGTGGCATCACGCTCGAGCACCTCAAGGTGCTGGCGCTGCATCACGACCTGCGCCCGGGAGACCGGTTCATGTGGTTCACCACCACCGGGTGGATGATGTGGAACTACCTCGTCTCGGGGTTGATGGTGGGCGCGACGATCGTCCTGTTCGACGGCGATCCGGCATCGCCCGACCTGTCGACCTTGTGGAGGATCGCGTCCGACGAACGGCTCGACGTGCTCGGTGTGAGCGCTCCGTTCATCATGGCCTGCCGCAAGGCCGGGCTCAGCCCGCGAGACGAGTTCGATCTCGCACGGCTGCGGCAAGTGGGCTCCACCGGCGCGCCGCTGCCTGCCGACGGATTCCGTTGGGTGCGCGACCACGTCGGCCCGTCCGTGCAGACCTGCTCGGTCAGCGGTGGAACCGATGTGTGCACGGCGTTCGTCGGCGCCGCACCCGCGGTGCCCGTGCGCGCCGGCGAGATCAGCGTGCGGATGCTGGGATGCGACGTCCGCGCCGTCGATCCCGACGGCAACGACTGTGCTCCTGGCGTCACCGGCGAGTTGGTGATCGCGACCCCCATGCCGTCGATGCCGGTCGGGCTGTGGGGCGATCCGACGGGTGACCGGTTCCGCGCCACGTACTTCGAGACCTTCCCCGGTCGATGGCACCACGGCGACTGGATCTCCTTTCACGCAGATGGCGCGTGCGAGATCACCGGCCGGTCGGATGCGACCTTGAACCGCGGTGGCGTACGTCTCGGCACCAGCGACTTCTACCGTGTCGTCGAATCGATGCCGGAGGTGCTCGACAGCGTGGTCGTGCATCTCGAGGACGCCGATGGTGGACCCGGCACGCTCATCCTGCTGCTCGTCTGCGCACCGGAAATTGATCTCGACGACGGCTTGCGAGGCCGCATCATCAGTGCGCTGCGCACCGAGTTGTCGCCCAGGCACGTCCCCGACGTGATCGATCGCGTGCGTGCCATCCCGCGCACCCTGTCGGGCAAGAAGCTCGAAGTGCCGATCAAGCGCCTGTTGCAGGGCCAGCCTGCAGAGCGGGTGGCGAGCCGCGGGTCGTTGATCGACCCGACCGCCCTCGACGACGTGGCCGCGTGGGCCGCATCTCACCAATCGAATGGAACACGTTCATGACGACGGTCCCACACCGGCATTTCGCCCGTCACGCACTCGCTGCCGATCTCCCGGCACTCGAGGTGGCGTTGGCAACGGCCTTCGCCGACGACCCGATGATCACCTGGGTGTCGGGCATCGCAGACCGCGACGAGCGCATCGAGCGATCGATGCTCGGGTTCTTCCGGACTGCGGTGGCCGCGGGGTTTCAACGCGGACACCTCTACACCCTCGACGGGTGCGGTGGCGCGGCGGTGTGGTCACCACCGGACGTGCGCATGTTCAGGGAGGACGAAGGCAACGCGCTCGGCGCCGCCGTCCACGAACACCTCGGCCCGGCCGCGCTCGAGCGTCTGATCTCGCTGGGAGCGATGGTGGGTTCGCATCACCCGCACGAATCGCACTTCTACCTGTTCGTCCTCGGCGCCGCGACGCAAGGTCGAGGCGTCGGAGCGACGGTCATCCGCCCCGCACTCGACCGCTGCGACATCGACGGGCTGCCGGCGTACCTCGAGTCGTCGAGTTCGCAGAACGTGCCGTTCTACGAACGACTCGGGTTCCGTGTGCTGTGGGAGGACAATCCCCAGCCCGACGGTCCGCTGTTCCGCGGCATGTGGCGCGACCCACGCTGAGCCAACCGATCACCGGTAGGCTTGAGGTTGCAAGACCCAACCAAGGGGCTGACAGGTTTCGACGTCAGTTTCATCGGTCGGACGTGCGACCCGAGTTGCTCAGACTCGCTAAACGGGGCATCAAACAGAATTGCCAACGAGCAGTTCGCTCTCGCCGCCTGATCTGATCAGGTAGTGAAGAGACATCGTGACCAGAAATGGCGCACGGGGCCGATCCACCGCAGCCTGGCACCAGAAGCGGGGGATGACAGCGGGAAAGACAGCTGACGTCGGGAAAGACCGATGACGATTCGGAAAGACGATTCGTGGGCCGCCACCTCCGGGTGACGGCCAGCTGACCCGCCGGCCTCCCTGCGTCAGGGAGAAGGTCGGGAATGGTCGTATCACGGGCGCTCGGTGCCTGATGGACGGGGGTTCGATTCCCCCCAGCTCCACCTTGTGATGTCGCGAGACATCCAGGACGGACCGACCGAACCCTCATTGGGGTTCGGTCCGTCTGATTCTTCGGGGTCCTTTGGGGCCTCCGGTGGGTTTGCCGGTGCCGTGGAAGCGACGTTCGGGGTTGATGGTGAGGGTGCGGATGATTTCGCCGGTGGTGGCGTGGATGACGCGTATGTCGTAGCCGTTGATGAGCATGATGACGCGGGTTCCGTCGAGGGTTCGACCGAGTCCCTTGTGGTGCATTTCGCCGTTGACGCGCAGGCTGACGCGTCCGGTGTGGATGCGGTCGGTGCGCACGCGGAACTCGCTGTTGGGGTGGTCGTTGCCTGGGCGGGCTTTGGGTGGGGTGCAGAACCCGACACCATGTGACAGTCGACGCCTTGACCAAGCACGCACGTTGTGGCTACATTTGTGGTCACAAAGGAGCGTGAGCTGTGAGAGCGATCGGCGTCAGGGAGTTCAGAGATCAAGCGAGTTCCATCCTCGCCGGTGGCGAGACGTTGGTCATCGAACGACACGGCGAGCCGATCGGGTTCTTCGTGCCCATCACGGCCAAGGACCGCCGTGCCGGACGCGACGCTCTCGGCCGGCTCGGTGGGCTCGTCGATGACGTCATCGCTCGCTCGGGCCTCGACGAGGACGACCTCGTCCGCGAGGTCTCGCCCAAGCACCGCGTGCGCTGATGCGACTCGTCGTCGACACGAGCGTGCTCGTCGGCGAACTGCTCCGGTCTGCGGGCCGGACCCGCCTCGGCGATGAGCGGCTAGACCTGTATCTCCCCGAGCAGATGTGGGGCGAGACGCAAGTCGAACTCCCCCGACGGATCACAGCTTTCGTCCGGCGGCGCGGCCTCGAACCCAGACTCGGCGACGAGTTGGCCGCGGCCTGTCTGGCCGCCGTCGAGGCGAACATCGTCATCCTCGACGAGGGCATCTATGCCGCCCTCGAGGAGGAAGCTCGAGAGCGTTCTCTACGCGATCCCAGGGACTGGCCGGTGGTGGCAAGCTCCCTTGCGCTGAACGCGGGGATCTGGACAAACGACAATGACTTCCTCGGCACCGGCGTGGCCACCTGGACCACCGACACCCTGCAACGCTGGCTTCATCGCCAACCCGAGCCATGAAGCTCCTTCGACAAGGGCGGCCAAAGGGCGGTCGGGGCGGCAAAAGGGGCGTCGAATGCAGGCCATTCCCGGTCACTGGCGGTCACTGCTGGACACTCGAAAATGCACCCTGAACAGCGGCGGTAGCCCCTGACCAGGCACGACGCCTTCGCGCGCTGGACGGTTCGATTCCCCCCAGCTCCACAAAACGTGCCTTCTAGCAGGGGACATTCAAGAAGTAGACGGAGGGATCGCTCCCCCGTCCAACCCACTGCCAACCTGCGGGGCTGCTCGATCCACCGGCGCGACATTTTGGTCCGAGGACCTTGATCGGTCTTTGTGTTCGCGTTGTCAGATTGTCGAGAGGATCGGGTGGGTGACGGTCTGGGCGAGGTCGAGGAGTTCGTCGATGGTGCTCGCGCAACTCTGCAGATCGAGGATGATCTCGTGGGCGCCCGTCTGGCGTGTGGCGTCGAGATCGTCGATGATCTGAACGGTCGAACCGCAGAAGGCGGGCCGGTCCCTGCCGAGTGGGCGATCGGTCACGTGCGCGTTGGCACGAACGAACAGTTGCATGGCGTCCGGATCGCGTCCGTAGCCGGCAGCCATGTCACGCACGCCGCCGAACATCGGCGAGATGGCCTCGATCGGCAGTCCGGCCGGTGTCCAACCGTCGGCGCGTCTGGCGACTCGATCGAGCCCTGTTGGTGTGTAGGCGGCGAGCAGGATCGGCGGCCGTGGTCGTTGGACCGGCTTTGGCAGGATCGTCGCGGGGGCGATGTGGTAGCGCTCTCCTCGGTGGCTGCTGATCCCGTCGGCCCAGACCGTGTCGAGGACGTCGAGAATCTCTTCGAGGTGTGCGCCGAGATGCCGCTGCGGGACGCCGACGGCGTCGAACTCGTCTGCTGACCAACCGAGTCCGAGCCCGACGGTCAGACGGCCATTGCTGGCCATGTCGATCGCGGTCAGCGATCGGGCGAGCACGATCGGCGAGTAGAAGGGTGCGACGAGCACATTGGTGCCCAGACCGATCCGCTGCGTGACAGTTGCCGCGATCGCCAAGGCGACGATCGGATCGAGGACGGTGTGCTGCTCTGGGGGCAGCACACCGTCAGCCGAGGCGGGATAGGGGGTCCGAGGAGCGATGGGTGCCAGTACACGATCCATCGCCCAGAGCGATGCGAACCCGCGTTGTTCGGCCTTGGTGGCCATCTCGATGACGCTGGCAGGGTTGGCGAACACCCCGCCGTGGGAGAGTGCGAGACCGATCCGTGGACCGGCTGAAGTGAGGTCGTTCAGTTCGGCCATCTCAGTTCAACGGTTCCACGACGAGTTCGGCGTACATGCCGTTGACGAAGTGCGGTGGGCCACCGGGCACGGCTGGGGGTGCGCCGTTGGATGCGGCGGCGGCGTCGAGGTACACCTGCGGATCGACACCTGTGGGGATGAAGCACATGATCACGTAGCGGCCGGGTTTCTGCAGTGAGCCGTCGCCGACGGCCACGATCTGCTCGTCGGAACCGGGCGCCTGGAGCACGACGGTCACGGGTGCACCGAGGCGCGCGGTGAGCTCGTCAGGCGGCAGTTGTACGAGCTCGTCGAGCGGAAGTTCATCGCTGTCGGGCAGTCGG
>JANNQK010000240.1:0-5449 GCA_031400715.1 Actinomycetes bacterium | reverse complement strand
CGGATCGTCGTCGGCCCGTCCGACCGTCTCGATGAACTGTGCGAGCATCGCATAGGTCATCGCATTGCGCTTCTCGGGACGATCGATGGTGACGATGCCCACCTTCCCGTCGCGGTGATAGCGGATGAGCTCGCGGGTCGCGTCGGTCATGACCCCGACGGTAGCCGCGAGTGCCGCTGGTGCCGGGGCCGGTCGTGACTCGCGAGTCCGATCAGTGGCTGAAGTTGACGTGGGGCAGGATCTTCTGGAGCCACTTGGGGGCGTACCAGTTCTTGTCGCCGAGCAACGCCATCGTCGCCGGCACGAGCATCACCCGGACCACGGTGGCATCGAGCAGAACAGCGACCGCCAGGGTGAGGCCCAGCTCCGTCGGAGGGATCGGACCCGTGACACCGAAGGCGACGAACACGATGATCATGATGACCGCTGCGTTCGTGATCGGTCTGCCGGTGCGGGCGATGCCTTCACCGATGGCCCGACGCGTGTCGCCAGTGGCCTGGAACCGCTCCTTGATCGAGGCGAGCAGGAACAACTGGTAGTCCATCGACAGACCGAACAGCAGGGCGAAGAAGAACAGCGGCGCCCATGCGTCGACGAAGCCCTGGTGCTCGATGCCGATCAGGCCGGCGCCGTAGCCGTGCTGGAACACGAGGGTCGCGAATCCGAAGGCGGCGCCGACGGTGAGCAGGTTCATCAGGATCGAGAACGTGGCGATGACCACGCTTCGGAAGACGACGAGCAACAACACGAACGCGACGATCAGGATGAGGGCGATCGCATACGGCGCTCGATCGACCAACACCTGGGTGAGGTCGTGGTTCTGACCGGCGGGTCCACCGACCAGTGCGGTGGGCACCGCCTCGTCGAGCCCGCCACGGAGCGCCTCGACCATGTCGGCGGTCGCCGCCTCGTCGATCTGGGTGCCCGGCGTGACGCGGACGACGACGCGGCCGGTGGGAGCGGGAGGTGTGATGATGCGTGCGTCCACCACGTTGGGCGTCGCTGCGGCGATGTCGACCACCTGCTGCGCGTCGGTACCGTCGACGGTCACGTATGCCGGACCGGCAGCGCCGGGCCCGAACGACTCCACAACCATGTCGTAGCCGTCCCGGCTGGTGAGACCTGGATCGACGACACGAGCGCCGGGCATACCGAGCTTCATCCCGAAAGCCGGAGCAGCCAGGGCGCCGAGGAGCACGAGACCGACGGTCAACGTGCGACCTGGGCGCTGCAGCGCCGCGCCGGTCCACCGGGCCCAACGACCCTCGGCAACGATGTCGGGATCCTTCTTGCCACGGGTGACGAGCACCTTGTCACCCATCGCGATCAACACCGCGGGCAGCAGGGTGAGCGCGGCGAGCGCAACAGCGATGACCGAGATGATCATGCCGAGTGCCATCGTCTGGAAGACCATGACGGGCACCAGGAAAACCGCTGCGAGCGACAGCACGACGGTCAACGCCGAGAGGAACACGGCCTTGCCGGAGGTGGACATCGCGTTCTCGATCGCCTTGATGGCGTCCTTGCCCTCGACGCGTTCCTCGCGGTAGCGGGAGACGATGAAGAGGCTGTAGTCGATCCCGACGGCGAGCCCGATCATCATCGAGAAGTTCATCGACCACACCGAGATCGGCGAGATCAGGCTGAGCAGGTGCAACGACGCGAATCCGGTCGCGATACCGGCGATGGCAAGGATCAGGGGGATGCCCGCGGCGAGCATCGCGCCGAACGCGATGAACAGCATGATCAGCGTTGGCAATCCCGACAACAGCTCGGCCTTGTGCAAAGCCTCTTCGTTCATCTGGTTGAAGTCGGCCCACACCGGCCACTCTCCGGACACCTCGACGCTGGCACCGTCGACGACCGCCAGCTCACCGACGAAGTCGCCGAGTTCGCCCGCCGCCTCAGGGCGGTCCTTGTCCTCACCGATCTCCTGCTCGACGGGAACGAGCGCCGTCAGGCCATCCTGGGAGATCATCCCCGCTTCGGGCGGCATCGCCAGCGGGTCGACGACCGACACCACCCTCGGTCCGGTGGCGAGTTCGGCGACCAGCGTTTGCAGGCCAGTCGGATCGTCGGCGATCGGGGTGGTCTGTCGGTAGACGACGATCGGATTCTCCGCGCCCATCGCGGGGAAGTCGGACCTGAGTTCCATCCGGACCTGTTCGGCTGTGGACCCCTTCGCATCCCAGCCGGCGCCTGACAGCGCCTTGGTGAGCGTGATCGCGAGTGGGGCAGCGGCCAGGGTGACCACCAGCCACACGAGGATCACGGCTCGACGGTGGCGGGCCATCGACGCGGCGAGCCGCGAGAACAGCGCACGCTCGTCGGGATCATGTGATGGCTCATGCGCGACGGGCGTCTTCGGATCGATGACTGTACTCACGGTTGTCGGCTCCTACTCCTGGCGAACGATGAATGACACTATACCCCGTGGGGTATAACTTGTACACCCCTGAGGGTATCTTGCGGGCGCGTTCCGCTCCGCTCGATGGCTCGGTCGACAGGTCGACTCGTACGCTGCTGCCATGACGATCCGCTCGACCGTGACGACGATGGCTCTGACGGTGGTCATCCTGGCCCCCGGTTGCTCGTCGGACTCCCGACAGGAATCGAACGAATCGATCGACTCGTCCCCGGCCACGTCGGTCGTGGAAAGCACCGCGACCGATGTCGCACCCACCGATGTCGCACCCACCGATGTCTCAGCCACCGATGTCTCGGCGACCGACGTCACGACCGTTCCGCCGGTGGAGACCTCGGTACCCGACACGACGGCCGTGCCGGGCCTGCCGACAGTGTTCGACTTCGCCGAACCTGCGTCGGTCGAGACGTGGCGGAGCCAGAGCGACCCGGTGATGGGCGGCGTCTCGACGGGTTCGGTGGCGTGGGCCGCCGGCGCCATGGTCTTCGAGGGCAACCTGTCGCTCGACAACGGCGGTGGCTTCTCTTCGATCGTCAGCTCCCCCTTCGACCCGATCCTCGCCTGGTCGGCCGGCGAGGGCGTGTCGATCGAGCTCGTCGGCGATGGCAAGACCTACGTGCTGCAGTTGCGCACGTCGACGGGCAACTGGGTAGAGCGGTTCGACACCGTCGATGGTCGACCGTCGACCGTGACCGTCGCATGGGATGGATTCGAACCGGTCGACCGGTTCCTCGAACCGGTCACGAGCGACTCGCCACTCGACCCCAGCCAGATCAACACCCTTGCGATCTACATCCTCGACAAGCAGGAGGGCCCGTTCCGCCTCGAGGTGGTGTCGATCTCCTGACGTTCGTCCGCGACGACGGCCACGCCCGAGGATCAACGCCTCGAGTCGACCCAGCTGTGGATGGTCTGGAAGTAGTTGGCCCGGTCGTACATCTGCGGATCGGGGACGTTCGCTCGGCTGACGCTGCCGCGCAGCTGATGAACGCTGTCGTAGTCGCGCTCGGCCATCCAGGTCACCAGCTCTCGACGCATCGTCAGCAGGTGCTCCGGGCCATGGCGCAGCAAGGCGCTCGTCGTCATCACCACGTCCGCACCGGCGAGCAGCAACTTCACTGCGTCGAGGCCGCTGTGCACCCCGCTGCTGGCAGCCAACGATCCGGTGATGTGCTCGCGCAGGACGCCGATCCAGTGCAGCGACAGGCCCACCTCGGCCGGCGTCGAGAGCTGCAGCTTCGGCCGCACCTCGAGCGTGTCGAGATCGATGTCGGGCTGGTACATGCGGTTGAAGAGCACGAGCCCGTCGGCGCCGGCCAACTCGAACGCTCGCGCGGTGTGCGCGAGCGCGGTGAACCACGGCCCCACCTTGACCGCCAGAGGGATGCTGATCTCGGCCGCCACCTCCTCGATCAGCTCGGTGAGACGACGTTCCACCTCGACCGACGAGGTCATCGGGTCGGTCACGGTGTCGTACAGGTTCAGCTCGATCGCATCCGCTCCAGCATCGGCGAGCAGCCGCGCGTACCGCACCCATCCGCCCGGCGAGACGCCGTTGAGGCTCGCGATCACCGGAATCGACACCACGCTCTTCGCATCCTCGACGAGGTCGAGGTGGTGGTCGGGACCGACCTCGACACCATCGAGATGCGGCAGGTAGCTCAACGCCTCGCCGTTGGTGTCGCTGCCCGAACCCAACGCGTACTCCACGGCGAACGCTTCGTGTTCGATCTGCTCCTCGAACAGACTGGGCAGCACGATCGCGCCGGCTCCGGCTGCCTCGAGGCGAGCCCACATCGACGGGTCACCCGTGACGGGACCCGGCGATGCGACGAACGGGCTGTGGAGCCTGAGTCCGAGATACATGCTGGTGAGATCGATCATGATTCGTCCTCCATCTCCGAGAGCACGGCGTCAGCGGCGTGCTCGGGGGCCGAACGCTCGACACCGGTCAGTTGCTGGTAGTAGGTCCACCGGGCGCTGACGTCGTTCTGGGCCAGGCGCATCAACTCCGCGGCGCGATCGGGATCGCTCCGACGAAGCATCGCGAACCTCGCCTCCGTGGCCGCGAACTCCGCATACGCAACGGTCGGCTCGGCGCTGTCGAGTTGGAACGGATGGGTGCTCTCACCGGCGCCGGGGCGATAGCGATACAGCGGCCAGTGACCACTCTGCACCGCTGCCTTCTGCTGCGTCATCGAGCGGGACATGTCGTAGCCATGGGCGATGCAGCTCGAGTAGGCGATCACCAACGACACGCCCGGCCACTGTGTGGCTTCGACCAGCGCCTTCACGGTCTGCACGTCGCTCGCCCCCAAGGCGACCTTCGCGACGTAGACGTCGCCGAACGTCATCGCCTCGAGACCGAGGTCCTTCTTGGCCGTGCCCTTCCCACCGGCGGCGAACTTCGCGACGGCGCCACGGGGGGTGGCCTTCGACGCCTGGCCGCCGGTGTTCGAGTACACCTCGGTGTCCATCACCAGGATGTTCACGTTGCGGCCGCTGCCGAGCACGTGGTCGAGGCCACCGGCACCGATGTCGTAGGCCCAACCGTCGCCACCGACGATCCACACGGCACGCCCGACCAAGGAGCCCGCCAACTCGTGGAGACGCCGCGCGTCGTCACCGTCGAGATCCGCCAGGGATGCGCGCAGGCGCTCCACACGCGATCGCTGGTCGCGCACCCCCGCATCCGTCACGTCGTCGACGTTGGCGAGCAGACCGGTGACCAGGTCGGGGTCGAGTCGATGGTCGAGCTCGACCAGCAGATCTGTGGCGGCTCGCCGTTGCGCTTCGTACCCGAGGCGGATGCCCAGGCCGAACTCGGCGTTGTCCTCGAACAGGCTGTTGCTCCACGCCGGACCACGACCGTCGGCGTCGGTGGTGTACGGCGTCGTGGGCAGGTTGCCGCCGTAGATGCTGGAACACCCGGTGGCATTGGCGATGAGGAGACGGTCGCCGAACAGTTGGGTCAGCAGCTTCAGGTACGGCGTCTCGCCGCATCCCGAACACGCGCCGCTGAAC
>JANNQK010000239.1:0-1700 GCA_031400715.1 Actinomycetes bacterium | reverse complement strand
GCGAAGAACAGAACGTACGGCCCCGGCTCGGTCGCAAGCATGCCGGGGATGGCGGCCGACACGCCGGGCGGGAGGCCGGGTTCGGTGGTGGTGGTCGATCGCGGTGTGGTGGTGGGCGGTGGTGTGGTGGTGGGGGGTGTGGTGGTGGTCGCTGGTGTGGCAGCTTGGTCGCTGTCCCAGGGGGCTGCGGCGATGACACCACCGGTGAGCAGACCGGTGACGCCGATGACGGCGAGCGCGGTGAGCCATCGCGAGCGCGGTGGCTCGTCGCCGAAGTCGTCGGTGTCGTCGCCGTCGAAGCCGACGAAGTCGGGCGTGCCGGACTCACCGAACGCACCGTCGCGAGGCGGCAGGAACTCGATCATGATCCCGCCTGAGCCGGCCCTGGCACGGGGGCGCCCCAGCGGTCGAGCCACTGCACCTCGTACGGCAGCGAAGCGTCCAACTCGACGACCAACGCGTGGAGCGCCGTGTCGCCGACGGGCACGAGCGGCACCTCTTGCGGGTCGAGCCCGGGCTGGGTGATCACGACACGGCGGCCTTGATTCGGCCAGGTGTTGGTGGTCACGAGGAAGGCCCGGTCGATCGAACGGTAGACCGTGAGTCGCGGCCCCAGCGCCTGATCCAGGTTCTCGTTCACGTAGAAGTCCGAACCCCCGATGCTCAGCTGCAAGGATTCCGACCAGCCGTAGACCTGGGCCTGCCACTCGCCGAACGCCGGACCGCCGATCTGCACGTCCACCTGCGGCCCGTCCTGCCCAATGCTCCCACCATCTGAGGCGTCGATGACCGCTGCCTCCCAGTCCTCCTGCGTCGCCAGCTGAAGTTCGCCCGCGAAGCCGAGCACGTCGTCGATGTCGCCCTGACCGGCGACCGTCACGATCCGGAGGTCGGCCAGCACGAACGTGACGACGTTGATTCCGACGAAGTCGTTGCTCTGGGCGACGGTGACCGAGTCGAACCGTTCCGACAGGGAGAACAGACCGCTCAGGCCGGCGGGTGACAGCGTGGATGTCTCGACGGGCGTCAATCCGATCAGCTCGTCGAGCAATTGCGTCGTCGGGTCGGGAGCGTCAACCGAGACCTGGATCCACGTGCTGCCGCGCTGGTCGGTGATGAAGCCGCTGGTCGCGTCGGGCGTCGAGTTGGAGATCCCACCGGGGGACCAGGCCACATCGTCGGCCACCAACTTCTCGAGCCCGTCGAACGGCCCGCCGGGCGCGAGCAGATCGCCGTAGTCGACCCCTTCGGCATCGATGCGAGCCGTCGATGCGATGCGGATCAGCTCGGGCAGCCCGATCCCGAAGCCGGAGACGGCGAACGGAGCGCCCTCGCTCGAGTCGACATCGATCTCCACCACGCTGTCAGGTCGAGTGATCAGGAGGGCCGGTCGCGTACCCGCATCGACTCGAACCGCGTTGCGACGCAACCGACCGTTCATGGAGCCCGACTGAGCGAGCGAGTCGACGATGATCCAGCGGCCGGCGTCCCTCGACGCGTCCGGCGACATCCACACCTCGATCGGATCAACCAGAGCTTCGCCTCGAGGCTCGACGAACGACTGAGCCCAGCCCAGCACGTATGACGTGGGGCCGGTGGGCAGCATGCCGGGGATGGCGGCCGACACGCCGGGCGGGAGGCCGGGTTCGGTGGTGGTGGTCGATCGCGGTGTGGTGGTGGGCGGTGGTGTGGTGGTGGGG
>JANNQK010000238.1:0-1952 GCA_031400715.1 Actinomycetes bacterium | reverse complement strand
GCGAAGAACAGAACGTACGGCCCCGGCTCGGTCGCAAGCATGCCGGGGATGGCGGCCGACACGCCGGGCGGGAGGCCGGGTTCGGTGGTGGTGGTCGATCGCGGTGTGGTGGTGGGCGGTGGTGTGGTGGTGGGGGGTGTGTTGGTGGTCGCTGGTGTGGCAGCTTGGTCGCTGTCCCAGGGGGCTGCGGCGATGACACCACCGGTGAGCAGACCGGTGACGCCGATGACGGCGAGCGCGGTCAGCCATCGCGAGCGCGGTGGCTCGTCGCCGAAGTCGTCGGTGTCGTCGCCGTCGAAGCCGACGAAGTCGGGCGTGCCGGACTCACCGAACGCACCGTCGCGAGGCGGCAGGAACTCGATCATGGTCCTGCCACCACCGGTCCTGACACGGGCAGTCCGTCGCCATCGAGCCATTGCACCGAGTACGGCAGTGTGGCGTCCACCTCGAGCACGGCGACGAACACCCCGGATCGATCGACTTCGATCAGCGGTTGGGTGATCGCGTCTCGACCCTGTTGGTTCACGACGATCGAGCGAGCCGAGTCGAAACCGGTGTCGGTCGCGCGGAGGAACGAACGCCGAATGGCCCGGTACTCGACCAGCTCGGGTTCCGGGCCAGGGGTGAAGGCCTGCGACAGGCCAGTGGCATCATCGGCGGCGATCTCGAATCGTCCACGGAACAGCGCCGCCTGCCAGCCCTCGACCGGTTCGCCGGGAAAGACCACCGGCACCGACTCGTCAGCGGCCGACGTACCGATGCTGACGCCGTTCGAGGTGTCGGCCAGCAATGCCCTCCACGCCTCGTCGCTGGCCGGCTGGACGTGGCCCACGATGGTGAGCAGATCGTGCAGTTCGACGTCTCCAGTCACCATGAGCTGTGTGCCGTCGCCCAACTGCATGCGGGCGATCAGGCGATCACTCCCCGACGTGCTGATCCGTACGTGCACCAGCCGGCCACTCCGGATCAATCGATCGATCGTGGAGGCGTCGTCGCGCCCGTAGTCGGCTTCTGGCAGGGGTCGCGAGAGCACGAGGTCGTTGATGAGCTGGGCGTCGCGGCCTGCGGCCAGCACCATGAACTGCAACACCTGGTTCCGCGACGGATCGAGATACGTGGTCCACGACAGGGCGGTGCCGACCTGCGCTGCTTCGACGGAGACCTCCGTTTCTCCATCGACGACTCGGATCAACTCGGAGAAGGGGCCATCGTCGGCCGCGTCGAGCCCGTGATAGTCGAACGTGCCTCGTTCGGTCGCGTCGATGGTGAGCGTGGCCGCGACGGCGATCAGGTCGGACAGTGCGACGCCTCCGCTGGTGACGACGAATCCCGCGTCGTCGGTGGCCACCTGGATCTCGATGACGCCGTCGGGCGCCGTCCACACGAGCGCGGGTCGGTCGCCGGCCATGATGCTCGCTGCGCCTTCTCGGATCGTCTCGGATGCGAGCAGCACTCGGGCGTCGATCGCGATGAAGGCACCCGTCGTTCGCGAGGCGACGGCGTTCAACCACAGGTCGAAGCCATCGCCGGGCCCGACGTACGAGCCGTTCGAGCCGGCGTCGATGGCGATGAACCGGCCGGGGTCGTCGAGCACCCATCCCGCCGGCGTGGTGACGGTCCCTGTAGGCAACCCCCGAGCTGACGAGGGTGCTGTGCGAACGCGTCCGTCCGTGCCAGCGGTGGTGACCGTGGGAGCGATCGGCAGCGTGGTGTCGGGAGATGTCGCGGTGTCGTCCTCCCACGGCGCCGCCGCCAGTAGGCCGCCCGTGAACAAGCCCGCCAATGCGACGACGGCAAGAGCCCTGAGCCAACGCGATGGTGGCGGCTGCTCATCGAAGGAGCTGGCTCCGCCGTCGTCGCCATCGAAGCCCACGAAGTCGCCGGCATCGGCCGGGCCGAACGCGCCGGCACGGGGGACGAGGAACTCGATCACCCGTCGCCGCGCGATCCGG
>JANNQK010000237.1:0-3818 GCA_031400715.1 Actinomycetes bacterium | reverse complement strand
GCCGCGTCGTAGTCGCCCTGCCAGGTCGCGACGGTACCTGCACCCTTGAGCGCGTGGGCTCTGGCGACGTCTCGCGTCCGGTCGTCGGCGACGGTGTCTGCGAGCGCCAGGCTGTCGTCGTACTGGGTGCGCGCCTCCTCGTAGCGCCCCTGCAGTCTGAGGAGCTCGCCGATGTCGGCCGCGGCCAGGCTGCGGCCGGCGGAATCGTCGACGCTCGTGAAACTGGCCAGCGATCGCGTCATCCAGTCGTGCGCCGACGGGTAGTCGCCTTGCTTGCGGTGGATCGAGCCGATCGATCGTGCGGCGCGGGCACGGTCGACGGGGTCCGCGGCGAGCTCGTGTGCTTCGACAGCTGCAGCGTTCGCTGCCTCCCAACTACCGGTCACCTCGAGGACGGCAGCCAGACCCAGGAGCACCGGCACCCGGTCGTCGTCGCTCACGAGTTGGAGAAGGCGTTCGAAGTAGTCGATCGCGGCGACGTTGGCGAACGACGACTGCGCTGCGTAGCCGGCACGCAAGAGGTACTCGCGCCGTTTGGGTAGGTTCTCGCTGCGGTCGTAGTGGAACGCCAGCAAGTCGAGGTGCTGCTCCACGACGCCAGCCCGGTGGACCTCGATGTGTTGGCCGATCTGCTCGTGCAAGACCGCTCGGGTCGCGAAGGCGATCGTCTCGTACGCCGCCTCCTGGGTGAGGACGTGCTTGAACAGGTAGGCGAGGGTCGGCTCGGGAGCATCGAGCGTGACGAGGTCGCTCTGCGCGAGTTGGTCGAGTTGACCGATCAGTGCATCGCGATCGAGATCCGATCGATGAACGCCCCACAGCATCGCCACCTGGAACAGCCGACCGATCACGCTGGCCACCTTGATCAGCGTGCGCTGGTCCTCGCTCAGCTGGTCGATCCGACCAAGGATCAGGCTGTGCAGGCTGTCGGGGAGCTGCACGTCCCGCATCGCCCCCGGACCCGTCGGATCGATGCCACGATCGGTGAGGTAGTTCACCAGCTCTTCGATGTAGAACGGGTTGCCCTCCGCACGTACGCAGACGAGGTCGAGCAGATCGTCAGCCGGTTCGGCTCCGTCCACCCGTGTGCTCCGCAGCTTGGCTGCGGCGAACTGGCGAATGTCGGTATCGGAGAGCTCCTCGATGCGGATCTCGGTGAAGTGCGCCAGCCTGCTGACGCGCGGCGCCGTGAGGTACGCGGCCTCGGGCGGCCGGTACGCGACGAGCAAGACGACAGGCAGGTCGACGATGGCCCGACCGATCACCTCGAGCAGGTCGTGCGAGAGCGCATCGAGCCAGTGGGCATCCTCGATCACGAGCAGCGTCGGACCGTCGTTCATCACCCGCCAACGGAACACCTCGACCAGCAGTGCTTCGAGCGACGCCTTACGCAATGCGGCGTCGAACGAAGCGGTCAGCTCGGTGTCGGGGATCTGCAGGTTGAGCGCCGCGCCCAGCAGTGGCACCCTGTCGACGAACGCGGTATCGATGCTCTCGATCGCGCGGCTGACCGCAGCGATCTGCACGGGCGCCGGGTCGTTCGCATCGAGCCGGAACACGTCTCGCCACACCGCGTGCCAGACGTGGTACCCCGCATTCACCCCGAACGACTGACACTCGCCGCCGATGCACGTGAAGCCCTGCTGCTGTGCGGAGCTGAGGGCTTCGGCCACGACTCGTGACTTGCCCATGCCGGCGTCGCCGACCAACCCGACCACCTGCCCCCGACCGGTCATGGCACGGTCGAGTCGCTCGCCGAGCTGATCGAGTTGCTCGCGCCGTCCGAACAACGGGAGCGCGTACGTACGGCCGCGCAGTCGGTTGCCGCTGCGCGTGCGGTGGCCGACCGCCACGGACACGTCGATCGGTTGGCTCTTGCCCTTCACGGTGATCGGTTCGAGGTCGTCCCATTGGAACGGCACCGCAGCAGCTCGGCGCACGCTCGCTTCCACGAGCACCTGCCGATCGGCGGCGCGCCCCATCAGCCGTGCCGACAGGTTCACCGGATCGCCCATCACGCCATAGCAACGACGTGACTCCGCTCCGCACGCGCCCGTGCGGGTGCGGCCTTGGGCGATGCCGATCTGGATCGAGTCGACTGACGGTACGTCGAGGGCTCGGAGCTCGATCGCCGCATTGATGGCGCGGATCGCGTTGTCGCCGTGAGCGTTCGGTGCGCCGAACGCAGTGTTGATGTAGCTGCCCTTGTCACCGATCGTCACCTGGAGGATGAACGCGTCGTACCGAAGCAGGATCTGTTGCGTCGCTTGCACCAACGCATCGAGGTGCTGCGCGGCAGCTGGGTCGCGGTCGTAGTCGATCCCGTCGAAGCGCATGAACAGCGAGACCGCCGGTCTGAGCTCGGTCAGGAACTCGCCCTCGCCGGTGGTGAGCCGATCGGCCACCGGAGGGATCATCCACTGGCGCAGGACGCCGTCGTCGATGCTGCCGTCGTCGATCGCGGGCCACGGATCGATCGGCACATCTCGCTGGAGAGCGGTGACGACCGCGAACCGTTCGGTGGGTGTCTCGGCCGACACGCGCCAACTGCTGATCTGCAGGTCGTCGCCGAGGCCGGCGGCGGTCGCCTCGTCGACCATCACGTCTCCCGCAACCGCTTCGTGCTCTGCGGTTGCGAGTCGTTGCACGGTGTCGCCGGCGAGCGTGTCGATCAGCTGGATCGAGGGCGAGCCGACCACCGAACGCAGCGCGTCGCCACTCGTGACGGCCACCTTCACGGCCAGAGTGACGTCGTCGTCGCCGACCCGGACTGCGGCGAAGGACGACATGACGTCCTGGAGGGCGAGCGCGCATGCGACCGCTCGCTGAGCGCCGCTTCCGTTCCCGGCACTGTCGGGCATGTCGTCGGCCGTGTCGTCGAACCAGCACGTGATCGCGTCGCCGCTGTAGACGATCACGCTGCCGCGTCGGTCGGACACCTGGCGCACGAGTGCGTTGTAGATCCGGTTGAGCTCGATCAGCAGCTCTTCGGCGCCGCGTTGTGGTCCGTGCACACGCACCATGGCCTCGGTGAGTGGCGTGAAGCCCGAGATGTCGGCGAAGAGCGCGGCGCCGGTGCACCGAGTCGGCAGTTCGACGCCCCGTGCGAGAGCGTGTCGTCGATCCTCTGGCAGGTAGGCGAGCGCGGCGTCGGTCATGTGTCCCCGGAGTGTCGCACGAGACGACGGTCTCCGGGGACAGGAGCGAACGTGATCGTTGTCAGCACCGGGGAGATGTCGACCTCGCCGTCACCGTGGTTCCCTGGAGCGTCCATGAGAGCGCACCGGTCTGGAAGTCGGCGGTGAACACGCTTCTCTGGTTGCCGGGCAGGAACACCTGTGGCTGCCCGCGGACCGCAGGGAGCGGGAAGAAGGTGTTGTCGACCAACGGAACCGTGAGTGCGGCGATCGGGAACGTCGCTGGGTTGTTGTACCCGTAGGTGACCCGGTATCTCGGGTTCACAGCAGCACCACGATCGGTGACGCATTGCTGCACCGGTGTGACCCGCAAGGTGACGCCACTGCGCACGATGACGTCGTCGGTGCCGCACAGGCCTTGCGCGTCACACACCCGAATCGTGACCACGCGTGTTCCCGCGCCGCTGTAGATGAAGGCTGCTGCGAATCTGCCGTCGGCCGCGATCGCGAACGGCGTGAACACACCGCCCGGTGTCCACTGGGCGAACGCCCGGTACGGCGCCCGCCCGTCGGGATCGCGGTAGGTGCCGGTGATCAGCACGGCGTTGCTGCGGAAGCCGATCTCCTGCAGCCCCACCACGCCCATGTCGGCCAACACGGTCGGTGCCACGTTGGTCGGTG
>JANNQK010000236.1:0-20028 GCA_031400715.1 Actinomycetes bacterium | reverse complement strand
GGCCGGACCGATCTCATCGGTCCCTCATCGCCACCAGCGGTCCGACGTGTCGCGGGCCGACCGCACCGTCCGTGGAAAGGAACA
Organism: Actinomycetes bacterium; assembly: GCA_031400715.1. GTDB lineage: Bacteria > Actinomycetota > Acidimicrobiia > Acidimicrobiales > Ilumatobacteraceae > VFMC01. The sequence goes on along the minus strand of JANNQK010000236.1, from coordinate 19,944 downwards.
CGTGTCCGCCGTCCCCAGCCTGACCATCGCCGATCTGCAGGGCGATCGGAAGCGCCGTAACAGAGAAACGCAGATGCGCAGGGTGTTCCGGCTGGCGTCGCTGATGTCGGTCGTGATCAGCGCGCTGATCGTCTTCACGCTGGTTCGCGGTGCCATCGAATTCTTGCGGCTGGTCCCGATCAGCGATCTGATCGACGGGTCCAAGGTCCCCGGGTGGTTCCCCCGACGCGAACGCTTCGACCTTCCCACCGTGCTGTTCGGCAGCATCATCATGGGCTCGATCGCAATGCTCGTTGCCGTGCCGTTCGGGCTCGGCACGGCCATCTTCCTCTCCGAGTACGCGTCTCCCCGTGTTCGGAGAGTGCTCAAGCCCGTGATCGAGGTGCTCGCCGGCATGCCGTCGGTAGTGGTCGGCTACTTCGCCCTGAAGTTCATCGCCCCCGACATCGTGCAACCCCTCTTCGCCCCCGACAAGGTGCAGAACATGCTCGCGGCCGGCATGGGCATCGGCATCCTGATCATCCCGATCATGGCGTCGGTGTCGGAGGATGCGCTCTCGGCGGTGCCGTCGTCGCTGCGCGAGGCCAGCTATGGCGTCGGAGCGCGCAAGTCGAGCACCGTTGCCAAGATCGTGATCCCCGCTGCCGTGTCGGGCATCGTCGCTGCGTTCATCATCGCCATCTCGCGAGCGATCGGCGAGACCTTGGTGGCCACGATGGCCGGCGGCCTCGATGGCAGCGGCGCTCGCGCCACGTCCCCCCTCGACCCCGGCCTGTCGATCACCGCGGCGCTCACCAACGCGGCAGGTGGCACAGATGGCGTGAACTCGGGAGCCCCGTATCAGGTCCTGTTCTTCCTCGGGCTCTTCTTGTTCGCTCTCACCATGATCCTCAACCTCGTCGGCGCCCGCTTCGTGCGCCGGGTCAGGCAGAAGTACTGATGGCGCTCGTCTCACCCGCTGTTCGTTCGACGACCCAGGCGAGCGTTCGCGAGGGTCTTACCCGCCGCGACCGAAACGTGGCAGGCCTGGTCCTGCAGGTGCTGTTGCTGCTGGCTGTCCTCATCACGCTGCTGATCCTGTTCACCCTGATCGTGCGAATCCTGGTGCCGGCCGTGCCGGTGTTCAGAGATCGCGGATTCGGCTTTCTCACCGGCACCATCGGGTCCGATCCCGACAAGGTGGGCATCTGGCCCGGGCTCTACGGCTCGTTCTTCATCGCGCTCGGCATCATCGTCATCGCCATCCCGCTCGGCGTGGCCGCTGCGATCTACCTCGAGGAGTATGCGACCGACACGCGGGTCAACCGATTCGTCGTGGTCAACATCCGCAACCTGGCCGGTGTGCCCGCCGTGATCTACGGCGTGCTCGGGCTCACCATCTTCGTCGGGTGGCTCGATCCGATCACCCAGGGCAAGACCGTGATCGCAGCGGCGCTCACCCTCGCCGTGCTGGTGTTGCCGATCATCATCATCACGTCGTCGGAGGCCGTCCGCGCCGTGCCGCAAGGGCTTCGCGACGCAGGGTACGGCGTGGGAGCCTCTCGGTGGGAGGTCACCCGCGACCACGTGCTGCCGTATGCGGCGCCGGGAATCCTCACCGGCACAGTGTTGTCGCTCGCTCGGGCGCTGGGGGAAGCGGCACCGCTGATCCTCATCGGCGCGATCACCGGTCTGTTGCCCAGCACGTCGCTCGACGGTTCGTTCACCGCGTTGCCGATGACGATCTACAGCTGGTCGTCGAAAGCCGATGTGCCCGGGTCGGTGCTCGGCTTCGAGAACGTCGCCGCTGCAGCAGGAGTCGTGTTGCTGGTGCTGGTGCTGTTCTTCAACGTGATCGCCGTGACTCTGCGGACCAAGTACGAGCGGCAAAGGACAGGGACGTGACAGAACTGGAGATGAGTACGGTGACAGAAGAGACCAACCCGATGCGCCTGGAGACGAAGGTGGACGATGCCGCCGAGACGACCGCGGATGCGCAGCACCACGTGTTCAACGTGACCGATCTCAACGTGTACTACGGGGATTTCCGGGCTGTGCAGGATGCCAGCCTCACGATCCGTCAGCACGAGATCACTGCGTTCATCGGGCCCTCAGGTTGCGGCAAGACCACCATGTTGCGGTGCTTCAACCGGATGAACGACTTCATCGAAACCGCCCGGGTGGAAGGATCGATCACCTATCACGGCGTCGATCTGTACGACCCCGCCGTGAACGCGACCGAGGTCCGCCGCCGGATCGGGATGGTGTTCCAGAAGCCGAACCCGTTCCCGAAGAGCATCTACGACAACGTCGCCTACGGTCCGCGCCTGTCGGGTGTGAAGAAGAAGGCCGAGCTCGACGAGGTCGTCGAGCGGTCGCTGAAGGGTGCCGCCCTGTGGGAAGAGGTGAAGGGCCGCTTGAAGGCATCGGGGCTCGGACTGTCGGGCGGCCAGCAGCAGCGTCTGTGCATCGCCCGGGCGATCGCCGTCGACCCTGAGGTGATCCTCATGGACGAGCCCTGCTCGGCGCTCGATCCGATCGCCACGGCGCGGATCGAAGACCTGATGCAGGAGATCAAGTCGAAGTTCACGATCATCATCGTCACCCACAACATGCAGCAAGCGGCTCGTGTGAGCGATCGCACCGCGTTCTTCACCACCGAGGTGAACCCGGACAGCGATCGAAGGACCGGGCGGCTCGTCGAGTTCGACCGGACGAAGAAGATGTTCTCGAACCCGAACGACGAGCGCACGGAGCAGTACGTGACGGGCAGGTTCGGCTGATGGACGAGCTCCGACGGAACTATCACGACGACCTCGCGCATGCGAAGGACGAGCTCGTGCGACTGGCAGCTGTGGTGACCGAGTCGATCCCTCGCGCCACGGCCGTGCTGCTGGACGGAGACCTCGAAGGGGCCGACTACATCATCCGAGGTGACGACGAGATCGACGCTCGCTCGATCGACCTGGAAGAGCTGTGCTTTCAGATCCTGGCGCTGCAGGCCCCGGTCGCGAGCGACCTGCGCCAAGTGGTCGCGCTGATCAAGATGGTCGCCGAGGTGGAACGCAGTGCTGACCTGCTGTGCAACATCTGCAAGGCGGCGCGGCGGATCTACGGCCACGAGCTCGACCCGAAACTGCGCGGGATCATCGCCAGGATGGGTGAACAGGCGCAGCAGCTGTACGACGCTGCGATCGAGAGCTTCGTCGAGAACGATGCCGCCAAGGCGGCGGCGATCGACGACATGGACTCGTACCTCGACGGGCTCCAGAAGCAGTTCATCCAAGCGATCTTCGAGAGCCATGCCGGCGGCAGGATCGATCTGCAGGTCGCGGTGCAGTTGGCGGTGGTCGCCCGCTTCTACGAGCGGATCGGCGACCACGCGGTCAACATCGGCGAGCGCGTGCGATTCGCCATCACCGGTTGGATGCCGGAGCACAAGGGCGCCGCACGATTCCGCACCAGAGTCGACCTCACCGGTGAGATCCCACGCATTCCGTCGGCTGCTTCGTTCGACGCCGCCTCAGGCGATGGCGGCGGGCTCGGCTGACACGAGCGCCCATGGGACTCATCCATCGCCGACGGGAATTGCCCCATGGCGACTCATCAGAACTTGCCGAGGCTCGCGAGGAGATCGCTCGCGTCCGGTTGGAGCTCAGTCGAGCACAGTCGGCCCTCGACGCATTGCCGATCGGCGTGCAACTCGTGGACGCGCGAGGCAACATCCTGAGCCGCAACGACTCCACTCGTGTCGGCCGCGGTCACAGCGATGTGCTCGTTCAAGAGGCGATCGACCGTCAGGTGCGCCAAGCGCTCGCCGGCAAGGCGTCCGTCGCATCGCTCGAGCTGTTCGGACCTCCGAAGCGGGTCATCCAGGTGAAGGCGACGCCGCACGCCGCGGGAGGCGCGTTGGTCATCGTGGAAGACATCAGCGAACGGGCCCGACTCGATGCGGTGCGGACCGATTTCGTCGCGAACATCAGCCATGAGCTGAAGACGCCCGTCGGTGCCCTCGCGGTGCTGGCCGAAGCGGTGTCCGAGGAAGACGATCTCGAGGTCGTGCACCGGCTGGCCAACAAGATGGTCGATGAGGCACATCGTGCCGCGACGTCGATCGACGACCTGCTCGAGCTGTCGCGCATCGAGCTCGGCGGTCAAGCCGTTCGCGACCGGGTCGCGGTGCACGACGTGCTCCGCAGCGCCGTCATCCGATCGCTCGCCGCAGCCGAGCAGCGAGACATCCGCATCGATCTCGACGAGCCTGATCCATCGGTGGCGGTCCTCGGTGATCGGCGTCAGCTCGTGTCGGCGATCAGCAACCTCATCGACAACGCCGTCAAGTACAGCGATTCAGGGGCTGAGGTGTTCGTCTCCGTCGTCGATGATGCCCCCTACGTGGGCCTACGGGTACTCGACCGTGGGGTCGGCATCCCGGCCAAGGACCTCGATCGCATCTTCGAGCGCTTCTATCGAGTCGATCGTGCGCGCAGTCGCGACACGGGCGGCACCGGACTCGGCCTGGCCATCGTGCGCCACGTCGCCACCAACCATCAGGGAGATGTTCAGGTGTCATCGATCGAAGGCGAAGGCAGCACGTTCACCCTCAGGGTCCCGGTGGCGCTGTGACCGCGCCATTGGTGCTCCTGGTCGAAGACGAGGAGAGCTTCGTCGATGCGCTTCTCGTCGGGCTGAAACGGGAAGGATTCCGCGTCGAGGTGGCGCGCGACGGGTACGAGGCGATCGAACGATTCGACATCGTGCGACCGGACATCGTGTTGCTCGACGTGATGTTGCCCAGGATCAGCGGCATCGACGTGTGCCGCCAGATCCGCAAGAAGTCGCAGGTGCCGATCATCATGGTCACGGCCAAGGGCTCGGAGATCGACACGGTCGTCGGCCTCGAAGTCGGGGCCGACGACTACGTGACCAAGCCGTACCGCATCAGAGAACTCGTCGCCCGGATGCGTGCCGTGCTGCGCCGAAACGCTGCAGCGACCGACATGATCGAGGACCTCACGATCGGTTCGATCGTCGTCGGAGAGGTGTCGCTCGACCCGGATGAGCACCGAGTGCTGGTCGACGGCGAACCGATGAGTCTGCCGTTGAAGGAGTTCGAGCTCCTGCACCTCCTGCTGGCCAACGCAGGCCGCGTCTTGCCCCGCGACGTCCTGATCGATCGGGTGTGGGGCAGCGACTACGTCGGCGACACCAAGACGCTCGATGTGCACGTGAAGCGACTGCGCGGCAAGGTCGAGGCCGATCCGGCCAATCCCACGAGGATCGTGACGATCAGAGGTCTCGGGTACAAGTACGAACGGTCGAAGTAGGTCGTCAGCATCCTTCGCGCCGGTGGGGTTCGCGCCCGTGGGGTGCGCACCGCACGAACCGCTGGCTCACCCTACGATGCCGATGTGAGCAACCGTCGCCCTGCTGAGCCGCCGGCTGCGCGGCGCGTGATCGCCGGTGGATCGCGGTTCGGTCGGCTGGCCCGCACCCACGCAGCCATCGCCGCGGGCGACGCCGCGATGGCCGTGGCTCTCGCCGACTCGGTGCTCTTTAGCCTCGACGCCGATGCGGCCCGCAGCAGGGTGCTGATGTTCCTCGGCATCAGCTTCGTTCCCTTCCTGTTCGTGGCCCCCCTCATCGGACCAGCGATCGACCGCATGGCAGGAGGCCGCCGACTCGTGATCCAGGCGATCACCGTCGCTCGTGTGGTGTTGTCGGTGCTGATGGCCTTCAACGCGGACAGCCTGCTGCTGTTCCCGTTGGCGTTCGTCGCGATGGTGGCGCAGAAGACCTACGCGATCTCCAAGAGCGCATTGGTGCCGACGGTCGTGCGCACCGAAGAGGAACTCGTCGAGGCCAACTCGAAGCTCGGTCTCATCTCCGGCCTCGTCGGTGCCGTGGCGATCGTGCCCGCCGGCATCATGCAGAAGACCATCGGTGCAGAAGCGACGCTGCTCTATGCGGCGGCGCTGTTCGGCGTCGCCTTCGTGGCGGCGACACGCCTTCCTCGTGAGGTGATCGCAGCCCGTTCGGCGGACCGCGACGAGCGCGCCGAACTGCACTCCGATCGGGTCGTCCTGGCGTCGAACGCGATGCTCCTCCTTCGCGCCAGCGCGGGGTTCACCTTCTTCCATCTGTTCTTCTGGTTCCGCGCCCAGGACGCTGGCCTGATCTGGTTCGGCGCCTCGCTCGGCTTCGCCAGCCTGCTCACCATGACCGGAAACGCGCTCGCGCCGATCGTGCGGTCGCGGTTGCGCGTCGAGACGATGCTCGTCGCCGCAGTGTCGCTCGTCGCGCTCGCCGGATTCGGCACCACGGTGCTCGGAGGAGTGGTCGCCGGCATGCTCCTGGCCGGGTCGGTGAGCTTCGCCGCAGCGATCGGCCGGCTCGCGTTCGAGGCGGTCGTCCAGCGGGATGCGCCGGATGCCAATCGAGGTCGGGCCTTTGCCCAGTTCGAGACGAAGTTCCAGCTGGGTTGGGTGGGGGCCGGACTCGTGCCGGTGCTTGTGCGGATGCCCGGACGCCTCGGGTTCGTTCTCGTCGGCCTGGTTGCCGCCACGGTGGCGGGCTTCTACGTCGTGGGCACGAGGGCGGCCGACCGTGGGCGCACGGTGCCGCGCCCGCTCAGTCGGGCCTGGACGCGCCTGTCGAGCGGGTCGCGATCACGGTCGGGTCGAGCAGCTCGCGGGCCAATCGTCGCGGCGCGCCCGGGCGTTCCGCCGCCACCAGCCCCGCCTCGGAGTCGTCGTGCAGCGAGTCGAGGTTCGTCCGCGCCCCCCGAACGGCGCCCGCCGCGTCCCGCACCGGCACACCGAGCCGGAGGTCGATCGCCGCGAGGTCGTACACCAGATCGAAGTGGTTTCGATCGTCCACCTCCACCGTCGGCACCCCCCAGGCCGCCGCGAGGCGAGCGCTCTGGGCCTTGAACGCCGCGGTCTCGTTCCTGCCGTGGACGACGACGACCTGCGCCGACGGCCGGGGCGACAACGGCACCGACCAGTCGGCGGCGGAGGCGCTGTCGAGGTGGAGCGCATCGTTGACCGACGTCGAGAGCAGTGGGTGCAACTGGAACATGCCGCTCAGGAGGATGAGGCGATCGATCCGTGCGTGTGTGCGTTGCGCGACGTGTGCGGCGAGGTGGGCGCCTGCCGAACTGCCGGAGACGGTGAGCGACGAGGGCTGCAGCTCCGCGACGACGTGCTCGACGGCGCGAACACACTGGGTGATCATCGTGCCGATCGTGGCCTGAGGTGCCAGCGTGTAGTCGACCGATGCGAACGATCGTCCGGCCGCCGTCAGCGCCGGTGCCGGCATCAGGCACTGCGACGCCGACAGCGCCTGCCAGTACCCGCCGAGGATGAACACGTGCAGCGGGCCGCCCACGAGGGCTTCGAACACGATGAGTTGCTCGTCCGGGTGATCGCCGTAGCGAAGCAGGCGGTGGGGCAACGCGCTGGCCGCGGCGCTGTCGTCTGCATAGCGCGCGAGTTCGGCGTCGATCGACGTGACGCAACTCGACGGTGAGTACTCGCGCTCGTGCGCGCTCGCGTCCACGATCGACTCGTCGATCAGAGCGCGATGCGGGCGAGCCACAGGCCCGGCGCGTCGAGCTCGGCCGGAGTCGGCAGCGACGTGGCGGTCGCGAACAGCTGCGACAACGACGACTCGCCGGCACGATCGACGACGCCCGACACGAAGTTCTTGCCGCGATGCACGAGCGCCGGTGTGACCTGCAGCCCGAGCAGCCGCTCGATGAACACGTCCTCGGCTGCGGCCTCGAGTCGGCGGCGACGCACCGCTTCTGCGATGCGGAGCGAATCGCCACCGATCAGGCGTGCTGCTACGGCATCGACCATGTAGTCGACGTACCCGACCACCGCGGCCGTGGAGGCATCGAGCACGGGGGCCATCGCCACCTGCTCGGGCGACCGGACCGCACCGAGGAGAACCTCCGGATCGGCGAACGCCTTCTGGATGGCGCTCATCGGGTCGGTGCCTTCGAGATCGAGCTCGGCGAGCTTCTCCGACACGCCGGTCGGGTCGGCTCGGAACGCGCCGACGTGATGCTTCACGAGCGAGGTGATGGCATCGCGGGTCGCCGTGTGTGAGTACACGGTGTGCCCGATGAGCTCTTGGGCGAGCACCCACAGACGCATCTCGTCGAGAGGGAGACTCCATTCCTGTGCGAACTGATCGACGGTGCGGGGAACGACCAGCAGCGCGCTCGACGTGCGCGGAATGGGAAGGTCGTACTGGCCGAACGCCCGCGACCCCAGACGACCGACCATCGAGCCGATCGACATGCCCATCATCGCCGGTGCCATCATCTGGCTGAGGCCCGCCATCATCGCCATCATCGGGTCGGGGTCGGTGTCATCCGGGTCGGGACCATCGGGCGCGCGAGTGAGCGACACAGCAAGTTCCGTGAAGAGTGGCCGATACGCCTCGAGGGTGCGCTGTGACCATGTGGCTGGGGTGACGAGTTCGAGCGTCGCTGATGGGCCCTCGTACCCCGTGACATCGCGCACGTGCATCTCGGCAATCGGGGTGAGGTTCTCGTAGGCGATGCGCAACGTCGGTTCGACGTTGGCGTCGCCCATCCCGGCCGACGCGACCCCACCGGGTCCGGTGGCGCCGGACGACGCGAGGGCAGCGAACTGCTTGGCTGCATCCCAGTTGAGGGGGCCCTGTCCTTGGAGTGCCTTGGCGAGGTCCCCGAACAACGGCATGTTCGCGAATGGATTGGAGTCTGGTTCGCCCCGGCCGGAACCGGCGTCATCATCGGCCATGTCCGGCATGCTACGGCCAGCCCGGCGGAGTGTGTCGCCAGGGCCGGTGCGAGGCCGGTGTTGCCAGGCCAGGGTTGACAGGGGCTGACGGCGATCGATGTCATGTGCGAGGTCGGTCTACGATCCGCTGCGCGGCCTGGTTCCGGCTGCTCCGGTCGCGCACCGATCACCGAGGAGCTCACGAGATGACAGGTGTGTGGGTGAGCGACGCACAGAGTGCGCTCGGCACGCGAGTGCTGAGCCTTCTCGCGACGGTGGCCGCACACGAGCGCGTGGCTCTCGACGAGGCCGAGGTCGCGGTGTACACCGGTGGCTCCGATCCCGACACCAGGGCCAGGCGTCGAGAGAGCATCACGGCAGGCGCTGCAGAGATGTTCGCCGGACTCGGGCGCGCCGAGCACCTGGTGGTCGTGTCGTCGGCGATGGTGTACGGCGCGTGGGAGAACAACCCCGTGCCACTCACGGAGGACGCCGTCCTGCGGCCCGACAACGAGTTCCGCTACGCCACCCAACTCGCTGCGGTGGAGCAGATGGCCGATGACTGGCGTCGTGCCGGCCGTGACCGCACCGTCGCGGTGCTGAGACCCGCGGTCCCGATGGCGGCGAACGGCACGTCGGGTCTGGCGCGGGCACTCGCCGCCGGCATGGGCCAGCGGTTCGCGATCGACGATCCGCCGGCGCAGTTCCTCCATCTCGACGACCTTGCAGCCGGTGTGGTGCTGGCGGCCGAGCGTCGCCTCGACGGTGTCTTCAACGTGGCGCCGGATGGCAGCATCCCGGCGACGGCGGTGCGGGCACTGGCCGGCGCTCGGCCGCGGGTTCAGTTGCCCGACCGACTGGCCGAGGTGGTCACCTCGCTTCGGTGGAGGTTCCAGCGCGGGCCGATCCCGCCCGGTTTGCGCAGCTACACACACTCACCATGGTTGGTGGCCAACGATCGGTTGAAGGCTGCTGGCTGGTCGCCGACGGTGACCAACGAGCAGGCCTACGTCGAGGGGACGGAGGCGAGGTGGTGGACGATGGTCACTCCGAAGCGTCGTCAGGAACTGGCGCTCGGCGGGATGTTGGTCGCCGGCCTGGCCGTCGTGGGCATCGCCACGTCGATCACAGCGTGGGCGAGACGGCGGCGAGCACGACGCTGACGGTGCGGCTGTTCTGGCTCCCGCTCAGGCCTGTGACGACCGTCGTCGTCGTCGAACCGGAGGAGTTCGACGTCGGTGTCGATCTGGCGACGAGGGTGAGCCGCATGAGATCGCCGGGTTGGCGACGTTTCAGCGCAGCGACGACATCGTCGATCGTCGCGACGTCGACACCGTCGATCGCGACGACTCGTTCGCCCACCATCACACCGGCTGCCATCGCCGGGCCCCCGGCAACCACACCGGTGATCGTGAGCGGTGCCGATGAGGGTCCATCGAATCGCAGACCCACCCAGGCTGATGGACCGGCACCCACGCCGCCGGCGACGCCGACCCCGGTGGTGATCGCGGTGGTGACCGAGGGAGCGGCTGCAGGGGAGCCGGGTATTGTCGTCGTCGTCGTCGTCGTGGTGGTCGTCGGGGGCGCGGTGGGAGTCGTGGGAGTCGTGGGAGTCGTAGCACCTGGCGCAGCGTCGCTGCCACCAACGCCGATCCTGTCGCTGGTGTCGATGATGTCGGATCCGGTGCCGATGCTGTCGGATCCGGGGTCGACGCTGGTGCCGGCATCGATCGAGCCGTCCGAGGGGTCGGTCGACGATGGCACCACATCGTCGGGAGGGGCAGCTTCGATGGCCACCATGTCGACGTGGGCACCGTCGGCATCGATCACCAGGGTGCAGAGGGCCACGAGCGCTCCGGTGGCGTCGATCACGGGTGTGCCTTCGACGATGCGGCCGGCGTCCAGTTCGGGTACGCCCCCTGATGTGCCGGGTGCGACGTAGCTCACATCGGTCGGAGCATCGGCGAGCACGGTGACGATCTGGCCCGGCTCGGCCGACGCGGTGGACGCGAAGCTCACCACTTCCATCTGCGCCGAGGGTGACAGATAGGCCAGGTCGCCCTCGATCAAGATGAGCTCGGCCGACATTCGCGGGGTGAGTTCGCGGTCGCCCGGACCCAGCAGGTTCACCTCGCCGATCGACTCGAGCGCGTTCGCAGTCGTGACCACGTAGGGATCTCCCTCGATCGCGACGGCCACCGAGACCGGCTCGGGCGAGGTGCTGGCGAGCGCCATCACCAGCACGGTGCTCGGCGTGTCGGGCGCCGGCAGGGTGAGATCGGGTGCGTCGTCGAGCGCGCTGGTCGACTGCACATTCTCGAACGCGGTCACCGACGTCGTCCCTGGCGCGAGGGTCACCGCGGGCCGGCCGGTCGAGATCGACGACGTCACCGTGGGCGATGCGGAGGGAGTCGCGATGCCGGCGGGCAACAACAGATAGAGCACCGCGACACCGAGCGCAGAGCCGATCGCTCCACTGGTGATGAGCAGACCGCGACCGATGGTGACCGGCGGTTCGCTGGTCGCCCAAGCGGCCTGGCCGATCTCGGATGGATGGCGCCAGGTTCGCTCATGCGCGGGAATGGGCGCCGGAGGGTAGGTCGGGGCCGCGTCATCCCACGCGTCGCCCCAGGCGTCGTCCGGCGCGTCGTCGCGCGCATCATCGGGGCCACTCCGCTCCACGAGTTCGACAGGTTAGTGAGCGAATCGGTGCCGGTGGCATCGCGCCGCCGCGGTGCGAGCCTGTCCATCGTCGACAGCCCGGGGAGACCGCGTGCGGAACAGCTACGATGACCTCGTGCAGCCCCCCGACAGCAGTGACACCTGGGTCGGCCTCACCTCCGATCGGCTGCCGGTCGCCGCGGTGTACGAGTGGGCCGAGCTGCCCTCCTGTGGTGCGGTCGTGCTGTTCAGCGGCACCGTCCGCGATCACGCGGTCGATGACGACGGTGTGATGCGCACCGACGTCGTGCACCTCGAGTACGAGGCGTACGAAGACCCGTGTCTCACGGTCTTCGCGAAGATCGTCGACGAGGTGCGCGTGCGCTGGCCGGAGACCGGTCGCGTCGCCTTGCTGCACCGCCTCGGGCGCATCGACCTGGGTGAGAGCTCGGTCGTCGTTGCGGTCAGCGCCGGGCATCGTCCTGAGGCGTTCGAAGCGGCGCGCTACGCCATCGACGCACTGAAGGCCAGCGCTCCGATCTGGAAGCGCGAGACGTGGCAGGACAGCGAGACCGGAGCCCGCTCGGACTGGGGCACCAACGCTCATCAACCGGTTGATCCGAGCTCGGTGCCCACCGTGCCGTCGGAGGCGGCCGACGCCGTGGCGCCGTCGGCCCTCAGCGGTCGGGAGAGCTGATTGGAACCCGTTGCTGTCGTCATCCTCGTCGTCGCGCTCGTCGTCGCGGTGGGCATCTTGATCATTCGCCGCCGACCGCACCAGGACGACGGGATGCACAACTTCCGTCGACACATCGACGCGTTGTCCCCCGAGTCGCGCCGAGAGGTGATGGACCGAGCACGCCGCCACGAGCAGGCCGGGCCGCCGGAGCGGCCGGGCGCGTCGGGGCGCATCGACGTCTCACGAAGCCTCTCAGGAGACGTCGGACGGCCGGGCACCGCAGATGATGACGGCCGGCGCGGTCCGGATGCAGCAGCAGCCGGTGGGGCTGCGGACGGGAACGGTTGACCTATGGCGCGCGACCTCGCGATCGATCTCGGTACGGCGAACACGCTCGTGTACATGAAGGGCAAGGGCATCGTCCTCAACGAGCCGAGCGTGATCGCGCTCAATCGCCAGACCGGCGAAGTGCTCGCCACCGGCCGCGAGGCGTGGCAGATGATCGGTCGCACGCCCGGCTACATCGTGGCGGTGCGGCCGTTGCGCGGTGGAGCGATCACCGACTTCGAGATCACCGAGCGAATGATCCGCCTGTTGCTCCAACGCGTGGGAGTCAGCCGGTTCACGCGCCCGAAGGTCGTGATCTGCGTGCCCTCCGCCATCACCGAGGTCGAGCGCCGAGCCGTCACCGACGCAGCCCGTCGTGCCGGCGCCGCCGACGCCCAGCTCATCGAACAGCCCATGGCCGCGGCGATCGGTGCCGACCTGCCGATCGACGAGCCGGTGGGCAACATGGTGATCGACATCGGTGGTGGCACGAGTGAGACCGCGGTGATCAGCCTGGGTGGCATCGTGGCGCTCGAGGCGGTCCGCGTCGGCAGCTTCGACATCGATGCCGCGATCCAGAGCTACGTCCGCCGCGAGCACGGCATCGCCGTCGGCGAGCGAACCGCCGAAGAAGTGAAGGTCGCGATCGGCTCCGCCGATCCGATGGAGGACGAGAATCAAGCCGAGGTGCGCGGTCGGGATCTGATGACCGGTCTGCCGAAGACGGTGGTGCTCACCCCCGAGGAGATCCGCTTCGCCATCGACGACGTGGTGAGCAGCATCGTGTCGTCCGTGGTGCGCTGTCTGGCCAAGGCGCCTCCCGAGCTCGCCCAGGACTTCCTGGTCCGCGGCATGTACCTCGTGGGTGGCGGCGGTCTGCTGCGCGGTCTGGCTCGACGGATCGAGCGTGAGACCCAGGTGCCGGTGAAGATGTCGAACGTGCCGTTGGAGGCCGTGGTGCTGGGTGCAGGCCACTGCATCGAGCACTACGACGCCCTGAAGGGCATGTTCATGGGCGCCCGCCGGTAGTCGATCGTCGGTGCGGCCGGCGCCCTTCACCATCATGTCGGTGGGTGCTCGGACTAGGGTCGGCGGCCGTGAGCGCGGATCGACAAGAACCATCCGATGGTCCGCACGTGCGGTTCGAACTCGGCGACGACCATGTTGGTGTCATCACCCTCGATCGCCCCGAGGCGCGCAACGCACTGACGTGGGGGATGTATGCCGATCTCGAACGGTTCGTTCGCGACGCACCCGCCGCAGGCGCACGGTGCCTGATCGTCACCGGCGCCGACCCTGCCTTCTGCAGCGGCGATGACGTCCGCCAGGTGATGGGAGGCGGAGCGGCGGGCAAGGCACCGCTCGCCGACTCCGGGGCGGGCGCTCGCACCCCCCGGCTCACCCCTGCCGCCGATGCGCTGCTGCACACCGACCTCCCGGTGATCGCGGCCGTCAACGGTGCCGCCGTCGGATGGGGGATGGAACTGTCGTTGATGGCCGACATCAGGATCGCCAGCGATCGGGCCAGGTTCGGCGAACTCTTCGTCCTCCGCGGGCTCGTGAGCGACGTTGCGGGCCTCGGCCGCCTGGCACAGCTCGTCGGCCGCGAGCGCGCTGCGGAGCTGCTCTTCACCGGCGACGTGATCGACGCGGCCGACGCACACGCGATGCGGCTGGTGAGCCGAGTGGTGGCGCACGACGATCTGTTGTCGACCGCGCATGGTCTCGCGGCCCGGATCGCGGCGAACCCACCGCTCGCCGTCCAGCGGTTGAAGGCAGGCCTTCGCTCCGCCGTCGATCCCGACTGGGTGGAGCTCGGCCGATGGGTGAGCGCCACGCTCGGCGAGCTGTTCCAGACCGAAGACCACCGAGAGGGCGTTCGGGCGTTCCTCGACAAGCGCGCGCCTCGGTTCGTCGGTCGCTGATGTCGATCGTTCGCACCAGACTCCCAACCGATCTCGCACGGGCCCTCGAGGTCGACGCAGGTCTCGACCGCATCCGCCGCGAGCTCGAGATCCCCGGCGAGTTCCCCGGCGAGGTGCAGGACGCTGCACTCGAGGCGATCGCCCGTCCCGTCGGCGGCGAGCACGTCGACCGGACCGATGTGCCGTTCGTGACGCTGGATCCGGCCGATGCCACCGATCTCGATCAAGCGCTGCACCTCGAGCGCAGCGGGGACGACCTCGTGTTGCACTACGCCATCGCCGACGTGGGCTGGTTCGTCCGTACCGGCGATGTGTTGGACCGGGAGGCCTGGCGGCGGGGCACGACGATGTACGTGCCGGCGGGCAAGGCGCCGCTGTATCCGAAGACGTTGTCCGAAGGTGCGGCCAGCCTGCTGCCCGACGGTCCGCGACCTGCCGTTGTGTTCACCGTGCGTCTTGACACCGAAGGCGAGGCCCGGCTCGACGGCGTGCAGCGCGCGATGATCCGCAGTCGCGCCAAACTCGCCTACGACCGGGTGGCGCCGACCGATCTGCCCGCCGACCTGCCGGAGTTCGCCCGTCGCATGGCCGAGGCCGATTCGCGGCGTGGTGCGGCCCGGCTCGAGGCGCCCGAACAGGCGGTGGAGCACGACGGCGACGGCTATCGGATCACGTATCGCCCGAGGCTTGCGTCGGAGGACCACAACGCGGCGCTGTCGTTGGCGACGAACCTCGCCGTCGCGCGCGCGTTGCACGATGCAGGCACCGGGCTCTTCCGCGTGATGGACGAACCGGATGAGCGGCAGGTGAAGCGCCTTCGGCACACCGCTCGAGCGATGGGCCTGGCCTGGCCGGCCGGTACGTCACTTGTCGCGTTCGAGGCCACGTTGCGCGGCGACGAACCGCGACACGCGGCGATGATCCTGGCCATCCGGCGAGCTGGAGGTGGCGCGAGGTACGTGCCGTACGAGCACGGCGTCGTGCCGTGGCATGCGGCCATGGCCGCGACGTACGCCCACGCCACGGCACCGCTGCGACGGCTCGCCGATCGCTCTGTGGTGCTTGCTGCGTTGGCCGTCGCCAACGGTCGCGCCGTGCCCGACGATGTGCAGGCGGCGTTCGCCGAGCTGCCCGAGGTGATGGCGCGCGCCGACGCGACCGGCAATCGCCTCGACCGTCTGGTGATCGACCTCGTCGAGGCCGTGGTGATGCAGGGCAACGAAGGCCGCACGTTCGATGCGTTGGTGACCGACATCGACGAGCGCGGCGCCCGAATCCAACTGTGCGACGTGGCGATCGTGGCGCGTGTCGATGCCTCGGGGATGAACCCCGGTGATCGGATCGTGGTGAAGTTGCTGTCGACGTCGCCCGAGTCCCGCACGGTGACCTTCGAGCGAGTGGCATGACCCGGGCGATGGATTCCTCTCTCCACCTCCGGCTCGCCCGTGCCGAGGACATCGACGCGATGCGTGATGTCGAGGTCGATGCCGGACGACGGTTCCGTGACCTTCCCGCCGAGACGGGTCTTGCGGAGATCGCCGACGACGAGCCCCCGGCTCCCGAAGTGCTCGCCGGGCACATCGACAGCAACAGCGGGTGGGTCGTCACCGATCCGGCTGCAGGAGATCTGGTGGTGGCCTACGCAGTCATGTCGATGATGGACGACGACGCCCATCTCGACCAGGTGAGCGTGCGCAGTGCCTACGAACGACGCGGCATCGGCACGGCGCTGATCGAGATGGTGTGCCGGTCAGCGATCGAGCTCGGCTTCGATGCGATCACGCTGACGACGTTCCGCGACGTGCCGTTCAACGGGCCGTACTACCGCAGTCTGGGGTTCTCGGAGTTGCCGATGCACGAGTGCGGGCCCGACCTGCGCTCGCTTCGACACCACGAACGCGACATCGGGCTGGATGTGCAACCTCGGATCGCGATGCGGCGCCCGCTCGCCTGACGGTCGCCGATCAACCCGGGACGATGCGGGCGACCTCGCCACCGATGGAGATGGCCCACAGTTCACCGTCGGGGCCGACGCGGATGGCCGTGTTCTGTCCCTGGATGGCCAGTGGCAGCACCTGGACCACGGCCCGGTCCTGCACGCGCAGACCCTGGATCTGGCCGCTGCAGTAGTCGCCCCACACGTACCAACCGACGAGCGCAGCGATCTCGACGCCGCGGTAGACCGCGCCGCCGCTGATCGAGCAGCCTTGATCACCGTGTTCGTACTGGTGGATCGGCGGCGTGGCGCCATCGGGCGACTGATCGTCGTTGAACCGCTCCGTGCCCTCGAACGCACTCCATCCGAAGTTGAGTCCTCGGCCGCCGCCGTCCGCCGCCCACGCGACGGTGATCTCCTCGAGCGCGTTCTGGCCGACGTCGGCGATCCACAGATCACCTGTCAGGGAGTCGAAGCTGAAGCGCCAGGGGTTGCGTACCCCGACCGACCAGATCTCGGGGCGGGCACCCGGAACGCCGATGAAGGGGTTGTCGGCAGGCACGGTGTAGGGCGAGTTGCCGGAGGGAGCGGGATCGATGCGGAGGATCTTGCCCAACAGGCTCGACACGTTCAGCGAGAATCGCTGGGGATCACCCCCGTCGCCACCGTCGCCCATTCCGATGTAGAGCATCCCGTCCGGACCGATGGTGACGTTGCCGCCGTTGTGGTTCGCGTAGGGCTGATCGACCTGGAGCAGCACTCGCCGACTCGCGGGGTCGAAGGTGCCATCGGCAGAGACCGAGTACTCGGCGATCACGGTGTCGCCGGAGTTGTCGGTGTGGTTCACATACGCACGAGACCCGTCTCCGTTGAAGGTGAGTCCGAGCAGGCCACGCTCACCCTCGCCTTCGGTGAGGTCGGTGATGTCGAGCACCGGGGTGCCGGCGCTGCCGTTCCGCAGCGGGGTGATCCGGCCGACACGCTCGACGATGTAGGCCGTGGTGTCCTCGCGTCGCCACGCGAGGTCGACCGGCTGTTCGAAGGAACCGATCGGGACGAGCCCGATGGCTGGATCACCGAGCGGCACCGAAGGCTGGACGGGCTCGACAGGCACGGTGGACGCCAGAGGAGTGCTCGGCGGCGCCGCGTCGGTCGTGTCGGTGTCGGTCGTCGCGGCAGGCGTCGTCGCGGCGGACGAGCTGGTGCTCGTCGGGTCGAGCGGGGACGCTTGGTCGGGCTGGGTGGCGAATGTCGCGCTCGGGAACACGGCCGGAGCGTCGTCGTCGCCGCAGGCGCTGAGGACGACCGAGACGAGCAGCGGCGCAGTGGCGAACCAACGGCGTCGAGAGGTCATGCAAGCGCCTCTCGGCCCACTCGGGCGAGGCCCTCTTGCACGACGGTGACCGCGAGCGTGCCGTCATGTCTGAAGATCGCTCCGCCGGCGAGTCCGCGGCCGCTCCCACTCGAGACAGCGGCCTGGTCGTAGAGCAACCACTCGTCGGCGCGGAAGTCGCGATGGAACCACATCGCGTGATCGAGGCTCGCCATCTGCATGCCCGGCGATTCCCACGACAGCCCGAACGGCAAGACGGTGGTGTCGAGCAGGGTCATGTCGCTCGCATACGTGACGATGCACGCATGCAGCGTGGGGTCGTCGGGCAGCTTTCCGGCGGCGCGCATCCACACTCGCTGGCCCGTGGTGGGATTGCCGGCGCGGCTGAACGGATCGCCATCGATGTACCTGATGTCGATCGGTCGGGGCCGGTCGTACCACTCGCCCATGCGCTCCTTGTACGGGGCCATGCGGGTCTTGAAGTCCGGCAACGAACCGGGGTCCGGGATGCCATCGGGCATCGGGATCTGGTGGTCGGGACCCGCCTCACGCACGTGGAAGCTGGCCTGGAGGTTGAAGATCGCCCGTCCGTGTTGGATCGCGACGACACGACGGGTGGTGAAGCTCCGCCCGTCGCGGATGCGATCGACCTCGTACAGGATGGGCGTCGTCGGGTCGCCAGGTCGAAGGAAGTACGCGTGCAGCGAGTGCACGAATCGGTCGCCTTCGACGGTGCGGGTTGCCGCGACGAGAGCCTGCCCTGCGACCTGTCCGCCGAAGACGCGCTGGCGGTTCTCGTCGGGCGAGCGCCCTCGGAACAGGTTCACCTCGATCACTTCGAGGTCGAGGAGGGAGACGAGATCGTCGAGCGCTGCTTGCACGAGGGGAGTCTCTCATCCCGGAGCGCAGAGGTGCACCTCGTTCGGATGGTTTGGTTACTGTGCGGCACATGCCGCTCCTGCCGCTCACCCCCGACGAACTCCTGTCCACCACCCGTGCGGTCCGAAAGCGGCTCGACTTCGACCGCCCGGTCGCCGACGACGTGGTTCGGGAGTGCGTGAGCATGGCGATGCAGTCGCCGAGCGGGTCCAACGCGATGACGATGCAGTTCGTCGTCGTACGAGACGAGGCCAAGCGCAAGGCGCTCGGCGAGATCTACCGCCAGTGCTACGGCATCTACTCGTCGATGGACGGTGTGTACATCCGATCGATCGACAAGGGCGAGGCCGATGCGAACGCTCAACAGCAACGCAGCGCAGACTCGGCGGACTTCCTCGGCGAGCACATGGGTGACGCGCCGGTGCTGGTCATCCCGTGCACGATCGGAGGCCGACTCGACGGGGCCCCCGCGATGATGGCGGCATCGATGACTGCCAACGTGATCCCGGCGATGTGGAGCTTCATGCTGGCGGCTCGCGCTCGTGGCCTCGGTACGTGCTGGACCACCGTGCACCTGATGATGGAGCAAGCGGCCGCCGACGTGTTGGGCATCCCGTTCGACCAGGTGCAACAGATCTGCCTCAGCCCGTTGGCCTACACCAAGGGCACCGACTTCAAGCCGGCCGCCCGCCCACCTGCCGACTCGATCATCCACTGGGATCAGTGGTGACGATCGATCCGGTCGCCCGGGCCCATGCGCTCGCGGCCAAGGGGTTCATGCCGCCGGAGGAGGGCGACGCGCTGTACGAGGCTGCGATCGAGGCCGGTCGGCGATTGCCGGGACTCCCCTTCATCGAGATCGGCTCGTACTGCGGACGATCGACCGTGTGGCTGGCCGAGGCCGCGCGATGCGCGCACACGGTGCTGTTCGCCGTCGATCATCATCGCGGCAGCGAGGAGAACCAGAGCGGCTGGGAGCACCATGATCCCACGGTCGTCGATCCTCGCCTCGGGCGCATGGACACCCTGCCCATCTTCCGCTTCACGCTCTACGAAGCAGGCCTCGAGGACCATGTCGTCGCCTTGGTGGGGCAGTCGCCGACGGTGGCCGCGTACTGGCGCACCCCCGCCTCGTTCGTGTTCATCGACGGTGGCCACGGTGAGGAGCCGGCTCGGCTCGACTACGAGGGCTGGGCCCATCACGTGGTCATGGGCGGCACGTTGGCCATCCACGATGTGTTCCCCGACCCGGCCGACGGCGGCCGACCGCCCTACGAGCAGATCTTCCGACCGGCCCTCGAGAGCGGACGGTTCACCCTCGAGAGCGCCACCGGCAGCCTGCGCATCCTGCGTCGCGGGGGGGGGGGCGGGGCCCCCGGGGGGGGGGGGCGGGCACGGCCGGGGGGGGGGGCCCGGAGAGGGGGGACCCCGCGGGGACACCCCAACCCCGG
>JANNQK010000235.1:0-41799 GCA_031400715.1 Actinomycetes bacterium | reverse complement strand
GGCGTCGAACGGCAGCGGGTCGAACACGGCCTCTGCTCGCTGGAGCCTGTCCTGTCGTCGCGCTCGTTCGTCAGGATCTTGTGTCGCGTGAGGCCCGGCGGCGAGCTCGGCCATGGTGATGGCGCTCACCGCTGACTCGATCGGGAGCAGGCTCGGGTCGAGATGCTCGAGGTCGATGATCACCGACGTATCGAGCAGGCCCTGCGCTCGACGCTGATCAACCACGTGGGGTCGGGTCCTGGTCGACGCCGGCGTCCAGGAGCTTCGATCTCGCAACCATCGAGCAGCCGGGTCACGTTCGGGTACGGCCACCACGCCACGCCTCGAACGACGCAGCCAGCGACCGACGCCGGCCGCCCGGGTGGGATCGGGCCGCGAAAGAACTGCGCGACACTTGCGGCGTGAAGAGCACGGCGGTCGGGGATCGGCTTGAAGCCATGCATCCGTCGGCTCGTGACCTGACCACGTTCGTCGCCATGGTGACCGGGTTCGTGATGCTCGATCGAGCGACACGCATGGTCGCCCGGCTGAGCGACAGCGACATCGCGCAACCTGTTCTCCTCATCAGTGCGGTGCGCGCCCGTCCGATTCTCGTCGCCTTGGCGATCGTGGTGGGTGTTGGGGCTCTGGTCCTGGTTCCTCGACTGCGTGCCGGATGGGACAGCTTCGAACATGGCCGGGCGTTGCGATGGTTCGCGCTTCCCGTCGTCGTGCTGCTCGCCTGGGCGGATTCGATGTACGGCTACAACTTCCTCGTCGGCCATTGGCACGTGCTCGATCGCGTGGCCGTCGTCGCCCTGGCGGCCGCTGCGTGGCGATGGCCGATCGTCCTGGTGGCCCTCGCGGCGCAGCTGCGCATCGTCACGCACCAGTTCGACCACGGGTTCTCCACGACCGCTGGGCAGAACATCGATGAGCTGCTGGTGATGGCGCTGCTGTGCATCGCCGCGGTCGTCGTCGTGGGCGTGCTCCTCGGCATCGACGACACCGCGTGGGTGTTGGTGCTGCTCATGGCGCTCGTCGCGTCGCACTTCTTCCTGCCGGGTCGATCGAAGATCCCGCTCGACTGGGCCACCACCGACGATCTCGCGCACTTCCCGGTGAGCGCCTACACCGCCGGCTGGCGCGGCGCGGGAGACGGCACCTGGGCACGACGAATGTCCGACGTCGTCGACACCGTCAGCGTGCCGTTGCGGCTCGGCGCTCTGGTGCTCGAGCTCGGAGCGCTGATCGCGGTCGCTCACGTGCGTCTGTTCCGTCTGTGGGTGCCAGGTTGGGTCCTGTTCCACCTCAGCGTGCTCGTGTTCACCGGCTTCTGGTTCGGCAGTTGGATCACCGTCGAGGTCGGCCTGCTCGTCTTCCTGCTCGTGCCGTCCTTGCGCGAGTGGTCGACTCGGCACGCCAACGTGGCGGTGGGGGCGCTCGCAGTGCTGCTCGTGATCGTCGGATCGCACGTGTTCCAACCCCCACGCCTCGCATGGCTCGACGGCCCCGTCTCCTACGGGCTCGAAGTCACTGCGACCGGCGACAGTGGCACCGTCTACCGCGTGCCTCCATCGGCGTTCGCCCCGCTCGACCAAGAGATCGCCTTCGTCCGGCTCCCGCTGGCAGGTACCCGTGAAGCAGCGGCGGCCTACGGCGCGATCTCGACGAAGCAGGAGCTGGCGGCGTTGGAGCAACTGAGGTCGATCGACGACCTCGCCGCATACGAACAGACACTCGGTCCGACGTTCGCGGTGCCCGGTTCGAACGCCGAACGGTTCTTCACGACGTGGCTCGATCATGTCAATGCACGATCCGTCGATCCGTGGTACCTCGTCGGGCCGCTTCCGCACTTCCGCAGCACCGTTGCCGACCCTGCGTACGACGGCCAGGAGCACCTCGTGTCGATCGCGGTCACGCGTGTGGCGGCGCTCGATCTCGGCGACACCGTCGAGTACCGCCGCGACGAGGTGCTCCAGGTCGATGTCGATGCGGACGGCGTCGCCATCGTGGTCGCTCGCTGGAACGACTGACCGCGACACCGAAGGTCCGGTCGATCGGTCGAGGTCGATCGGTTGCGGTCGATGCGATGCTCGGGTCCGCACCCGAGACGCGACAGCGCCCAGGACCGCGAAGGTCCTGGGCGCCATCGTGTGACTGTTTCAGGTCGCTACCGCGGTGAATCAGCCGGCTGCGGGATCGATCCAGATGTTGCCGACCCCGAAGAAACCGCCCGTCTCGCTGCGCTTCGAGCCATCGGGGAGGATTCCACCGCCCACGCCCTGCACGGCGGCCCTGTGCGGCACCCCCCACAGCGTCCACGAGCCAGGGATGTTCCAGCACTCGGCCGCCATCTGACGGTTGATGTTCGCTGCGAACTCCTGGCGCTTGGCCGGGTCGGTCTCGCCGCGAGCGGCTTCGAGGTTCTCGTCGATCACAGGATCGCGAAGGCGAGCGAAGTTCAGCGACAGGCCACCGTCGGGCTGTGCGGTCGAGGAGTGCCACCACAGGTACTGTCCGTCGACGCCTCGGCCACCGTGTTGGCGCCATCCGAACATCTGGTAGTCGGGATCACCGAACAACGCCTTGGTGATGTACTGGTCCTGGGGGATCTGCACGATCGTGGTGTCGACGCCGATCTCGGACCAGTACCCCGCAGTCAGCTCGGCGATCTGGCTGTTGATCGCGGACACGGTGGTTCCGTACTGCACCACGATCGGGCCCGGATTCTCGGCGAGGTAGTCGTCGATCAGCGCCTGTGCGCCTTCGATGTCCTGTGCCGTGTCGAAGCCGTTGTCCTCGAGGTAGCCCTCCTGACCCGGTGAGAACAGACCGTTGGCCACCTGCAGGATGCCACCGCCGGTGAGGTCGATGAGCTCCTGACGATCGATCACCTTCGACAGCGCACAGCGCACTCGCTTGTCCTGCAGCGGACCCTGCTTGTCGAGGTCGATCATCGTGTAGTTGGTTTCGACGAACTGGTTCTGTTCGGACATCGGGAACTCGTCGGCGAGCTCGCGGAAGTCGCTGATCACGACGGATGCCGACGTGGCGAAGATGTCGATGTCGCCGGACTGCAGAGCCTCGGCAGCGGTCTCGCTGTCTTCGATCACTCGGAACTCGACTCCGTCGAGATACGGCAGCTGGTTGCCAGCGGCATCCGTTCGCCAGTAGTCAGGGTTTCGCGTGACGACCAGCTTGTCTCTGGGCGCGTAGCTCTCCACGATGAACGGCCCTGTTCCGACCGCCTTCGTCTCGTCCGCGGTGCCGGCCTTGACGGCCTCGAGCCACGTCGGCGAAGCGACGAAGCCGATCTGACCCGACAGGAATGCGGGCAGCGTCGCCCACGCGACAGGCTGCGAGAGGTCGCCGCCCTTGCCCGTCTTGATCGTGAACGTCATGTCATCGGTGGCTTCGATCGCGAACGTGGCATCGGGATTACGACCGAAGTCGGCGACCGCGGCAGCCGTCAGCAGACTCGGCCCGTGTTCTTGCAGGTTGTACACGACGGCCGCCGCATCGAGCGGAGTCCCGTCGTGGAAGGTGATGCCCGCTCGCACCTTGAAGGTCCACTCGGTGAAGTCGGCGTTCGGCTCGTAGCTCTCGACCAGAACCCCGGCGTACACGCCGTCGTCGTTGAGCGCCACCAGGGTGTCGTAGAACGAGCCGGCGCGGACGTAGCAGTACTGGTCGCACTGGATCTTTCCCGGTGTCCACGGGTTCGTGGCCTCTGCCTCGCCGCTCACCAGCAGCGTGCCGCCGTACACGGGGTCGGCGACCTCGACCGGCGGTTCGGTCGCGGGCACGGTGGTCGCGGCGCCGGGGTCCTCGGTCACGGCCGGCGCCGTCCCGTCTGGCGTCGTGTCGTCGACGACCGTGGTCGCCGGAGTGTCCGGCTCGGCAGCCTCGTCGTCTTTCTTGCTGCACGCTCCAGCGATCAGGCCGCCGACGACCAGCGTGGTCAGCAACAACCGGCTCGGTCGGCCGTGTGCACGGCCGAGGTGAGTGGACGACATGGTTTCCCCCTCTTCGGGCGCCGCCCCATGCCGCGAGACTGCGCAGCTTCGGCACCGAGATCACCGATCATGTCATCCGCGAGCTCGACGGACAACACCGAGCGCCGGTCATCTCGGACCGACCCAGCCCGACCCGATCAGCTCGACGACAGCTCGCGCGACGCAACGGTGTCGAAGTAGTCGGCGTCGAGCGTGAACCTGTCGCCGCGCAGGGTGTGCAGCGTCCAGCCCGGCACCGTGCCGGTGGGGAAGTGGCACCACCACTGGCTCCACGCCACGGTTTCGTCACCCGCGGCATCGGCGAGCTCGAACCGGATCCCTCGGGCGGGCATCTCCGCTTGCATGCGCTGCAGGTAGCCGACGACGGCGGCATGGCCCCCCATGCGGCCGTAGATGACGTCGGTGAACACGGCATCGTCGGTGAACAGCTCGCCCAACTCGCCATAGCGTCCGGCGTCCTGGATCTCCCAGAACCGCCGCACCACGTCGAGAGCGGGTCCGCAGGCGTTGTGTGGTCCGGCCGACAAGCCAGTGGCCGTCGCCAGGTCTGGACGCTTCGCGTCGCCGCGGAGCTTGCGGTAGGCGACCGGATCGAGGTAGTCGGTCACGAAGGTCACCTCGCCGGCATCGTTCAATCGATACAGGCTCTGTCCGGGAATGTCGGTGGGCCCATCGGGGGTCCGGACCTCCATCACCCACGTTGCCCAACCGACGACTCGATCGGCCTCCACGTGCCAGTCGCGGAACGTCGCGCCGGATGCAGGCACCATCTCTTCCATGTGGCCCATGAACGATCGGATCGCGTCGCGCCCCCGTTGAGGTCCGAAGAACGGGTCGTAGTAGACGGCGTCGTCCGAGAACAGTTCGACGAGACGCGTGTACTTCTGATCGTCCTCGACCGCACCGAAGCGGCGGAGCACATCGACGGCAGGCCCTGGCATCGCTCGAGACTATGGGCGTGAGTCTGGCCGCGCGGGATCGGAGGACCGAGCGAGGAGCCGTCGGCCGTCGGCGGGTGACTCCAGCAACGCCGTGCGTCGCAACTAACGTTCTGTTCGTGACGACGCCTCCGCCACGTCCGCATCGGCTCGGTCCGGGTTGGGAGACCGCCGTCGAGCAGTCGATCCGCGATGCGATGAAGCGTGGCGAGTTCGATCGACTGCCCGGCAAGGGGCAGCCGATCGATGGGCTCGATGCTCCCCGCGACGAGTTGTGGTGGGTGAAGGACAAGCTTCGCCGCGAAGACATCAGCACCGTGCCCCCCAGCCTTGCAGTCAGGCGCGACCGCGACGACCTGCGCGCTCACCTGTCCAGCTTCACGACCGAGCGCGCCGTGCGCGAGGCCGTCGAGGAGCTGAACCAACGGATCCGCACGGTCAACCGCTACGGCAGCCCGAATGGTCCGCCGACCAGTCTGATGCCCCAGGACGTCGAGGAGTACGTGGCGCGTTGGCGGGAGGCGACTGCACACGGTTGATCGCGCCTCGTTCGAGTCGCGCCGCGTCGAGGTTCGGCTCGAGCGTTGGACGGGTGCGGCTACCGTCGGGGCGGTGCGCCCCATCGCCGCGGAACACGATCTCCGGTCTCGGACCGGCCGCGTCGCCGAGACGGCGCTCACCGCTGCGGCTGGTGGAGCGATCGGCTGGTGCGTCGGATGGATCGTCCATCCAGTGGTGGGGGTGGTGTTCGGCGCAGTCGCAACGGTCAACGGCGCGATCGGCGGGTGGCGTGGCGTGTATGCATGGCGACGCGGTGCCGGCTGGCTGGCGTTCGTGCTCGACAGCACCTGGGCGCTGATGCCGGTGGCGATCGGCCTGTTGGCTCATCTGGGCGCGGCGGTGATGCGTGATGCGGGACTGGTGCCTGGCCTCGGCTTTCGGCAGAACCGCCACGTGTACCGACGCGGCGTGGCACTGAAGTCGGGATTTGCGTTCACGATCGGCAACGTCATCTCGGGTGCCGGCAACGTCGATGCTGCTCGTCGGCGGCGGTTGATCACCGACCACGAGGATGTGCACGTGTGGCAGAGCAGATGGTTCGGTCCGATGTACCCCGTGCTCTACCTCGCCTGGTCGCTCAGCGGTGTCCTCGCCGGCACCGTCATCTGGCTGGTGCGCCGCCGTCGCCACCCGCTGCGGCTCGCGAAGGTGATCGAGTCGTGCTCGTACTACACCAACCCGTTCGAATGGTGGGCGTACAGCCGTGACGACCTGTGGCCGCCCCCTGGCAAGCTGGCCGGCATGGGATGGAGCCGGGCCGCCGTCCGTCCTCTCGCCACCTCGAAGCGACGGGCCCCGGTCGAGTCGGGTCGCGCCAACGGCGGTTCCGGCGGGGTGGACGGCGCCGAGTGACCCTCGTCCATCGACACTGCGCGACACTGGCCCGGTGAGCTACCAGCACCTCCTTGTCAGCACCGACGACACGATCACCACGATCACCCTGAACCGGCCGGACAAACGAAATGCGCTCGCCGATGGGGTGATGGCCGAACTGGTGCAGGCCTTCCGAGAGGTCGGCGCGAGCGATGCGCTCGGTGTGATCCTTGCGGCCAACGGCCCCGTGTTCTCGGCCGGCCACAACTTCGGCGACATGGCTGGCGCCGACCTCGCCCATGTTCGACGACTGCTCCGGCTGTGCACCGACATGATGGACACGATCCAGTCGATCCCTCAGCCGGTGATCGCAAAAGTGCACGCGCTGGCGACGGCCGCCGGCTGTCAACTCGTCGCCACGTGCGATCTGGCCATCGCCGCCGAATCCGCGGCCTTCGCCATCCCCGGCGGCAAGGGCGGGTTGTTCTGCCACACCCCGTTGGTGGCCGTGGCGCGCAACGTCGGCCGAAAGCGAGCGCTCGAGCTGGCGATGACCGGCGACCCTGTCGACGCTGCGACAGCCGCGGACTGGGGCCTCATCAACCGAGCTGTGCCCGACGATCAGCTCGACTCCGCAGTCGACGACCTCATCCGCCGTGCCACGCGCGGCAGCGTGCTGTCGAAGTCGCTCGGCAAGCGCGGCTTCTACGCCCAGGTCGACCTCGACCAGGACAAGGCGTACTCGTATGCGATCGAGTTGATGGCCTCGTCGTGCATGACGGCTGACGCCCAGGAGGGCATTGCGGCGTTTCTCGAGAAGCGCAAGCCCACCTTCACACAACGACCCTGAGCCGCTTCGTGTTGCGTACCCATACCCCCTATGGGTATAGTGGTGTCGTGCAACCCGGATACCACGGTGACAAACAGCAGCTGATCCTTCGACTCAAGCGGATCGAAGGGCAGGTGCGCGGGCTCCAGCGGTTGATCCAGGACGACACCTACTGCATCGACGTCCTCACGCAACTCGCTGCGGTCAGCAAGGGCCTCCAAGGTGTCGGTGTCCGGTTGCTCGACGAGCACCTCCAGCACTGCGTCGCAGGTGCAGCAGCGTCTGGCGACGGCGCCCGCACGACCGAACTCGTCCACGAAGCAACCAAGGCCGTCGAACGTCTGTTGCGAGCCTGATCGAACCTCTCGACCGAAACACCTCATCCATCACCAACCCGCTGCGTCGGCCTCACCCGGCGCACCCACGCAAGGAGTCAGTCCATGACAACGCTCAACTTCACCGTTCCCGGCATGACCTGTGGCCATTGCGAGGCCGCCGTCAAGGGCGAGATCGGCAAGCTCGCCGGCGTCGACACGGTCGATGTCGATCTCGTCACCAAGGCCGTCGTCGTCGAGGGCACGAACCTCGACCGCACGGCGATCTTCGCCGCGGTCGACGAGGCCGGCTTCGAAGCCGTCGGCTGAGCCTTCGATCACCCACATCCACCTTCATCCACCGACACCCACACTCACGCACCCCCTCGAACGGACCAGCCGATGACTCGCATTCGCAACCGCCTCGCCGGATTCGCCGTGGTCCTCGTCGTTGCGTTCGGCGGCGCGTATGCACTCGGGGCCCAGTTCCCGACACGCGATGAGCCCGCCGACCAGATGGACCACAGCGACACCGAGCCGATGGACATGGAGGAGGGGTCGTGACGGCGCTCGACGATCCCGGCAAGGTCGCTGCAATGGGCCACGTCGACCTCGAGGTCAGCGGCATGACCTGCGCGGCATGTGCAGCCCGGATCGAGAAGAAGCTCAACCGTCTCGACGGCGTGGTCGCCTCGGTGAACTACGCGACCGAGAAGGCGACGGTGTCGTTCGACCCCGCGGCAACGTCACCCAACGACCTCATCGCCACCGTGCAGTCCATCGGCTACGACGCGCGCGTGCCGTCATCGCCCAGCCGTCGTGGCGAAGGCGAACTTCCGGCCGCCGCTGTGTCCGCCTGGGCCGACCCGCTCCTGCAACGACTCGTCGTCGCGACGACGCTGGGGCTGCCCGTGCTGTTGCTGTCGATGGTGAGCGCGTTGCAGTTCCGGAACTGGCAGTGGCTCGCGTTTGCGCTCGCGATGCCCGTGGCCACGTGGGCCGCATGGCCGTTCCACCGCGTCGCCTGGAAGAACCTCCGTCAAGCTGAGGCCACGATGGACACGCTGGTGTCGATCGGTGTGCTCGCCGCATTCGGTTGGAGTGCCTACGCACTGTTCTTCACCGCCGCCGGCGACAACGGGATGACGATGGAGATGTCACTCGTCGGTCGTGTCGGCGACAACCACCACCTGTACCTCGAGGTCGCCTCCACCACCGTTGCGCTCATCCTGGCCGGGCGGTTCTTCGAAGCCCGGTCGAAGCGCCAGGCCGGTGGCGCGTTGCGCGCCCTGCTGGAACGCGGCGCCAGCGTCGCCCGGCTGCTCGATGCCGACGGTGGCGAGCGCGAGGTGCCGGCAGGCGACCTGATGGTGGGGGATCGTTTCGTGGTGCGCCCCGGCGAACGCATCGCCACCGACGGGACCGTGGTCGACGGTCGGTCATCGATCGACACGTCGCTGGTCACGGGTGAGAGCCTGCCTCGAGATGTGCAGGTGGGTGATGCCGTCATCGGTGCCACGATCAACATCGACGGCCGCCTGGTCGTGCAGGCGAGTCGCGTGGGCGCCGACACCACCCTTGCCCACATGGCGCGCCTCGTCGAGCAGGCTCAGAGCGGCAAGGCGCCGGTCCAGCGGTTGGCCGACCGTGTCGCGGCCGTGTTCGTCCCGGTCGTGGTCACCCTTGCGGTCGCCACGCTCGGTGTGTGGTTCGGGCGAACCGGCAGCTTCGAAGACGCGATGGGCCCGGCGATGGCGGTGTTGATCATCGCCTGCCCCTGTGCGCTCGGTCTGGCCACGCCGACGGCTCTGCTCGTCGGCACCGGTCGAGGCGCCCAGCTCGGGATCCTCATCAAGGGTCCGGAGGTGTTGGAGAGCACGCGGCGGGTGGACACGGTGGTGCTCGACAAGACCGGCACGATCACGACCGGCGTGATGCAGGTCGCGGAGGTGTGGACCGCCGACCCGCTCGGACTGGATCGGATGTTGGCGATGGCGGGCGCGGTCGAAGCCGCGAGCGAGCACCCCATCGCTCGAGCGGTCGTCGCCTACACCGACCGTGCCGGTATCGCTCGATCCGTCGTCCAACAGTTTCGCAACGAGCCTGGTGTCGGCGCCCACGGCACGGTCGACGGTGTCGAGGTGACGGTGCGACGGGCGTCGGTCGACACCGTCGGCAACCCGATCGAGGTCGGCGCAGCTACGACGATGATCGAGGTGGTCGCCGACGGCGAGTTGCTCGGCACCATCGGCCTGACCGACACGGTGAAGCCGAGCAGCGCCGCAGGGGTGCGAGCGTTGCGTGCACTCGGCCTGCGGCCCGTGCTGCTCACCGGCGACAATCGAGCGACCGCCGAGCTCGTAGGTGCTGCGGTGGGCATCGCCAGCACCGACATCCACGCCGACGTGATGCCCGCCGCCAAGTTGGAGGTCGTGCGCACACTGCAGGCCGCGGGAGCGGTCGAGGCCATGGTGGGTGACGGCGTGAACGATGCGGCAGCCCTGGCGCAAGCAGATCTCGGCATCGCGATGGGATCGGGCACCGACGTCGCGATCGAGGCGAGCGACCTCACGTTGGTCCGTTCCGAGCTGCCCGCGGTCGCCGACGCTGTTCGCCTCAGCCGACGCACTCTGTCGACGATCAAGGGGAACCTGTTCTGGGCCTTCGCCTACAACGTCGCCGCGATCCCGCTCGCCGCGTCGGGATTGCTCTCGCCGGTGGTGGCCAGCGCAGCGATGGCGTTCTCCAGCGTGTTCGTCCTCAGCAACAGCCTCCGCCTCCGTCGCTTCACGGCCTCCTGAGACGCCTGCGCTCTCGAACCGACGGCCTGAATCCGCCACGCACCGTCGCACCTCCGGCCACAGATCGGTCACGGGCGGCAAGAGTTGTTCAAGGTGACCACTCACCGCTGATGAGGGGTGCGCGAGGCTGCGATACTCGCGGGCATGGGAGGGGCGCTGCCGATATCTGTGCTGTTCGCGTGCATGGGCAACCATTGCCGTTCCCCAGCCGCGCACGCAGTGGCGATGCAGGTCGCGGCGGCACAGGGTCTGTCCAACATCGTGTTCGACTCGGCGGGCACCACCGGGCACCACCGTGGCGACCACCCCCACCCGCTCGCCACTGCCGAAGGTGCACGTCGTGGGTTCCGGGTGAACCACATCGGCCGGCTCATCCATCCAGACGACTTCGCACGGTTCGATCTGATCGTGGCGATGGACTCCTACAACATCGACGACCTTCGCCGGCTCGGCGGATCGATCGATCAACGCAGCGGCTTCTATCGCACCGTCGAACCCGAACAACTGCAGCTGCTGCGGCGCTGGGATCCGTATGGCATGCCGGGAGACGAAGAGCTGAGCGACCCGTGGGGCAAGGGCCCCGAGGCCTACCGCACCATGTACGACGTGATCGAGCGGTGCATCCCCCCGATGATCCAGCACCTCGCCTGGCTGATGAGCGAGACCGTCTGATCCGACCCGGCCCCGCCTGGTCTGACTCGGTGTGGTCTGACCGGGTGGCGTGTGATCGGGTGGCGTGTGACCGGGTGGCGTGTGACCGGGTGATGGGCGCTGTTGGCGTGCTCAGCTCGCGGCTCTGGCGACAGCTCGCAGGCGATATGCCACCGCGGCGCGGTGGTTGCGGATCGTTCGGTCGGTCACGGCCCGCAACGCGGCGATCTGCATGGTCGATTCGCCGCGGCCCAACCGCTCCGCAAGTTCGAGGTCGTCCGGTGCCATGCCGGCAGCGCGGGCCATGTCGAGCAGCTCCGCCAACTCTTCGGCCGGCGTGACGGCAACGTCGTCGGAGAGCCAACGATCGAATGTCGATGTCGGCTGCGGGATGTGAACCGCCTGCCGGCGCTGGAACCGCTGGAATGCGGCGTAGTCCGCCGCCCGGAGCAGACCTGCTGCAACGTAACGCGGGCGCTGTTCGATCGGATAGGTCCGAATCACCGTCCACATCGCGGCGAGGAGCTCGTCGGTGGCCTCGAGCTGGGCGGAGAACGAGTGCCGCCGGCGAACGATCGACGACACCCCCGGGAGCAGGCGCTGCAGCACCACTCGAGCCGCCAGGTCGTCGTGGTGGGCGATCGACACGAGCGCGGCGAGGAGCTCGTCATCACCGTGCTCGCCGCATTCGTGCCGACCCAGCCCTGCCGCCCGCAACAGTTCGTCCAGCGATGCGAATCTGGCCACGGGCAGCTCCCAGGTGCGGGCCTGCCGGAGGATCGCGGGTGATCGGACCAGCCGGTCCCACTCGAGCTGCAGCCGCGACAGCAGGTGGTGCGGTGCGGGCCTGACGGCCCGGAACGACGGGAGCGGTGCGGGTCGATCGGCGGCCGGGTCCGACGGGTCGTGCCGACTCGGGGTGCTGGAGGACGATGAGGACGGAATGGGTCGATGCATGACGAGACGGTGCCGATTCGCCCTCTCCGCACGGCTCACCGGTCGACTCACCGCCGCTCGAAGGGTTCGTCAAGAGTTCGTCAAGGCGAGGGGGATGGGGCTGAACTTTTCCGGACGTGCCCGCGGACCGCACCTCTGTGTGGCGTGAACCTGCTGCCCACCCCGCTCGGCACCAACCTCGAGGTCATCGACGGCATCGATCACCTCGCCGGCCGCGATGACCTCGATGACCTCGCCGGCCTCGATAACGCGCCCGTGTGGTGGCGGCTCATCTGGACCTGCGGGCCCGACGCCGGCCGCACGGTCCACGTGGCGCCGGGGCGACATCTCGTCGGCCGGTCTCCGCTCGCGACGGTCCGCTGTGCTGACCCCGGCCTCGAACCGTTCCACCTCGAACTCGATCTGCCAGAGGTCGCCGACATGGCCCCGGGCTGGTGCCAGCTCGCCGGGAGGCGACCGGTCATCGACGATGGTGATGGGAATCTGGGGATCGGAACGTCCATCCTCTCGGTCCTCCCCGTGCCGAGCCGGAAGCGCTCCGACGATCTGAGCGGCAGTCGCTCCGACGACCCCGTGGCCGAACGGTTCACCGATGAGCGGGCCGCCGTCAGTGGCGTGGTGGTGCGCCAAGCACGCCGCCGAGTCGATGAGCGGCCGAACGATCTCGGGGCGATCACTGGCGAGGATCTCGACGGGCGCGAGGTTCTCGACGGGCGCGAAGTGCTCGACCGTTTCGCGCGGGGCGAGAGCCAGGTCGCCGTCGCGCCCGCGCTGGTGACCCTCATGATCGGCATCGCGATCGCGGTCGCGGTACACCAGCCGATGTTCGCAATGATGGGTGCGGTGGGCGCCGCTGTCGCGGTCAGCACATGGGTCGTCGGCAGACTGCGCCATCGACGGCGCGAGCGGTGCCGGGCCCGGGATCACGCCGCGATGGCGGCCCGCCGCGCCGATGAGAACGAGCGGTGTCGGCGGCGCCTCGGTGTCGTGCGTCGTTTGGCGCAACCTGGTCTGGTCGGGGCGGTGGCGGCCGCCCACCGCGCCCCAGCGGAACTGTGGCAGCGAAGGCCGGCACACGGCGATGCGTTCACCGTCGTTCTGGGCATCGGAACGGTCAGGGTCCGCCCCGACCCTCGCACACCCGCTCTCGTGCTCGATCGGGTGCCGATCACGATCGACCTCGCCGCTGGTGCTCGCATCGCGATCACCGGCCCGAACAACATGGCCGGTGCCCGGGCGCTCATCGTGCAACTCGCCGTCACCACCGGTCCGGCCGACTGGGAGTTGCTGGTGGTGTCGACGTGCCCGCAACGATGGCACTGGGCCGCAGGGTTGCCTCATGTGCGCCTCACCTCGGCCGGCGATGTGGCCCACGATTCGGGTGCGCTCGCCGAGGTGCTCGCCGAGCGATGTGGTGACAGGGTTGGTGACAGGGTTGGAGACAGGGTTGGAGACGCGGTTGGTGAGACCCGTGGTGGGGTGGTGGCCACGCCCGTCGACCGACATCTGCTGGTGGTGACCGACGAGGTCGACGAAGTCGCCGTGCGCACGAGCGGATTGCGTCGAGTGCTGCACCACTGGCCCGATGCGGGTCTGCTGACCTGCGTGCCCCCCGACCGCGAGGTTCCCGCCGTGTGTTCCACCGTTGCCGTCACCACTGCTGATGGCGGCATGCGACTCGACCACGAAGGTCGCCCCGCACCAGACGTGGTCGTCGATCCGATCGGTGCAGCTGCAGGGGGCGCGGGTGGGCGGTTTCGCCTGACCGGTCTGGGCGAGGAGGCAGCGACCGCACTCGTTCGGTCGCTGGCCAGGTGGTCCGACCCCGAGGCGCAAACCGATCGTGCTCGTGCACTCCCGGGCGACGTGCGTCTCGAGTCCCTGCTCGTCAGCGGGTTCGGGACCGACCGAGCCGGCATCGTGGCGGGGTGGCGACGCCTCGGCCCGGATGCACGTCCGGGCGCTCCGCTCGGCGTTGGTGTCGAGGGTGTCATCGACATCGATCTGGTGCGGGACGGACCGCATGCACTGGTAGCCGGCACCACCGGATCCGGGAAGAGCGAGTTGCTGCGGACGCTCATCGCCTCGCTCGCTGTCTGTGTCCCGCCAGACCAACTGGCGTTCGTGCTGGTCGACTTCAAGGGTGGCGCGACGTTCGACGATCTGACCGCGTTGCCACACGTGGTCGGTGTGGTGACCGACCTCGAACCGCGAATGGCCGACCGGGTCTTGCGCAGCCTCCGCGCGGAGGTCACCGCTCGCGAGCAACTCCTTCGCCGGCACGGTTGCAGCGATCTCACCGCGGCGCGGGAGCGGCTCGGCGAACCGGTGATGCCACGGCTCGTCATCGTCGTCGACGAGTTCGCCGCGCTCGCGATGGAACACCCACATCTGCTGCACTCACTGGTCGACGTCGCCCGTCGCGGACGCAGCCTCGGGATCCACCTCGTTCTGGCCACGCAGCGACCCAGCGGTGTCGTGAGCGACGAGATCCGCACGAACACCGACCTTCGGATCGCGCTTCGTCTGCAGGAGGCGTCGGAGGCGGTCGATGTGGTGGGCGATGCCGGCCCGGCATCGATCCGCCGCTCTGCGGCCGGCCGGGCCGTCGTTCGGCTCGGGCCGGGGGAGCGGGTGGAGATCCAGTCGGCGCGTGTGCGGTCGACTGGTCGACTCGTCGAGGAGATCATCGCTGCCGCCGACACCTACGGCGCAGGTCTTCCGAGCCGTCCGTGGTGTGATCCGTTGCCGCTCACCCTCGACCCGGCGCGACTCGGGCCGTCCACCGCCGAGGTCGCGACAGGACATGCCGCGGAGGATGGTCGTGGAGACGATTCGGTGGAGTGCGGGGGTGCGTCGAGCGTGGCACTGGGCATCATCGACCGGCCCGACCTGCAGCGACAGGACGTGCTCGTCTGGCGACCCTCGGACGGCCATGTGCTCGTGGTCGGTTCGCCTGGGAGCGGAGTCACCACCACGCTCGCTTCGATCGCTGTGCGATCGCTCGAACGTGGCGGATCACCGCCGGAGTTGCTGGTGATCGACGCGATGGGCGATAGGCGATGGGACGACGTGGCGCGTCTGGCGCGATGTGCCGGCGTGGTGCGACTCAACGAGCACGAGCGGCTCGAGCGTGCCTGTGCCCGAGCGCTGGCACCCCCACCCGTCGGCGGCCGCGTGGTGGCGATCGACGGCATCGGTGCACTGCGGCGGGATGTGGAAGCACCATCGCGTTCCGCCGTGCACGACCAGATCGAGGCACTGCTGCTCGACACGCCACCAGGAGTGACGTTGTTGCTGGGCAACGACGGCGTGAGCGGATTGGGGCCGGCCGTCGTGGCACGTTGTGCTCGGCGATGGATCCTGCACCTCCACGAGCCGAACGAAGGTGCCGCCTTCGGTGTACGGGCTGCAGCGATGCCACCTGCGATCCCGGGAAGGATGGTGGATGCCTCCGATGGTAGCGAGGCCCAGCTCGCCGGTTGGCCCACCGTCGTCGAGACCGATGCGGACACGGCCTCCCTGGTCGGTGAGTCGTGCGGGTCGTCTCGACCATCAGAACGGGTCGAGCGAATCGAGGTGTTGCCCGATCGTGTCCTGGCTCGCGAGCTGCCTCTGTCAGGTTTCGACGGTCGGGTCTGGCGACCGGTGCTCGGCATCTCGCACCGCAGCCTCGAGCCGATCTCGTTGGACGTTCCGATGGGCGAGCACCTGCTCATCGTCGGTCCGGCCCGTTCTGGCCGCAGTGAGGTGCTCACCCACATGCGGCGCTGTTGGTCGGACGCTCGCCCCGACGCTGCTCAGGTGGTGCTCGCGCCGCGGCGACTGCCTCGTGGCGAGGTTGCCGCAGCGACGGCAGAGGCGATCGATCAGGTTGAACGCGGCCTCGACGAGGGCCGGCCAGTGTTGCTCGTGATCGATGATGCCGAGCTCGTCGCCGACGTCGACGCCCGCCTGATGGCGATGATCGCGCGTCGTCCGAACGATCTCACCGTCGTCGCCTCGTGCCGGGGCGATGCCGTGCGCGCATCGTACGGCCAGTGGCTCGGTGAGCTGCGGCGGAGTCGCCGTGGTGTGGTGATGGCCTCGGGATCCGACCTCGACGGCGACGTGCTCGGGGTGGCGCTGCCGCGCCATCCGCCTGTTCCGCCGCGACCTGGACTGTGCTGGCTGGTGGCCGACGGCAACGCGGCCGCTGCCCAGGCCGCCGTCAGCTGCTGACCCGACGACCAGCTGTCTCGAGCCGGCCCCGCGGGCGTCAGCCGCTGAGTGAGATCGAGGCGGGCGCCGCTCAGCCGATCGGCGGCCCTATTCTCACGTGCGATGACTCGTCTGCTCGCCGTCGCCGCCGCCCAGCTCGGGCCCATCCAGCGCGATCACACCCGTTCCCAGGTGGTCGACCGTCTGGTGGCGCTGCTCCACGAGGCGCACCGCCACGGCGTGGAGCTGGTGGTCTACCCCGAGCTCGCCCTCACGACGTTCTTCCCCCGTTGGTTCGTCGACGACATCGCTGAAGCCGACCACTGGTACGAGACGTCGATGCCGAACGCCGAGACGCAGGTGCTGTTCGACGAGGCGAAGCGGCTCGGCGTTGGGTTCTGCCTGGGCTATGCGTGGAAGGAGACCGACGCCGACGGCGCGGTGCGCCGGTGGAACGTGCAGACGTTGGTGGAGCGCGACGGTTCGATCGTCGCGACGTACAAGAAGACGCACATTCCCGGACACGAGCACCACGAACCGGATCGCCCCTTTCAACACGCGGAGCGGTACTACTTCGAACCGAGCCCGGAGGGCTTCGGGGTATGGCCGGCCTTCCGCGGTCGGATCGGCATGATGATCTGCAACGATCGACGGTGGCCCGAGAGCTACCGGGTGATGGGTCTGCAGGGTGTCGAGATGATCCTCTGCGGCTACAACACGCCGATCCACTACGTGCCGGACCCCAGTCAGGATGTCCTCCAGGGATTCCACAACGCGCTCGTCATGCAAGCAGGCGCCTACCAGAACGGGAGCTGGGTCGTCGGTGTGGCGAAGGCAGGTGTGGAAGAAGGCGTCGACTCGCTCGGACAGTCGATGATCGTGGCCCCCAGCGGGCAGATCGTCGCCCAAGCACTCACGACCGACGACGAGCTGATCATCGCTCGGTGCGACCTCGACTGGTGTGCGCGCTACACCGCCACGTTGTTCGACTTCGATCGGTATCGGCGCCCCGAGGTGTACGGGCGGATCACGTCGCAGCGAGGCGTCGTCATCGAGTGAACCGCGCCCGGTTCCGAGAGACGCCAACCGGAGGGCAACGGGGGTCCACACCCGAAAAGTCAACTCCGAGGGATCGATTTGGGTGAAATCCCCCAATCGAAGACCCCCCAAATGGGCCGCCCCCCAAGACGGGGGCGTCAGGGTTATAGTGCCGAGTGCGTTCAGGGGAGAGTTCGCATTCACGTCACCATCGATCGACACCGTCGTCTGCT
Organism: Actinomycetes bacterium; assembly: GCA_031400715.1. Classification (GTDB taxonomy): domain Bacteria; phylum Actinomycetota; class Acidimicrobiia; order Acidimicrobiales; family Ilumatobacteraceae; genus VFMC01. The sequence continues at coordinate 24,466 of JANNQK010000235.1, read as the reverse complement.
TCGGTGGTCTACTTCGGTGGACTGCTTCGGTGGACTGCTTCGGTGGACTGCAGCGAAAAGGGTTGAACCATGAATGCCACGATCACATCGTCCCTGCGAGTGCTCGTCATCGACGATCATCGCTCATACGCGGAGGCACTCAGCCTTGCGATTTCGATCGAGCCAGGATTCGAGTCGATCGGATGCGTCGCTGACGTCGAGACGGCCATCCAGCGGGTGCTCAGCGAGCGTCCTGACGTGGTGGTGATCGACTGGCAGTTGCCGCTCGTCGATGGTGTCGAAGGCATCCGCCGCATCCTGGTCGCCGACCCCAGGGTCAAATTGGTCATGATCACCGGCCATGCCGACAGCGGTCTTCGCCGGCTTGCCGCGCTCGCAGGTGCCTCGGCGTTTCTCGCCAAGGAGAGCTCGATCGCCGAGATCGTCCAGGCCGTTCGTGACGCCGTCTCCGGGGACGCGTACATCGACATCACGTCCGATGCATCCGAAGACACGGTGTCGGCACTCAGCCTCACGCCTCGCGAGATCGAGGTGCTGTACCTCTTGGCAAAGGGTCGCGACACTCCGACGATTGCGTCGGCACTGTTCCTCAGCGTGCACACGGTGAGGGGCTACGTGAAAGAGGTGCTCCGCAAACTCGGAGCCCACTCTCAACTCGAGGCCGTGGCCATCGCCCGTCGCGCTGGCCTGCTCCCCGACGCCACCTGATCCGACGCCACCTGGCCCGACGACTACACGCCCTCCGGCACCGTCTGACCGGGCCGGCGGGGCAGCGTCACCACGAATCGGGCTCCGCCTCGTTCGCTGACGGTGCACCGTGCCGACCCGGCATGGAACTGGGCGAACTGCTGCACGAGGAACAGGCCGAGACCCGTGCCCGGCCGGTCGGCAGCTCGTTCACCTCGCACGTAGGCCGAAAACACGCGGGCGCGCATCACCTCGGGCACGCCGGGGCCGTCGTCATCGATCGCCAGCTCGATCCGGCCGTCGTGCTCGGTCGCCTCGACGATGATCTTCGTGCCCGGAGGGGTGTGTGTGATCGCATTGGAGATGAGGTTGTCGATGATGCGCTCGAGCTGAGCCGCATCGGCCCACAGGGTGAGGTCGCCCGACAGCTCCCCCACGCGGATCGTGTGGTCGACCCCGTCGAACTCGCGCGCCCGTGCGTAGATGAGTTGTTCGAGGTCGATCCGCTTTCGTCGGGGCGCCTCCAGCCCTGTGCCCACGCGGTTCGCCGACACGAGATCGGTGAGCACTCCCTCGGTTCGTCGGGCTTCGGCGCGAACGCGACGGATCAACTCGTTCCGTTGGGTCTCGGTGATCGCATCGGCGCGGTCTTCGAGGATCTCGGTCATCATCCGAATCGCGGCGAGCGGAGCGCGGATGTCGTGCGACACCGAGGAGAGCAACGCAGCGCGCTCCTGTGCTGCCCTCGCCAGTTCGCCGAGGGACTCCTGCAGTTGGTTGTTCAGCGTGAGCAGGTCGGTCACATCCGAGAACGTGACCACGGCACCGCTGCTGCGACCGCCCCCGTCCCACAACGGCGACGAGTTGACGAGCAGCCACTTGCGTTGACCGTCGAGCATGGTCAGTCCCATGACGACATCGCGGACCTCGATGCCGTACGTGAGCGTGATCGCCATCGGGCGATCCTCGGTTCGAAAGACGCTGCCGTCCTCGTGGATCGCCTCGCTGTTCAGGGCGTTCTGACCGAGCAGGTCGTCGCGGGTGGCGCCGAAGATCGCCTCGGCCGACCTGTTGAGATCTTCGATCGTCCCGTCGGCGGTGTAGACGATGACGCCGTTGGCGAGCGCCTGCAGCACGCTGCGGAACCTGCCCTGGCGAAGCACGGCCTCGTCGCGGTCGGCTGAGCGAAGGCTGACCGTGATGCGGAGCGCGAACAACTGCTCGACCTGCCGGCCCAACGCCTCGACCGCCCAGACCTTCTCGCCGCTGAACGCCCGCGGGGCCGTGTCTCCGACGGAGAGCATGCCGATCGGCGTGCCGTCAGGGGCATGGACGGGCACCCCGAGAAAGGAGCGGAGGTTCGGTGGGCCGGTGACCATGGGATGGTCGGCGAACTCCGGGACGGCAGCCAGATCGTTGACGCAGATCGTCTCGTCGTGCGCGAGGACGAACTCGGAGAGGGAGCGGTCGAACTCGACGACGTCGAGCCCGATCGAGGCCTTGACGTACAGGCGGGCATCGTCGACGACCGTGATGGCAGCGACCGGCGCGTCGGTGATCTGCGCCGCCAGTGCCACCAGGTCGTCGAACGCCTGCTCGCGAGACGTGTCGAGGATCTGGAGGATGTGGACGGCCGGGAGGGCATCGGCATCGACATCGACATCGACATCGACATCGCTCGTCGTCGTCCCGGCCGCGCGAATCCCTCCAGTCACGGTGCACCAGGGTAGCCATGGGTGGAGAAGCGTCACGGCCTCCACGGACGAGAACTTCAAGCCGTGGTAACGCGTCGGCCCGTTCGTTTGACAAAATGTCAAGCGTGACCGACGCGACACCACTTGCCGACCCGATCGAGTTCACCGTCAACGGTGTCCCCGTGGCGGTTCGGCCGGATCATCCGCATCTGCTGTCCGCGTTGCGTGACGAACTCGATCTCACGTCGGCCAAGGACGGATGTTCGCCCAGTGGTCAGTGCGGGTGCTGCACGGTGCACATCGATGGCAAGGCGATCGTGAGCTGTCAGCAGCCGGTGGCCAAGGTGGCCGGGAAGCAGATCCTCACACTCGAAGGTGTCGATGCAGCCGAGCGCACTCGCTTTGCCGACGCTTTCGCCGCGTGTGGCGGGCTCCAGTGCGGATTCTGCATCCCCGGCATCGTGATGCGGGCGAAGGCCCAGATCGACAAGAAGGGACCGGATCTCCAGCGTGCCGACATGGCTCGCCACCTCGGTGCGCACCTGTGTCGCTGCACCGGTTACGTCAAGGTGCTCGACGCGATCGAGGCCGTCGCACACGGCCGGCAGATGACGCCGGTGCTCTCGTCGACCGTCGGTGGATCGGGTGCCAAGTACGAGGCTGCGGAGCTCACCCTCGGGGATCGAGGGTACGTGGACGACATGCGCGCACCTGGCATGTTGCACGCCGCACTGCACCTCACGGCTCATGGTCGTGCCGACATCGTGGCGATCGACGTCTCTGGGGCGCTGGCCATACCGGGCGTTCGCGCCGTGTTCACCGCGGCGGACGTGCCGGGTGAGCTGATGGTCGGCATCATCCACAAGGACTGGCCGGTGATGATCCCCGTGGGCGGTCGCACCTCCTATGCCGGCGACGTGCTCGCGATCGTGGTGGCAGACACTCGTCAGCAGGCTCGAGCTGCGGCCGAACACGTGCAGGTCACCTATGAGGTCCATCCTCCTGTCACCGACGCCGTGGCAGCGCTCGCTCCAGACGCGGCGATCGCTGTGTGGCAGACCTCGTCGAACGTGCTGAGCACCACCGAGTACGCCCGTGGCGATGTCGACGCGGCGCTTGCCGCCTCGGCTCATGCGGTGCACGAGGTGTTCCAGACCCAGCGCATCGAGCATGCGTTCCTCGAACCCGAGAGCACGCTCGCCGTTCCGTCCGGCGAGGGAGACGAGCGCCATCTGCAGGTGTACTCAGGCGGTCAAGGCGTGTGGGACGACCGCGACGACATCGCCCGGATGCTCGCGATCGGCAACGAGTCGGTCACGGTCACGCTGGTGTCGAACGGCGGCGCGTTCGGCGGCAAGGAGGACATGAGCAACCAAGCGCACGCGGCGCTCGCGGCATGGCTCCTCGTTCGACCGGTGAAGTGCACGCTCTCGCGGGAGGAAAGCCTCCGGATGCATGCCAAGCGTCACCCGATCCGGCTCGAGTACTGGGCCGGGTGTGACGCCGAAGGTCACCTCACGGCCGTCAAGGTTCGAGCCATCGGTGACAGCGGCGCGTACGCGAGTGTGGGGATGAAGGTGCTCGAGCGCGCAGCCGGTCACGCGAGCGGCCCGTATCGGGTGCCCAACATCGACGTACACGCCGTGGCGGTGCGGACCAACAACCCCATCTGCGGCGCCTTCCGCGGCTTCGGAGCCAACCAGGCGCAGTTCGGCATGGAGGGCGTGCTCGACCGTCTGGCCGCCCAGGTCGGCATCAGCGGGTGGGAGATCCGGAAACGCAACGTCATCCACCCCGGTGAGGTATGGGGGCCAGGTCAGATCATGGACGACGGTTGCCGCGGTGCGGAGGCCTGCCTCGACGCGGTGAAGCCGCTGTACGACGCGGCGCGGGCCCAGGGCTCAGCGGTCGGACTCGGGCTCGGACTCAAGAACAGCGGCCTCGGCAACGGGTTCCGCGAGCTGTCGCGGGCGGTCGTGCGATTCCGAGCCGCGGTCGACCACGAACCCGGACGGGTCGAGGTCCGTCACGGATGGACCGAGATGGGCCAGGGCGTGCACACGGTGGCGTTGCAGGTCGCAGCGCAAGAGCTGGGCATCGCCCCGGAGCGGATCGATGTCATCGTCGACACCACTCGTGAGCTCGGGTTCGGGCAGACCACCGGGTCGCGCGGCACGCTCATGGCGGCGGGATCGGTGCAGCAGGCATGTCTCGCAGCGCTGGCCGGCGGATGTGAGCGCGAGGTGGACTACGTCGGCGAGCACCTCGTCGATTGGACGCAGCATCTGGGTGACCCCGACCACCCGAACCCCACGATCCATGCTGCGTTCGGATACGCCGCGCAGATGGTGGAGATCGACCGGCTCTCGGGCTCGATCGTCCGTGTCGTCGCGATCCACGACGTCGGCAAAGCGGTCAACCCGGTGTTGTGCGAGGGCCAGATCGAGGGCAGCGTGCACATGGGCCTCGGCTATGCGCTGACCGAGGACTTCCCGAGCGACCCCGAGACAGGCTTTCCCCTGAACATGACGTTGCGTTCCCTCGGCATCCTGCGCGCGAAGGACGTGCCGCCCATCGACGTGCAGATGCTCGAGATCCCCCAACCGCGGTCGCCCTATGGCATCAAGGGGGTGGGCGAGATCGGTCTCGTGCCCACCGCTCCTGCCGTGGCGGCAGCGCTGCAGGATCTCGATGGGCAGTGGCGCAACGTGCTGCCGATGCGTCGAGCTACCGACGACACCGACTGATCAGGCGACGCAACCTGATCAGGCGACACCGACCGATCAGGCGTGTGATTCCGCCGCAGCACGCCCCACGACCCGCGACTGAACGGATCGTCGGCCCAGCGGGTGATGTGCCACGACACCGGACGTGGGCGAGCAAACGGCAAGGACGCGGTCATGGCGGTCATGGCGGTCATGCCCTCATGGCGGTCATGGCGGTCATGGCGGTCATGGTGGTCATGGTGCCACGATGACGCGATGACCGACACGACCCCGGGCCTCGTCTGCGGCCACCATCATCTGTACTCGTCGCTCGCCCGCGGCATGCCCGCGCCACCGACGCAACCCACCGACTTCCGGAGCGTGCTCGAACAGATCTGGTGGCGACTCGATACCGCCCTCGACCTCGAGATGATCCGTTGGAGTGCGATGTTGGGTGCCGTCGAGGCGTTGCAGTGCGGCACCACGGCGATCATCGACCATCACGAGAGCCCGAACGCGATCGAAGGGAGCCTCGACGTGATCGCCCAGGCATGTGCCGACGTGGGCGTGCGGGTGAACTGCGCGTATGGGGTGACCGATCGCCACGGTGCCGACGGCGCCCGGCGCGGGATCGAGGAGAACGAACGGTTCCTGCGAGTAGGTGGCCGCGGCATGGTGGGGGCGCACGCTGCCTTCACCTGTGGCGACTCGACACTCGAGGCGGTCGCCGACCTGGCCCGCAGCAGCGGGGTTGGGGTGCACATCCACGTCGCCGAAGGTGTCGACGACGCCGATGCCGGTCAGCGGCTCGAGCAACTGGCGGCCGACGACTGGCTGATCGTCCACTGTGTGAACCTCGACCGCCCGCTGCGCGGCACGATCGCCCACAATCCTCGAAGCAACATGAACAACGCGGTCGGCTATGCCGCACCCACGAAGTGGACGAACCGGGTGGTGCTCGGCACCGACGGCATCGGAGCCGACATGCTCGAAGAGGCGCGACTCGCGTACGCGACGCTGCGCGCCCACGACGTGACCGCATCCCCCGACACCGTCTGGGCCTGGCTCGACGAGGGATACCGGTTCTTCCCCGAGGCTCGCGACGACCGTGTGAGGTGGAGCTACGACCACGCCGACTCGTCCTGGCACGTCGCATTCACGCCCGGCGTTCGTGCACTCGATGTGGTGCGCGGCGACGGCGAGGTGCTGCTGCGCGACGGTCGCCCCATCAGGGTCGACATCGACGAAGTTCGCGCCAAGGCGGCCGAACAGGCTTCACGGCTGTTCGCCCGCCTGTGATGCGTGACCTGACTTGACATTTCGTCAAGCAACTACGATCGGCTCATGACCATCCCCGTCGCCCTCTACCTCCAGGACGCCCACAACATCCGCGAGGGCATCGAGCTCGTTCGCTACGCCGAGCAGCAAGGTTTCGATGCCGTGTGGCAGGCCGACAGCCGTCTGGTCCGCGACGCGGTGGTGCCGATGGCGGCGTTTGCCGCGACCACCGACTCGATCAAGGTGGGCAGCGGCGTCATCGACATCTGGACCCGCAACCCTGCTCGCCTGGCCAGCACGTTCTCGACGCTCGACGATCTGGCTCCGGGACGTGTGATCTGTGGTCTCGGAGCGTGGTGGGATCCACTCGCCAGCAAGGTGGGCATCCGGCGCGAGCGGCCGCTCACCGTGATGCGCGAGGTGGTCACCGTGGTGCGCGCGCTGCTCGCCAACGAAACGGTCACGTTCGACGGGATCTTCGCCCACCTCGACGGGGTCGAGCTCGACTACGTGTACCAGGAACGGCGACCGAAGGACGTGCCGATCTACATCGGCGCCACCGGCATGCAGATGATGGAGCTGACAGGCGAGATCGCGGATGGCGCGGTGCTCAACTACCTGGTGTCGCCGAGCTACAACCGTGATGCGATCGCGGCGCTCGAGCGCGGCGCGGCGAAGGCCGGCCGGTCCATCGATCAGATCGACCGTCCGCAACTCGTGGTCTGCAGCGTCGACCACGATCGTGGCGCAGCGCTCGACAGCGCCCGACTGCTCGTCACCCAGTACCTCGGTCAGCAGCCGCACATCATGAAGGCCTCCGGCGTGCCCCAAGAGATGCTCGACGAGATCGGCAAGGTGCTCACCTGGCCGGCCACACACGATCAGGTGGTCGCCGCGAGCAAGCTCGTGCCCGACCACATCGTGCAGATGATCACGGCCTCCGGCGAGCCGGACGAGGTGCGCGAGAAGGTGGGTGAGTACGTGGCCAACGGCTGCACCTGCCCGATCCTGTATCCGCTGGGCGACGATGTCCGATTGATGATCGACACCTTCGCCGGAGGCCTCTGAGATCGGCTCGTTGCGGGTTGCGTCGCCCAGGTTCGACACGGCGCGCCGACCGGAAACCCACCCCTGGCACCTACGATGGCGCCCCGTTGAACGCTGCGGCTCTCGATGTGTGTCGCTGCTCCACGAAGACCGCCCAGGTCATTCGGACGTCATTCAAGAAAAACAGGAGGACTTGGTGAGATCCACCCGGAGCACACTCGCTCTCGTGCTCGTCGGAGCACTGGTATTGGCAGCCTGCGGAGACGACGAGACGGCGGAAGAACCGGGTTCGGGCGTGTCGCCAACCGTGAACGTCGGTCGCACCGACGATCCCCTCAGCCAACTGATGGCCGAGATCTACAGCCAGGGCATGGAGAACGCCGGCGTGCGCGTCGGCCGCAAGGACGCGGCTGTCGACCTCGATGCGCTGTACACCGGCCTCGCCGCTGGTTCGGTGCAGTTCGTGCCCGAGAGCACGGTCTCGCTGCTCGACCGGCTGGGCCTCGATGTGCCGGCCACCACCGACGAGCAGCTCACGGCGATCAACGGTGCCCTGGCCGAGGGCCAGACAGCGAGCGCCATCGCGTCTGCGACCATCAACCAGGCGGTTGTGTGCGGGGTGTCGGTCGTGGAGAGCAAGGAACTGACGTCCATCAGCGATCTCGCACAGGCTGCGGCTGACATCACTCTTGGCGGCACCGCGGCGTTCGAGTCGTCGACATCGTTCGGCCTGGCCGATCTGAACACGGCCTACGAGGCCGACTTCGCTTTCGTGGCATCGGGCGACACCGATGCCGATGTCGCCGCAGCGATCGTGGCCGGAGAGGTCGACTGCGGTGTGCTCTCGTCGATCGAACCCGCGATCACGACCGACGACCTGATCGCGCTCGAAGACGACAAGTCAGCGGCGCCGATCGACTCGCTCGTTCCGCTCATGGCGGTCTCGGCGGCGACGCCGGAGGTGATCGCAGTGATCACTCAGCTCAACTCGCTCCTCACCACCGACGTGGTGCGCGCCCTTCTCGTGAAGCTCGCCGCCGGTGATCAGACGGTGGACGTGCTCGCCAAGGCATTCCTGGCCAGCCAGTCATCCGACCAGTAACCGGGGCTCGACGAACAGCGGTGCCAGACTGATCCGATGATCACCGTTCAGGGGTTGACGAAGCGGTTCGGGAGCAAGTTCGCCGTCGCCAACCTGAGCTTCGACGTCCACGAAGCCCGCGTCACCGGGTTCCTCGGGCCCAACGGTTCCGGCAAGAGCACGACGATGCGCTGCATGCTCGGCCTCGACAGGGCCGACGCAGGGCAGTCGCTGTTCAGCGGAAAGCCGTATCAGCAACTCGACCGCCCGCTCCATCAGGTCGGGGCACTTCTCGACGCCGGCTACGTCCACCCGGGCCGATCGGGCCGGAACCACCTGCGCTGGCTGGCCGCATCGAACGGGTTGCCCACGTCTCGAGTCGACGAGTCGCTCGCCACCGTCGGGCTCACCGAGGTCGGTTCCAAACGGGTCAAGACGTACTCGCTCGGGATGAAGCAGCGGCTGGGTCTCGCAGGTGTGCTGTTGGGCGATCCACACACGATCATCCTCGACGAACCCGCCAACGGCCTCGATCCCGAAGGCATCCGCTGGATCCGCGACGTGCTCGTGTACCTCGCCAGTCAGGGCAAGACGATCCTGGTGAGCAGCCACTTGTTGTCGGAGATGGCGCTGATGGCAAACTCGCTCGTCGTGATCGGCAAGGGTCAGCTCATCGAACAATGCTCGGTGGACGACTTCGTGTCCCGCTACGGCGACCACTGGGTGCGGGTCAAGAGTCCGCGAGCCGGCACACTCGTCGAGGCGCTCCGGGCGGGGGGAGCGACCGTGCAACCGCTCGACGAGTCGACGATCGAGGTGCGCGGCCCGAGCGCAGCCGAGGTCGGTGAGCTCGCTGCCCGTTATCAGGTGACGCTCCACGAACTGTCGCAGCAGACCGGCTCGCTCGAGGACGCGTTCTTGAAGGCGACCGCTGCCGTGCAGGAGTACACCGCCGGGGGTGTCCGATGATCAACACCTTGCGCAGCGAGTGGATCAAGCTTCGCACCGTCCGGATGAACGCCGTGCTGGCGATCATCGCCGTCGCGTTCCCCCTCGTGATCACGGTGCTCACCGCGTTGCTCATCGATTCGGATTCGATGGACGCCAGAGACCTCATCGGACTGGTCACCGGAACGTCGGTCATCACGGGCATGCTGCTCGGTGTCATCGGTGCCTCGTCGATCACGGGCGAGTTCGGGTTCAACACGATCCGCCCCACCTTCGCGGCCACGCCGAAACGGTCACGAGTGCTCGTTGCCAAGGCGATCCTCACGATCGTGGTCGGCATCGTCGTCGAGGCGGCGATGGTGGCGCTCTGCTACGGCATCGGGTCGGCGATCCTCAACGGTCGTGGTGGCGACGTGGCGTGGAGCGACGCCGGCAACGGGCGATCCGCGCTCGTCGGCATCGTCTGCTTCGCCGGCATCGTGTCGCTGCTCGGGTTCGGTCTCGGCATGCTGATCCGCAGCACCCCCGCGGCGATCGCGGTGTTGATCCTGTGGCCGCTGGTGGCCGAGGGGCTGATCGGTGCACTGCTCGCCGTCGCCGGTGTCGAACATCCTTTCAAGTGGTTGCCCTACAACGCCGGCATCAACCTGGGCAACCCCGACGCTCAGACGTCGGCGGACTCGCTGGGTCAGGTAGCGGGCGGCCTCTACTTCCTCGTGGTCAGCCTCGCTGTCTGCGCTGTCGGCGCATGGTCGACGATGACCCGCGACGCATAGTCGGTTCGACGCCGAGACCGAACGGGTGGGCCTCGCCCGCGTAGCGTGCAGCGCATGAGGATCACCCTGCCGAGTGGCACACCCGCTGAGATTGCCCGACCCGCTGGCGATTCCACCATGGGGCTGATCATCGCCCCCGACATCTTCTCGCTGCGGCCGCTGTACGACGATCTGGTCGCGCGCCTGGCCGCCGAGTGGGCGATGACGGTCTGTGCGGTCGAGCCGTTTCCGGGTCGAGAGCTCGGCGCGGAGGTCGAACCGCGCTTCGCGAAGGTATCGACCATCGATGACGGCGACCATCTGCGCGACCTGTTGGAAGCAGCCGACGCCACGGGCGCCGAGAGGGTCGGCTTGCTCGGCTTCTGTCTCGGTGGCATGTACTGCCACAAGGCAAGTCGCAGCGACCGCTTCGCGAAGATCGTGAGCTTCTACGGGATGATTCGGGTGCCCGAGGCGTGGCGGAGCCCCACACAGGCCGAGCCGTTGCAGTGTCTGGCACACGGACACGCCGATCGAGTGTTCGCGATCATCGGCGATCTCGACCACTACACACCTCCGGAAGACGTGGCAGCGCTCGCGGCCACCGGTGTCACGGTGGTGCGGTATCCGGATGCCGAACATGGATTCGCCCACGACGCCAGCCGGCCGAGCCATCGGGCCGACGATGCAGCCGATGCGTTCGCGCTCGCGAAAGCCTGGTTGACCGAGTGAGTCGGACGTTCCGGTTCGCCTAGCGCGCGCGGATCTCGAGGCTCTGACGCTTGATGATCGTGTATCGGCGCTCGTGCTGGTCGATCCAGCCGAGCCGGATGAAGCTCGCGATCGCCTTGTTCACCCGCTCGCGGGAGGCACCCACCATTCCGGCGAGCTCTTCCTGGGTGACGGGGAGCGTGAACTCGTCGGCGCCCTCGGAGAGCTCGAGCAGCCGCTTGGCGGTACGACCCGTGACATCGAGGAAGACGCTGTCAGCCAGGTTCTCGTCCATCACCCGCAGGCGCTTTGCGAGCACGCGGGTCACTCCCCACAGCATCGACGGCTGGGCGCGGAACACTTCGAGGACCGCGGCGTACGGGATGCACACGACACCCGACGGCTCGAGCGCACGGGCCATCGCCGAGCGAGGACCGTCGTCGAGCATCGCCATCTCTCCGAACAGATCGCCGGGTTCCATCAGGTACACGACGGTCTCGCGATGGTCGATCGGATTGGCGATCGCGATCGCCAGGCGACCCTTGGTGACCACATAGAGCGCGTCTGCCTCGTCACCTTCGTTGAACAGCACGTCGCCGCGGACCAGCTGCCGCTCGGTGGCCGCGGCCGAGATCGTGGCGATCACCTCAGGTGTCGCGCCGGCAAAGAATTCGGTCGATGCAAGGAGTTCCTCGTGAGACATGCGCTGATCACCGTACTACCCTCGCTCGTCGTGACCAGCCCCGAGCCGCCAAACACCGCGGACGTGGGTGCCGGTACGGGAGCGGACCCGGGATCGGATGCTGGATCTCATGCTCTGTCCGATGCTGTGTCCGATGACGTGTCGCATGTTCAGGGTGGCCGCGTGGTGTGGTGCATCGTCGTCGCAGGGGGCTCGGGCACCCGTTTCGGGCGACCCAAGCAGTACGAAGCCCTCGGGGGGTCACGGGTGCTCGACCGCTCGGTCGCCGTCGCCGACGAGGTCTGCGACGGTGTGGTCGTCGTGGTACCCGAGGCCGACGTTGCCACCGAGGCGCTGCGGTTCGTCCACGTCGTCGCGGGCGGCGCTTCGAGAAGTGATTCGGTGCGCGCCGGGTTGGCGTGCGTTCCTCCGGATGCGACCGTCGTGTGCGTCCACGACGCAGCGCGCCCCTTCGCCACGCCGCAGCTCTACGGTCGGGTGACCGATGCCGTTCTCGCCGGCGCCGATGGCGCGGTCCCGGGGCTTGCGGTCACCGACACGATCAAGGTGATCGGGGTCGACTCCGTGGTGATCGACACACCCGGGCGAGACACCCTGCGTGCCGTCCAGACCCCCCAGGCGTTTCGAGCCGATGTCTTGCGCCGTGCGCATGCAGCGGGCAGCCAGGGCACCGACGACGCCACGCTCGTCGAGCACCTCGGCGGACGTGTCGTCGTGGTGGACGGAGAGGTCGACAACCGGAAGATCACCCTGCCGGACGACCTCGACTGGGCGCGGGCGAAGGTGCGTCGGACGACCGGGGCCACACGGTGAAGATGCGGGTCGGACAAGGATTCGACATTCACCGGTTCAGCGACGACCCTGCACGGCGCCTGGTGTTGGGTGGCGTGCACTTCGAGGGCGAGCGCGGTCTCGTCGGCCACAGCGACGCCGATGTCGTCGCTCACGCCGTCGCCGACGCCCTGTTGGGCGCCGCCGGACTGGGGGACATCGGCGAGCACTTCCCCGACACCGACCCGAGATGGGAAGGCGTCGACTCGCTGGTGATCGTCCGTCATGTCGCCGCACTGGTTCGTGAACAGGGTTGGACGATCGGCAATGTCGACTGCGCCATCGTCTGTGAGGCTCCCAAACTCGCGCCGCGCAAAGCCGAGATGCAGCGATTGCTGAGCGATGCTGCCGGTGCCCCGGTGACCGTCAAGGGGCGAAGAGCCGAAGGACTCGGCACACTGGGACGCCGTGAAGGCATCGCCGGCTGGGCGGTGGCTGTGATCCACGCCGATTGAGGCCTCGCGCGAGAGGCGGTCGACCGGCGCCGAGTTCGAGGAGCGACCGTGAAACCAACGTCTGCCAAGGGCAGTAGTACCAAGCAAGGTGGCAAGGGCAAGGGTGGCAAGGCCAAGGCTGCGGCCGCAGCGCGCACCGCCTCAGCAGGCCGAGCCGCCACAGGTCGTCCCGCTGCCGCGGGCTCGCGTTCGGGCGGAGGCCGGCCTGGTGCGGTTGGCGGCGTCGGCGGTGGCGGTGGCAGCAGCGGCAGCGGCGGTACGTCGAGCCGCTCGAAGGCTGGGGCGAAAGGAGGGGCCCGGGGCGCCTCTGCGAAGTTCGGCTCGCGAGGTGCCGGACGCACCGGCAAGGTGTCGCCCACGGGCGCTCCGCCGCGCAAGCCGGAGAAGACCTTGGGAGGCGAGCAGATCGAGGGCCGCCAGGCGGTGCGCGAGCTGCTCCTCGCCGGGAACCGGCGCGTGCGCGAGATCTGGGTGGCCGGCGACCTCGACGACAACGACACGGTGCAGGACATCCTCGAGATCGCAACCCACGAGCGAGTGCCCGTTCAGTACGTGGCGCGCAAACGTCTCGAAGCCGCTGCCCGCAGTGAGGCGCCGCAGGGCATCATCGCCTATGCGAACGGCGTGCCCGAGGCCGAGCTCGCTGATTTCGTGCGTCGCGTGCCGGGCCGTCCCGCTCCGTTCCTCGTCGCCGTCGACGGCGTCACCGATCCGGGCAACCTCGGGGCACTGCTGCGCTGCTGTGACGGCGCGGGTGTGCAGGGGGTGATCCTGCCGCGACACCGTGCGGTGCACGTCACGCCGACGGTGGCCAAGGCAGCGGCCGGAGCGGTCGAGTACGTGCCGATGGCGATGGTGGCCGGTTTGCCGTCGGCTCTCACGACGATCAAGGAGCAGGGCATCTGGGTGGTCGGCCTCGACGACGAGGCAGACAAGGATCTGTTCGCACTGGGTGATCTCGCCACTGACGGCATCTGTCTGGTGATGGGCGCCGAGGGTGCCGGCCTCTCGCGCCTGGTTCGTGAACGGTGCGACATGATCGTGAGCATTCCGATGCTCGGCCGTCTGTCGTCGCTCAACGTGTCGGCCGCCGCGGCATTGGCCACCTACGAAGTCACCCGAGCCCGCCGAGCCAAGCGCTGACCAATTCCAACCTCGTCGACCGGCTCTTGGCAGCCGAAACGATGTGAGACCCCGGTCGTAGTGTCGGCTGAATGGCGGAAACCAAGCGGAAAGGCACGCTGGCTGAGCTCATCGTGTTGCGGGAGGCAGTCCAACGCGGTTACCGAGTCGCGATCCCATTCGGGGAAGATGGACCGTGGGATCTCGTCGTCGAGAGGAACGGCTGCTTGGAACGCGTGCAGTGCAAATACACGGTTTCGGACGGCCGGGTGGTCCTGGTCAAGTGTGAGTCCACCAACAACTGGATGACCAAACAGTATCGCTCTGATCAGATCGAATGGATCGTCGTGTACGACGCAACGAGTGATCGCTGCTACTTCGTGCCATCGAAGCTGCTGGGAGGCGGGCGTTCGACAATCTTGCTACGCCTTGAGCCACCGCGAAACGGTCAACGCGCGCGGATCAACTGGGCCGAAGACTTCATCGATTGGTGATCGCGCGGTCACCCGGGACGCAATCCATGCTTCGCGGTTGCGCGGGACCTTGATGCCGACGTGTTGGTGCCGACCCTCAAGCCGCTTCGTGGTCCGGTCTAGACTGCGAGGCGCGGTTTCTCGTGGTGTCAAGGTTTCTCTGTGCTTTCTGTCGAGGGGAGTCCTCTGCCACTTCCTGAACCCCCGCCGGGTTAGCTCAGCTGGCAGAGCAGCGCTCTTGTAAAGCGCAGGCCAAGGGTTCGAATCCCTTACCCGGCTCACGTGTCGCGTCGTCATCCGTAGGGAACCCGATGGCGATCCTCAGCCTCTGCGTCGACGAACCCTCCCCGAGCCGACCAGTGCCGACCGGGCTACGGCACCCGAACCAGTTCGCGCACCCTGGCCAGCAAGACGTCGAGCGCCGGCTCGTTCATGCCGCCCTGGGGGAAGATCACATCGGCGTGGCGCTTGCTCGGTTCGATGAACTGCTCGTGGCTGGGCCGAACGGTCGCCAGATACTGGGCCACGATGCTCTCGGGCGTGCGTCCACGCTCGACGACATCGCGCTGGAGCCGCCGGATGAGTCGAAGGTCGGCGTCGGTGTCGACGTACACCTTGAGGTCGAAGCGCTCGCGCAACCGTGGCTCGTAGAGCACCAAGATGCCTTCCACCACCACGATGTTCGCTGGTGGCAACATGCGCACCTGACCGCTGCGCGTGTGTTTCGTGTAGTCGTAGATGGGCACGGGCACGGTGGCGCCGTTGGCCAATGCCGCAATGTGATCGTTCAGCAGCTGCCAGTCGAAGGCATCTGGATGGTCGTAGTTGGCGAGCGCCCGTTCGGCGATCGGCTGGTCGTCGCGGCTCACGTAGTACGAGTCGAGCTTGATCAGCGCGAGATGTGCTTCGCCGGCGAGCTCGGCGAGTCGTTCGCTCACGGTGGTCTTGCCCGAGCAGGTGCCGCCGGCCACGCCGATCAGGAACGGTCGGTCGAAGGGGCGGTCCACGGCGCTCACGTCGGAGCACGATACCCACGCCCGCTCCTGGTCTCGCTCGGATGCCCGAGCGTCCGTGCTGGTGCTCGTTCGAGGTTCGAGGGTGTCGCGACATGATCCAGCGGGCAGCTCACGTCGCCCGGATCGACGGGGGTGCTTGTATCCAGGGGTGCGTCGCGGCAAGGCTGTGCGTCGTGACCACCGAAATCGACCCCTCTGCTACGACCGCGCCCGATCTCACGGAGCGTCAGATCGCGATCGTCGAGTTCGAGGGCAGTTGGTGGATGCGTGACGAGGCTCGTGACCTGGCCATCCGCGCGCGTTTCGCGTGCTCGGCTGAGGACTACTATCAGGAACTCAACCAGCTGCTCGATCATCCGGGCGCGCTGGCGGTCGATCCCCTCGTCGTGCGGCGCTTGCGTCGCCAGCGTGAGCGTCGCCGCCGTGCACGCCTCGACGGTCCGAGCCGCACGGGCGAACATGGAGGCTTCCACGCATGAGCAGTGACCAGCCACGCCGGGCTCGAGACACGGCCGGTTCCGCCGGGTCGCCGATGGGATCGACTGCGGCGATCGTGGTCGCCGTGGTGGCTGTCGTCGCCGGGTTCTTGATCCTGCGTCAGATCCGCTCCGACGACGGTGGGACTCAGAGCGTCCCGGATGCAACCCAGACCACGGTGCCGCTCGACACGACGCCCAGCTCGTCGATCACCACCACGCCGTCGCTGCCCGCCGTCACCACCACCACTCAGTTCGTTCCCACGGTCGACGGCGCCATCGTCGTGGTCGCGAACGCGTCGACCGTGAACGGCGCCGCGGGCGTGCTCACGACGGCGCTCCAGGGCAAGAACTTCTCGACGGCGAAGGCGGCCAACGCGACGGTGAAGCAGGAAGCGACGACGATCCTGTACGACCCCACCAACTCCGGTGCGCTCGCCGTAGCTCAGTCGCTCGCCGTGATCCTCGGCAACCCCGTCGTGCAGGAGGTGCCCTCACCGGCGCCGATCGAAGGTGGCGTGTTGCTCGATGGTGCCACGGTGATCGTGATGCTCGGTTCGGACAAGGCGAACAAGACGCTCGACCAGATGGGCGCGCCGCCCACCACCGTCGTCGGCGGCGCCACGACCGTCGTACCTGCCGTCGGCGGCGAGACCACGACGTCCGGCTGACGTCGCCCAGTCAGGTCGCCCAGCCAGGTCGCCCAGCCAGGTCGCCCAGTCAGGTCGCCCAGCCAGGTCGCCCAGTCAGGTCGCCCAGTCAGGTCGCCCAGCCAGAGGCCGAGATCAGGGTTCGGTCATTCCTCGACGTCCTGGTGACGTCACCGTCATCTCGCGGATGAGATCGACCGCCGCGTGCTCGATGCACCAGAGCGGCTCGGCCATCGCTCGCTCCAGTCCGAAGCGCGCGACGAGCGACACGAACGGAAGGCGATCGGCCACGTCGTCATCGGCATCGCCCACCACGGCACCGACCGGCACGCCGAGCGAATCGCACATCGCCTGCACCCCACCGACCACCTTGCCCTCGAAGCTCTGTGCGTCCATGTGGCCCTCACCGGTGATGACCAGATCGGCACCGGTCAGCGTGTCGTGCAGGTCGATCTCGTCGGCGACGAGATCGAAGCCGGGGATGAGCCGGCCGCCCAGCGCAGCGAGCGCTCCCGCCAGTCCACCGGCGGCGCCGGCGCCGTCGATGTCGGTCACGTCGACTCCGAACTCTTCGCGATACACCTGCACCAGTCGATCGAGCCGGCCGCTCAGCATGCGAACCTGAGCGGGGGAGGCGCCCTTCTGGGGCCCGAACACCGGTGCGGCATCGACGAACCGGGTGGTCACGTCGCACGCGACCAACAACTTCACGCCTCGCAGCCGTTGTGGTGCATGGATGGCGCGCAACGCGCCCAGCCCGCCGTCGGTGGTGGCCGAGCCACCGAGACACACGATGATCTTCTTCGCTCCAGCGTCGAGCGCCTGATCGATCAGCTCGCCGGTGCCCACCGTCGACGCCGCCAACGCGTCGTTGCGGTCACGACCTCCGACGAGAGCCAAGCCTGATGCCCGCGCCATCTCGATGATCGCGGTCGACCGGTGCATGCGCCACTCCGCCTGCACCAGGTCGCCCAGCGGCCCGGTGACCGTCGAGGTGCGGTTGGGACCTCCGAGGGCCTCGAGCGTGCCATCGCCGCCGTCGGCCACCGGTACCTCCACACAGTCGTGGCCCAGCTCCCAACACGCGTGTCCGATGGCGGCTGCCACCTGCGTCGCGGTGACGGAACCCTTGTACTTGTCGACCGCAGCCACCACGCGCATGGTCAGATCCTACGGCTGAGGTGGGAGGCCGTACCGTGTCGCCCATGACCGCAGCCCTCGCCGCCGAACTCGCTCGACTCGACGCATGCGCTCAGGCCGATCTGGTCCGGAACGGCGACATCTCCGCGCTCGAGCTGGTCGACTCCGCGATCGCCGCGGCCGAGCGGATCAACCCGTCCATCAACGCGATCATCCATCCTCGCTACGAGGCGGCGCGCGCCGAGAGTGCGACGGCGACGGGTCCCTTCGCCGGCGTGCCGATCGTCGTGAAGGATCTCGGTTGCGCCATCGGCGGTGAGCCGCATCATCAGGGCGTCCGTGCCTTGAAGGCGATCGACCATCGGGCCGAGCGCGATTCGGCCATCTATCGACGGTTGCGCACGAGCGGACTGGTGGCGATCGGGCGGACGAACACACCCGAATGGGGCTCGACCATCACGACGGAGCCGCTTGCGTACGGTGCCAGCCGCAACCCGTGGAACCTCGATCACTCGACCGGGGGTTCGTCCGGGGGCTCGGCCGCAGCGGTCGCTGCGGGCATCGTGGCCGTGGGCCACGCCAACGACGGCGGTGGATCGATCCGTATCCCGGCGTCCGAGTGCGGTCTCGTCGGTCTGAAGCCGTCTCGTGGCCGGGTGTCGTTGGCCCCCGATGCCGGGGAGAGTTGGATGGGTTCCACGATCGATGGTGTCGTCACCCGCTCGGTGCGCGACACCGCGGCGATGCTCGATCTGCTGTCGGGATACGAGCCCGGAGATCCGTACACCGCGCCCCCGTTCGCACGGCCCTTGTTCGACGAGTTGGGCCACGACCCGGGTCGGTTGCGCATCGGTGTGCTCGATCGCCCGCCGCTCGGCGCTGCCGGCCACCACGAGTGCACCGCAGCGGCACGGGCGGCCGGCGCGTTCCTCACCGCTCTCGGGCACCACGTCGACGATGCGTTTCCTGCGGCCATCGGGGATCCGAGCTTCGCGAGTCACTTCCGCACGATCGTCGCCACGTGGACCGCGAACGACCTCGCGACACTCGAGCAGACGCTGGGTCGGGAGGCCGGACCCGACGACGTCGAGGCCGACAACCTCTCGTTGGCCAGGCTGGGCCGTGGCGTGACCGGGCCGCAGTACGTGGCCGCGATGGTGGAGGTGCACCGCTGGAGCCGCAACGTGCTGTCGTGGTGGCACCCCGATGACGGCTCGGCCGGATACGACCTCCTGGTCACCCCCACCATTGCCGTGCCGCCGCCGCGAATCGGGTACCTGTCCGAGCCGGGACAGGGAGGGCGGATCTTCGAGTTGCTGCAATACACCGCGCAGTTCAACGTCACGGGCCAGCCGGCGATCAGCCTGCCCTTGCACTGGACGGCCGACGGGCTGCCCGTCGGGGTGCAACTGGTGGCCGCGTACGGGCGCGAGGACCTGCTGGTGCAGGTGGCGGCTCAGCTCGAACAGGCGCTGCCCTGGGCCGATCGCGTGCCGCCGACGAGCGCGACCAGGGCCAGTTGAAATCTCGACCGGTTCGGTAGCATTTCGATCATGTCCGTGACCGTTCGTATCCCCACCACCATGCGCCCCATCTCCGGCGGCAGCTCCACCGTGTCGGTGGAGGGGGCCACCCTCGGCGAGGTGCTGGCTGCCCTCGAAGCGGCCCACCCGGGATTCAACGAGCGTTTGTTCGACGACACCGGCGCGCTCCGGAAGTTCGTCAACGTGTTCGTTGCCGATGATGACGTTCGCTACCTCGATGGCCTCGCCACCAAGGTTCCCGCAGGCGAGACCGTGAGCATCATCCCTGCGGTCGCCGGCGGCTGAGTCGCCGAGGTCCGCCGCTGGTGCCGACCGGCGACAGTACGTCCAGGACTCGACGTCGACCGGGTGAGCAACCGCGCCGTACGCATGGCCGACAGCGATGGGCGGGCTCGACGCGAAAGGCCCCGGGCACATGCCCGGGGCCTTTGCTCGTTGCTCGTTGCGAGACCTCGACCGGCGAGGTTCGCGAGGGTCAGAGGATCAGAAGTCCTCCATGCCTCCGCCGCCATGGCCACCATGGCCGGCGTCTTCGGGCTTGTCGGCGACGACAGCCTCGGTGGTGAGGAACAGCGCCGCGATCGACGCCGCGTTCTGCAGCGCCGAGCGGGTCACCTTGGCAGCGTCGATGACGCCGAGCTTCACCAGGTCTTCGTACACGCCGGTCGCGGCGTTGAGACCTTCGTTGCCGCTGAGGTTCTTGACCTTCTCGACGACCACGCCGCCTTCCATGCCGGCGTTCTCGGCGATCTCGGCGATCTGCTTGAGCGGAGCCTCGAGCGCCTTGGCGACCAAACGGGCGCCGGTGGCCTCGTCACCGGAGAGCTTGGCGGCAGCTTCCATGACCGCAGCCTGTGCACGCAGCAGCGCCACGCCGCCGCCGGGCACGACGCCTTCTTCGATGGCTGCCTTGGTGGTGCTGACAGCGTCTTCGATGCGGTGCTTCTTCTCCTTGAGCTCGACCTCGGTGGCCGCGCCGACCTTCAACACGGCAACGCCGCCGCTGAGCTTGGCAAGACGCTCCTGGAGCTTCTCGCGGTCGTAGTCGCTGTCGGTGTTGTCGATCTCGGCCTTGATCTGGTTGATGCGGCCCTTGATGTCGTCCTCGGCGCCGCCGCCTTCGATGATCGTGGTCTCGTCCTTGGTGATGATGATCCGCTTGGCGGTGCCGAGCAGGTCCATCGTCGCGTTCTCGAGCTTGAGGCCGACCTCTTCGCTGATGACCTGGCCAGCGGTGAGGATCGCCATGTCCAGCAGCATCGCCTTGCGGCGCTCGCCGAAGCCGGGGGCCTTGACGGCGGCCGACTTGAAGGTGCCACGGATCTTGTTGACGACGAGCGTGGCAAGGGCCTCGCCCTCGATGTCTTCGGCGATGATCAACAACGGGCGACCCGACTGCATGACCTTCTCGAGGACGGGCAGCATGTCGCGGACAGAGCCGATCTTCGAGCCGACGAACAGGATGTACGGGTCGTCGAGCGACACTTCCATGCGCTCCGGGTCGGTGACGAAGTAGGGCGAGATGTAGCCCTTGTCGAAACGCATGCCTTCGACGAAGTCGAGCTCGATGCCGAAGGTCTGGCTCTCCTCGACGGTGATGACACCGTCCTTGCCGACCTTGTCGATCGCCTCGGAGATGGTGGCGCCGATCTCGTCGTCGGCCGCCGAGATGCCGGCGACCTGGGCGATCTGCTCCTTGGAATCGACTTCCTTGGCCAGGTCCTTGATGGAGGCGACCGCGACTTCGACCGCTGCCTCGATGCCCTTCTTGAGGGTCATCGGGTTGGCGCCGGCGGCCACGTTGCGCAGGCCTTCGCGGACCATTGCCCATGCCAGCACGGTTGCGGTGGTGGTGCCGTCACCGGCGACGTCGTCGGTCTTCTTGGCGACTTCCTTGACCAGCTCGGCGCCGATGCGCTCGTAGGGATCTTCGAGGTCGATCTCCTTGGCGATCGAGACGCCGTCGTTGGTGATCGTGGGCGCGCCCCACTTCTTGTCCAGCACGACGTTGCGGCCCTTGGGCCCGAGGGTGACGCGAACGGCGTCGGCGAGCTTGTTCATGCCCGCCTCGAGCGAACGACGAGCCTGCTCGTCGAATGCGATGATCTTCGGCATTGGGGTTCCTCCGCGTTGAGGGGTGTTGAGGGATGTTGAGGTGTGGTTGGTTTCGAGGTGTTCGATGTGCATGTCGGGTCGCGAGCGGCCCGACGGTTCGCACTCTCGGTGCGAGACTGCTAGCACTCTAGACCCCCGACTGCTAACGGGCAACCCGGGGTGAGGTGGAAGGCTGCTCAGAGGGGGCGCTCGAGCACGACGGTGGTGAGGGTTTCCAGGGCGCCGAACTCATCCCGGAACCGCGTCAGGAGCGCGTTCAGGCCTGCGGTGCCGTTGCACGAGGCGTGCACCTGGAAGTCGGTGCGGCCGGTCACGTGCGCGAGCCACGTCACCTCGTCGCACCGGAGTGCACCGTTGCGGAAGCGGTCGGTCCCGCTGTCGTGTGGATCGATCCGCACATCGATCACCGCTTCGAGGGTGCGGCCCAGCTTGCCTTGATCGACCTCGATCGTGAACTGGCGGATCACGCCCGTGCGAACGAGGCGCCTGACGCGATCGGCCGCAGCGTTCGGCGACAGGCGGACGCGACCCCCGAGCTCACTCCATCCGATTCGGGCCTCAGTTCGCAGAATTCCGAGTATGTCTCGGTCGATTGAGTCGATCACCACGTTTTCAGCAGACATGTGCGAGATTCTTGCAGATCTTCAGCGGCGAACGCACCGCCCGGCGGGGTTCACTGTGGTCATGGAACACGTCGAACTCCTCCGCATGCTCACCGCCCTCGTTCGCGATGCCGGTCCCTCCGCCGCGCTCGACGAACTCCGCTCGGGCCGTCCCGCACTCGTGCCGGCCAAGCTCGACCACGTCGCCGCTGATCAGCTCCACGACGGCTACCACGAGACGCTCGCCGTCTTCTACGTCTGGGCTGTCGATCGCCTCGTCCAGGCCGGGCTGAGCGATCTTGCGATCCTGTGGCATCCGTTGACCGATGCCCGCTCGCCGTTGGCCTGGTGGGACGAAGCCACGCTCGACTCGGCAGAGGCGCGTGACCGCTTCGTCGCCTCGCCCACCGCTGCTGCGTGGGAACCCCAGCCGACGGGGTACGTCGCGGCAGCCATCGCAGCCTGATCCGGGGTGACCATCGTCCGGGCCGGACGACAGACGTCACGTTCCCCGGGCCCGGCCCCGTCGGCCGACCGCCCTAGCCTCGCAGCCATGCAGGTCGCAGTTGTCGGTGGAGGAGTAGCCGGGTTGGGTTCTGCCCTTGCGCTGGCGCGTCAGGGGCACGACGTCACGGTGTTCGAACGAGACGACACCCCGATGCCCGAGAGCGCCGAGGAAGCGTTCGACTGGGACCGTCGAGGTGCTCCGCAGGTGCGGCACAGCCATGCGTTCCTGGCTCGCCTCCGGAACATGCTCCGCGACGACTACCCCGACGTGTACGCCGCACTGCTGGCCGAGGGCGCCACCGAGATGCGCTTCGGAGACGATCTGCCACCGGCGATGACGAACTTCGAACGCCTGCCGAGCGACGACGATCTCGTGATGCTCGCCTGTCGACGGACGACGTTCGAGTGGGTGCTGCGGCGGTTGGCGCACGGGGAAGGTCGGGTGACGTTCCGAACCGGGGTTGCCGTCGAGGGTCTCGTCGCCGAGGATCGGCCTGGTCGCCCCCATGTCACGGGCATCAGGCTGTCCGACGACACCGCATTCGCCGCCGATCTGGTGGTCGCGGCCGCGGGCCGCCGCAGCGCGCTCTCCGACTGGTTGCGCGACCTCGGCGCGCCTGCGGTGCCCGAGCAGGTCGACGACACCGGCATCGTGTACTTCTCCCGCTTCTACCGACTCCTCGACGGCGTGGAGCACCCGCCTCGGACGGGACCCATCGGCGGCGACCTCGGGTACCTGAAGTACGGCGTGTTCGTCGGCGACAACCGCACCTTCTCCGTCACGCTCGCCACCCCGGTCGACGACGATCAGCTGCGCAAGCTGCTCGCCGACCCGGCGGTGTTCGACGCGACCGCTCGTCGACTCGTGGCCACTGCGTCGTGGCTCGACGGTCGGGCCATGCCTCTCACCGACAGCGTGCACGTGATGGCCGGACTGGTGAACCGCTGGCGCGACTACGTGGTCGACGGCGAGCCGGTCGCAACCGGCGTCGTCGCTGTCGGCGACGCCGTGCTGTGCACCAATCCGCTCTACGGCCGGGGGTGCAGCACCGGATTCTGGGGCGCGCATCTGTTGGCTCAGGCCGTCGACACGTTCGGAGATGACGACCGTGAGGTCGCGCTTGCCTACGACGCTTCGCTGCGCGCCGAGATCCACCCGTGGTACCGGGCCGGTGTCGAACAGGACGCAGAAGCGCGACGCGTGGCCGATGCCCACTTGGCCGGCATCGATCCCGACGCAGACACGAGCGACCCGCGCACGTTCATGCGAGGGGTGTTCCGCGACGGCTTGCTGCCGGCGATGCGCACCGATGCCGTGGTGCTGCGTGGCTTCTTCCGCACGCTCAATCTGCTGGACAGCCCGGATGCGATGGCGGCCGATCCTGAGATCGGCGCTCGCGTGCTGGCGGTGTGGAACGACCGTGAGAACCGTCCTGCCGAGCCGCCGCTCGGCCCTCGGCGCCGCGACGAGCTGCTCGAGCTGATCGCTCCGTGACCATCGGCCTGACCATCGGCCTGACCGTCGGCATCACCGTCGGCATCAGCTCGTCTCGCCGAACGCGCTGATCACCGCGATGGCAGGCGTGCCGAGGGTCAGTCGACGGCGTCCTCGACCGCGTCGACGGCCTCGTCGGCCACCTGGTCGAGCATGTCGCGAGCAGCCGTCACCCCGGGGACCTCGGCGAGCATGGTGTCCTCCACCGTGCTGTCGTCGATGACGAGCCAGATGATCACCCCGACGATCGCTCCGATCAGCGGGAACAGGATGAATGCCCAGAGCTGTTCGAGCGCCCCGGTGTCGGGATCGGCGAACAGCGCTGCGCCGATGCTGCGGGCCGGGTTCACCGACGTGTTGTCGACGGGGATCGAGATCAGGTGGATCAACGCGAGTGTGAAGCCGACCACCAGGCCACCCATGCCGGCGGG
>JANNQK010000234.1:0-2011 GCA_031400715.1 Actinomycetes bacterium | reverse complement strand
GGCGATCACGCCGGCGAGGAGCCGGTCGAAGCTCCGATGGATGTCGGTAGGTAGAGCGAAGCCTCCTTGGGCCTCCAACGTCACGAAGCCGTGCACCACAGCTCGCAGCTCGCAGCGCGCGGATCGCGTCGACTGCGTCGTCGCCCTGCAGTCCGAGCCCGGACATGATCTCGAAGGCGACCTTGGTGATCTCGAAGCTGGCTGCTTCGTCTTCTGCGTCTCCGGGAGCGGGGGCCCGGACGGTGGCGGCGTAGCGACCGGGATGTGTGGCAGCCCACTTCCGGTAGCTGAGCGACATCGACATGATCGCATCTCCGCCGGCCTTGCCGACCGCGGCGCGGGCCATCACATCTGCCAGTTCGAGCTTGGCTCGCACCGCGATGCTGCGACACAGATCGTCCATGCCGTCGATGTGCTTGTACAGCGACGGTTGCTTGACACCGAGCCGACCGGCCAGGGCCGCCAGGGTGAGCGGCCTGGCGTCGGGCTCGTCGATCAAGCGTTCGGCTGCCTCGACGACGATGATGTTGGTCAGACCCGCCCTAGCCATGAGTACGCACTGCGTTGAGGAATGCCACGACCGCGGGGGTCACGACATCGGGCCGTTGTGATTGCGGGTAGTGCCCCGCGTCGGCCACCATCACGACCTCACCGTGGAGGGCTTCGGCGAGCCACGAAGCTTCGGCGGCAGGATCGGGGAAGTCCGGATCCTGCTCACCCATCACGATCAGCGTCGGCGCGGACACCATTGCCAGGCACGCCTCGGCGGGGTCGTGGTTGGTTCGGGTGGTGCGTGAGAACGACTTGGCGTAGCCGGGGCGCCGCAGACTGGCGACGACACGGTCGCGGTGATCATCGAAGTCCACCGGACGCCGCCCCGCATACAACTTGGGCATATACGCCTTCCACGACGCCGCCGCCCACAGCGGCACCATCGCGGCGCGGAGCGTGACGGCATCGCTACGGCGTCGGCGCTCATGCACTCGTGTCGATTCGCTTGGCGACCTCGGCGTGGAGTTCGGCGGGCAAGACGGTCTCGCCTGGTACGCCGAGAATGTGTTCGGCGACGTGGAATGGTTGCGAGAGGTAGTTGTCGAGTTCGTCGGTGATCGAACGGCGGGCCTGCTCGGCGAGCGATGCCATCTGAGGTGTGGCAACAACGCTCCAGGACTCGGAGCTGATTGCAGGCCATCGCCCGCGGGCGGCTCGTGTGGCGTCGAATGCGATCGAGGCGAGGAACGGCCTGGTGCCATGCTGGGGCGGTTCGGTCGTGGCTTGGAGCGGCGCAACCACGATGGTGGTGCCTGGACGCGCCGCGAGGTCCATCAAACGCTGGTCGATCGAGAGGAGGTGGCCGGTCTCGGTGAACACGACGAGCAAGCCACCATCCGAGGCGGCGGCCAAGCCGGCCTCGAGTGCTGCAGTCTTCTGTCGGTCCGGCGCTGCAGGTGCAGACAGGGCCAGGAGGACGTGGTCTGCGATGCCGCTTTCGGCAACGACGTGGTGCAGATCGCCGAGGTCGAGCGGTGATGGCACGAAGCCGGTCCACACGACGCGTTGCCCGGTGATCGCGGCCCGCCGCGAGAGTTCGCTCAGCAAGACGATGGCCCCCAATCCGTATCCTGGGGCCAGGTGGACGAGTCCGTGTTGGGGCAGTGGACACCACAGGTCGATCGCCTTGATGCCCGTCGCAGCCGAGCACGTCCGAGTAGCGACGAAGGCCTGGTAGGTGGAGGGCTTCCCGCCAGCGCAGCGCAAGAGCTCACCGACGTCGTTGTAGCCACGAACCGCTGTGACGTCGAGGGGGGTCAAGCCGGCGAAGGCTGGCCGGTTGGGGTCGGCTCCGTGAGCGAGGAGTAGCTCGAGGGACCTCTTGTCGTTTTGTGCGGCGGCAACCCAGACGGGGTTCTCGCCACCTTCACAGCTGCACCGGGCATCGGGATCTGCGTCGCGAGAAAGCAGCAGCTCGACCATCGCCGTGTCGCCTCGCTCGACGGCACGCAGGAGCGGG
>JANNQK010000233.1:0-8263 GCA_031400715.1 Actinomycetes bacterium | reverse complement strand
ATGAGTGGCCCTCCTGCCCCTATCTCTCATCTCCCAACTCGACCACGTGACGTCGATGAGAGATGGGGGCACCACCGGCACTCATCTCTCATCGCGGGGTTCAGGTGGTCGCGCCGCCGTCCGCGGTGAGCACGACGCAGGTGATGAACGAGCCGGCGTCGCTGCACAGCAGGAGCGCTGGGCCGACGATCTCGTCGGGATCGCCGATGCGTCCGAGTGGCGTGCTGCGTGCCACCACGTCGAGCGTGCGGTCGTCAAAGGCCTTCGTGACCATGTCGGTGCGAAACGTGCCCGGAGAGATCGCATTCACGCGGATGTGCTCGCCCGCCAGATCGCGGGCCATCGTGAGCGTCACCTGTGCGAGGGCGGCTTTCACCGGCGGGTAGTAGTAACGGTTCGGCGTGGCGCGATCGGCTGCGATCGAGATGATGTTCAACACAGCACCGTGACCACACGCGGCGAGATGCGGACGCGCTGCCTGCACGAGCAGCATCGGTGCGAGCAGGTTGGTGCTGAACGCACCCGCGAAGGTGTTCGGCTCCACACCGTCGAGCGGCCGGTCGAGCACGGTGGCCGCGTTGTTCACCACGATCGAGATGCCATCGAACCGCTCGAGGGTTGCCGCAACGAGGGCAGCGACGTCATCTGGCTCCTGCATGCGAGTAGCGACGGCGAGTCCCTGTGCACCCAACGCCTCGACCTCCGCGACGACGGCCTGGCACGACTCGATCTTGCGGCTGGCGATCACCACGTTGGCGCCGGCCTTGGCGAAACCGAGGGCCATCGCTCGGCCCAGACCCCGCGAGCCACCCGTCACGATGGCGGTACGCCCGGTCAGGTCGAACAGCGTGGAGAGATCGGCATGCATGTGGGCATCTTGCCCGGTGCCGGTGGAGGGACGCCGTGTCGGACGCCTGGCCCGCCAGTGAGACGTTCGTCCACTGCCGCCCGCGTGTCCGCCGCGGTCAGCCCATCTCCGACCGCACGCGCTTCTTGGTGGCCGCCCAACCACAGATCGGGCAGACGGTGAGGTCGTGGCGCAGCGCCGGACAGTGCTCGCGTCCGAAGAAGATGATCTGGAGGTGACGGGCGATCCAGGTCGACTCGGGGAACACCGCTTTCAGGTCGCGCTCGGTGCGCTCGACCGTGGAGCCGTTCGACAGGCCCCACCGTGCCGCCAGACGATGGATGTGCGTGTCGACGGCGAATGCCGGCACACCGAAGGCCTGCGACATCACCACGCTCGCCGTCTTGTGACCCACGCCTGCGAGGGATTCGAGGAACACCCAATCGGGGATCACCTCGCCGCCGGCATCGACGATCTGGTTGGCGGCGGTCCACAGGTTCTTGGCCTTCGTGGGCGCCAATCCGACCTCGCGGATCAACTCCAGGATGCGATCCTGTCCGAGTGCCATCATCTTCTCGGGTGTGTCGGCTGCGGCGAACAGCGCGGGCGTGATCTGGTTGACCTTCTTGTCGGTGGTCTGCGCGGAGAGCGCGACGGCGACCAACAAGGTGTAGGGATCGGCGTGATCCAAGGGGATCGGTGTCTCCGGGTAGAGGTGCTCGAGGATCTCGCCGACCCGGTCCGCCTTCGCCTGTCGCTTCACCGCAGCGACCATACCCACGGCGCCCCAACCGGCGGGTCCTGGATCGACGACGCCCCTGCGACCGCATCGGACGGTGTTCGCTCCGATCGCGGGATCACTCGGGTCGCCGAAGGTCTCATCAACAGCCATTGTTCTACTTTTTATCTCCCACAGCAGCTTTAAACGGCAGTTTTATGATCTCATGATGATGACTCTTGGCGCGGTCTGGGAAGATGTTCTGCTATGGTGACGACACCAGGAGGACCCATGGCAACCGTTGACGAACTGGAACGAGCACTCGGCGCTGGCGTCCGCGCGCTCCGCGTTGCCCAGCGGCTCACCCGCGCCGAATTGGCCGAGCTGGCCAACGTGTCGCTCGGGGCGCTGCGGAACCTCGAAACCGGCCACGGTTCGACCACCACCACCCTCGTGAAGGCCCTGCGCGCACTCGAGGCCGAACAGTGGCTCACCACGCTGACGCCACCCTCGGCGCCGTTCGATCCGCTGGCGCTGCTGAGCCAACGCGAGCAGGAGCGACGTCGCCGGCCCGGGCCATCGCGGGTGCGGCACCGCCGGGCGCCGGCACCGTGAGCTACTCCCCGGTCGATGTCATCGAGGTGCGCGCATGGGGCGGTCGAGTCGGCGCCGTCGCACTCGACCCATCCACGGGGTGGCACGCATTCGCGTTCGATCCCGAGTGGGTGCGCTCCGGGATCGAGCTCGCGCCGATCCACATGCCGTTGCGACGCGAGCCCTACGAGTTTCCCGCGCTGCCCCGCGCCACCTTCTCCGGATTGCCGGCGCTGCTCGCCGACGCGCTGCCCGACGCATTCGGCAACGCACTGGTGAACGCGTGGATGGCCGAGCAGGGCATCAGCGCCGACCGCATCACCCCGCTCGATCGGCTCGCGTATGCAGCCGACCGAGCGATGGGCGCGCTCGAGTTCCGCCCGCCGGCGCGAGACACCGCATCCACGCCTCCCACCGCGGTGCAGCTCGCCGACTTGGTGGTCGCTGCTCGACGAACGGTCGACGCCGAGTTCGCGAGCGACGAAACCGCCTACGAGGCTCTGCAACAACTCATTCATGTCGGCACCAGCGCCGGCGGCGCACGCGCCAAGGCGGTCGTCGCCTTCAACCCGAAGACCAGCCAGGTCCGTTCCGCCTACGGCGACCACGTCGACGGCTTCGAGCAGTGGCTGATCAAGCTGGACGGCGTGAGCTCGACGGGCATGGACGGACGCCAGGACCGGC
Organism: Actinomycetes bacterium; assembly: GCA_031400715.1. Taxonomy (GTDB): domain Bacteria; phylum Actinomycetota; class Acidimicrobiia; order Acidimicrobiales; family Ilumatobacteraceae; genus VFMC01. Next base: position 5,420 of record JANNQK010000233.1, on the reverse strand, counting down.
TCGGAGCGAGCGCCCCCTATGGACGAATCGAGTTCGCCTACTCACAGATGGCGGCCGCCGCCGGGGTGACGATGAGCGACTGCATGCTGCTCGCCGAAGGGCCGCGCCGGCATTTCATGACCCGGCGATTCGATCGTGGCGCCAACGGCGCACGCCACCATCTGCTGTCGTTGTGTGCGATGGCCCATCTCGACTTCAACCTCACGGGCACGCACAGCTACGACCAGTACCTCCACACCGTGACTGCGCTCGACCTCGGACACGATGCGCTCCAGCAGGCCTACCGCCGCATGGTGTTCAACGTGATGGCCGTGAACCGCGACGACCACACGAAGAACTTCGCGTTCCTCCGACGGGCGACGGGAGGTTGGGAGCTCGCACCCGCCTACGACGTCACCCACGCCTTTCACCCCGACAGCCGGTGGACGAGTCGACACCTGATGTCGATCAACGGCAGCTTCGACGGCGTCACCCTCTCCGACCTCTACGCCGTGGGCGAACGACACGCCGTCCCGGGCTACAAGCGGTGCGTGCGTGAGGTCACCGCTGCCGTGGACGAATGGCCTCGGTTCGGCCGCAACGCCGAGGTTCCCGACGACGTGATCGGCGACGTTGCGTCGGACATTCGCAGATTCCGACCCACGTGACCGAACTACGCCGAGGTGACGGCGCTCGTCTCGACGACGAGCACCGAGCAGGTCGCGCCTCGCAACACGCGTGCCGGGGCGGCCTTGGTGAACCGACCGTTGCGCACCATCCCTCGATTGCCGATCACGATGAGATCTGCCTTGGTCCGGGCGGCGACGTCGAGGATGGCCAGGTGCGGCTCATCGCGGACGGTGTGCACCGACACGGGCCGATTCGACGACAACTGCAAGGTCTCGAGCAAACCGTCGGCGTGACGCTCAGCGGTCGCTGTGTCCGCTCCCCCCACGGCGTACACGAGGTGGATCTGGTCGCCCGGTCGCGCAAGTTCGAACGCCCGATTGCACGCCGCGAGCGCGCTGGAGTGGTTGGTGACGCCGACGACGATCGTGGTCATGGGTGCAACTCCTTCCGTTGGTAACGAGACGGGAGGCTACGACAGGCTCCGGGCTCGCGATGACGACGCCCGTTCGGGCGTGCTCAGCCGATCCGCCGACACTCCCCCGCTCGGCCACCGTCCTTGACCGCTGACCCCCTGTGGGCCGACCGCTGATGTCGTTTCTGGGCGGTGCATGCCACATCGACCACACCGAACGTGCAACCGCCCCCACCCGGTCGGACCGGGTGGGGGCGGTCGCAGCCCGAAGGCTCAGGAAACGGGTTCGAGAACCTTGTCGACCTCGTCGACCGTGTCGACCTTCGCTGCCGTCGGCTCGTCGTCCTTGCGGACGCCACGGAGCAGACCTGCCGTGGCCAATGCCATCAAGATCGCGCCCGGGATCACGAAGAACCAGGTGAACAGGCGGAAGTCAGGCAGACCCGCAACCTTGTCGTAGTTACCGACCTCGGCCTGCATCGTGGTCACCAGCGGCTCGTAGTGATCGAGACCTGCGGGCACCTTCTCGAAGATGCCGACGTTGGCGTCCATCAAGCCCACCAGACCGGTGAAGTCCTGCTGCATCTGGGGCAGTCCCTGCAGGGTCGCCGACATCGCCGGGAACTGTTGCTCCATGAATGCCTGCACGTCCGCCTCGGGCATGCCCATCGCTGCGGCGAGTGCCGGCACCATGTTCTGGGCGTCGACGCCGAGGGCTTCGAAGCCTGCGACGTAGCCCTTGAACTTGTCGATGTTCTCCTGGCTCATCGCCGGGACGACGTTGCCCAGCGGGACGAACACGTTGTAGTAGTAGTCGGCGGTGACGTCGACGTTCTTCTGATCCATGATCGGCTGGAACGCGTCGATCATCTTCTGGCCGCCATCAGCCTTGGCGGGGAGCCCCATCACCAGCGGCGCCGCGATCATCAGCGCGCCAATCGCGAACACGGTCCACAAGAGCTTCTTCATTGCCGTCAGCCTCCGATCAGGGCCGCCGGGACGAGGGCCCCACTGGTTCGAGCATGGGCGCGCCCACCGACCGCGTCCACGGCACTTGGTCCCTTCGTCGGTTCGCTGCTCAGGTTGGCGAACCCCCGTACAACTCGGCCTCGATGGCTTCCTGCACCGGCGCGAGGTTGTCGTCCTCGCAATCACGGTGCACAGGCGCGATCGCCAGTTCCTCACTCTGCAGCGCTGTCAGCGCAGCGAGAGCCGGACCGGTCAACGACCTGGGGTCCTGGCCCTGGGCGATCGCTGCCAACCGTTCCTTCAGGTCGTCTGACACCTGCTCAGGGTCGTCGAACTCGAATCCCGACGCCCGCATGCATTCGGCATAGTTCTTCGTGGCGACGATCATCCGCCGATCCTGGGCGAGCAGCTTGTCGGCCGGATTCACATAGGTGCCGGTCAGTTCACCCGGCGCATACACCTGCTCGGCTGCGAAGCGAGTACATCCGCCGGTCTCCGAGAAGTCCTCCTCCTCCAGTGCTCTCGCATGGTTCCATTCGGTCATCTCGCCCCACAGCGAGCGTCGAAAGGCAACCTGATCGGACGCCGCAAGCGCGTCGATGGTTGCGTTGTTCTGCGGACCTGCGGCGAACGTGATGAGCGGCTTGTCGAACGTCGTGGTGATTCCCAGCCCGAACCGCTGCGTGTACTCCTCGGGGGACAGACCGGCCGCAGTCTGATCGCTGTTCATCGCCGTCCTCACCGTCGCGGCATCCAGCGCGACGTAGACGAATCCAGCGTCGTTCATGCACGCCGCGATCAAGCGCTCGGTGTTCTCGATGCGAACGGTGAGATCGGCGAGCGACAACCCGAACTCCTCGGGCGGCGACGTCGAAGCGCCCTCCGAGGATGGAGCGCCAGAGTCGGGCGACGATGTCGACGTCTTGGATCCTGCGCCGCACGCGGTGGCTGCGGTGACGAGGGCGGCAGCGATGCCGCTCGATGCAAGAAGGCGGGTGATACGACGAGCGTTGGGCATTGTGATGTCTCCTCGGTGTGCGAAACGCCGGCGATGCCGGTGACTTCGGTGATGCCGTGACGATGACGCCGCCCAACTGACCCGCCGCTGACTCCAACGAGGGCCGGGTCAGCAACCAGTCAGCGAACGCTGGGTACGACTTGCCCGGCGTCGGCACCGTGCCGGCGCAACCATGGGAGGTCTCGACATGAATCGGCGAAGGCTCGCTGGCGTAGCGATCGGCGTGGTGGTCGCCTCATCGGTCGGCGGCTTCGCCGTCGGCTCCCGGATCACATCGCCAGCGGAGGTGGCGGCCCGCACCGCGCCACCGACGGCCGCACCGATCCTGGTTCCCGTCGAGCGGCGGGTGCTGGCCAGCGACGTGGTCACCCGCGGCACCGGGCGGTACGGATCGCCGCAGAAGCTCGCCGTGGCCGCATCGGCACTGAAACCCGCGGCCGGGCTGATCGCCGAGCTCCCCGTCATCGGTGCCGAGTTGACAGAAGGCGACCGGGTGGCGAACGCGTCCGGGCGGCCGCTGTTCGTGCTCGTTGGTCCCCGTCCGATGTCTCGCGATCTCGGGCCTGGGCTGACGGGCGACGACGTGATGGAACTGGAGCAGGCGCTGACGCGGCTCGGCTTCGATGTGGGGCCGGTCGACGGCACCTATGACGAAGCCACCGAAGCGGGAGTCGCGGCGTGGTACTCGGCCAATGGCTTCACTGCGTTCACCGCGACGCCGGACCAGCTCGCGGCAATTCGCGCTCGTGAGAGCGAGCTGGCAGCTGCGTCGATCGACAAGATCATGGCCGACGGTGCCGTCGCTACCGCCCAGGCGTCGCTCGAGGCAGCCAGGGCTGCGGCCGAATCGGCGGCTCGGCATCAGGAGTCGACCCTGCGCTCGGTCGAGCGCACCAGACTGGAGGGTCAGGCCACCGTGACGGCCGCCGACAACGAGGTCGCCTTCCGCAAGGCCGCTCTCGACGCCATGCGGGCGGGCGGTCTGCCGCGCGGTACGGCCGCCGAGATCGCCGTTGCAGAAGCCGACGTGGCAGCGTCGACGGCGAACCAAGTCGCGGTGCGCGCGACCGGCGCCCGCGCCGTGGCCGACGCCGAGACAGCGATGAACCAGGCCCCAGCGCGGCGTGACGCGGCGGTTGGAGCAGCCGCCGCCGCGGACGCGGCGGCGCAGGCCGATGTCGCCGCCAAGCAGGCTGCGCTCGAGGCCCTCCTGGCCGACCCAGCCAGCGGTGCCGCGGCGATCGCTGCAGCGCGCGCCGATGTCACCGCGGCAGCAGCCCGAGCGAACGACGTGCGTCTCAGCGGGGCGCAAGCGGTCGCCGATGCCCAAGCCGTTGTCAACGCTGCGCCAGCCGCGCTGGCGGCAGCCCGTGCGCAGGCTGCCGCCGCGGACTCGCTCGCGGCCAGTGACGTGGTTGCCAAGACCGCCCACCTGAACAGCCTGAAGGGAGCGGTCGTAACCACGCCAGCAGACATCGCTGCGGCCGAACGCGAGTCGGCAGTTGCTGTCGCGAACGCTGCGGCGGCGAGGCTCGCCGCGGAACGAGCGCTGGCTGACGCAACATCTGCCGCGGCTGACGCGGCCGCTGACGCCCGGGTCAAGGCGGGTGATGTGCGGGTCAGCGAACAGGCCGTGGGCAACGCGACGCTCGCCGCTGCGTCGCGCGCCAACATCACCGACCTCGCTACGCAGGAAGCCGATCGCGTCAAGCGGCGAGCTGGGGTGCAGGTGCCGGCCGACGAGGTCGTGTTCGTGTCGAACGGCCCGGTACGGCTCGCCGAGCTGTTGGTCGGCAAGGGTGACCCGCTGCTGGGCGGAATCATGAAGATCAGCGACGCTGTGGTGCATGTCGAGGGAGCGCTCGCGGTGAGCGAGGCGGGCCTCGTCACCACAGGGATGGCCGTTCAGATCGAGGAACCCGATCTGGGCATCTCGACGGACGGCAGCGTGACCTTGATCGCCGCAGCCCCCGGAACGAACGGAGTCGACGGATTCCACGTGTACGTGGAGATCGCCGTGCCGGCCCCGCCACCAAATCTGGTGGGAGCATCGGTTCGTCTCACGATTCCCGTGGAGTCGACGAACGGTGAAGTGCTGGCGGTGCCCGTGAGCGCGCTCACGCTCGGGCCGGACGGCTCGTCTCGGGTGCAGCGCGACCGTGGCGGGACAGCGGAGTTCGTGACGGTCACCGCCGGCCTGTCGGCCGACGGGTACGTGGAGATCACCGCAGCACCAGGGAGTCTCGAGGTCGGTGATCTCGTGGTCGTGGCCGTGAGCCCGCCCGCCGCGATCGGCGGTGGTGTCGCCCCGAACACCTCTGTCCCATCCAGCGAGGAGGCGCCCACGGGAAACAGCACTCCTCCAACGTCTGGAGGTGCCGGCGGTGCATGAGGATCTGATCGTCATGCCCG
>JANNQK010000232.1:0-4631 GCA_031400715.1 Actinomycetes bacterium | reverse complement strand
CACGCAGATGACCTTCGGATTCAGCCGTGACGACATCGAGTCGAAGATGATGCCCGCGTACCTCGAACAGGGCCTGCTCAAGCGCAACCCGTTCGAGACCATCGACGTCGAAGGCGTCGGCGATCTGGTCTACACCGGCGTCGCGCGTGGTCGCCAGACCAAGCCCGGCCTGAAGATCGGTGTGTGCGGCGAGCACGGTGGCGATCCCGAGAGCATCGCGATGTTCTACGACGCGGGACTCGACTACGTGAGCTGCAGCCCCTTCCGCGTGCCGATCGCCCGCCTGGCAGCTGCTCAGGCCGTGATCAGCCAAGCGAGCGGCGCAGGCAAGACCGAGACCAAGTGATCGACCAACCGTCGAACCACCTCTGAACAAGGAGACGAAGATGGAAGTAGCGATGCGTCAGGGTCCCGCATACGGCGTGGCCAGGCTCACCCTCGGCCCGAACGAACCCGTGCGGGTGGAGAGCGGCGCGATGATGGCCATGTCGGGTGGCGTCACGCTCCAGTCGAAGGCCGAGGGCGGCATCATGAAGTCGCTCAAGCGGGCCGCGCTCGGCGGCGAGAGCTTCTTCATCAGCACCTACACCGCTCCGTCACAGGGAGGGTTCGTCGATGTGGCCGCTCGACTCGCCGGCGACGTCACCATGTTCGACGTGCAGCCCGGTCGGGCCCTGTTCATCTCGAAGGGCTCCTGGCTGGCCAACGAGACGACGGTCACCCTCGACACCAAGTGGGGCGGCTTCAAGAACATGTTCGGCAGCGAGGGTGGCTTCATCGTCCGGGCCGAAGGTCAGGGCAAGGTCGTGTTCGCCTGTTACGGCGCGCTCGAGGTGTGGAACCTCGAGGCCGGCCAGGGAATCACGATCGACACCGGTCACATGGTGGCCTACGAAGACACCGTCACGATGGGCATCCGCCAGGCCAGCGGGGGCGGGATGATGCAGACGTTCAAGAGCGGCGAGGGTCTGGTGTTCGACTTCCAGGGACCCGGGAGGGTGTGGACCCAGACGCGCAACCCGACCGAGTTCCTCGGGTGGATCAGTGCCACCCTCGGCACCTCGAACTCCGGGGCGGGTAGCCCGCTCGGTGGGTTGTTCGGTCGCGACTGATGGTTGCACTTCTCGCAGCGGGAAACGACAACTTCGTCGATCTCGACGTGCACCTGTGGCAGTGGGGCGCGCTGCTCGCGTTCATCGCCCTGTTGTTGATCATCGACCTGGTGGTGTTCCACAAGGATGCCCACGACGTCAACACGAAGGAAGCCGCGATCGAGTCGGTCGTGTGGGTCTCGATCGGGCTCGCGTTCACCTTCGTCATCTGGTGGGGCTTCAGCGGTGCTGCAGCGGGTGAGTACATCTCGGGTTACCTGATCGAAAAGAGCCTGAGCGTCGACAACGTCTTCGTGTGGGCGCTGATCTTCAGCTTCTTCAAGGTGCCCGGCAAGTACCAGCATCGCGTGCTCTTCTGGGGCATCTTCGGTGCGTTGGTCCTGCGCGCCGTCTTCATCTTCGCCGGCGTCGCTCTCATCGAGAAGTTCGAGTGGGTCCTCTACTTCTTCGGTGCGTTCCTGCTCTACACCGCGTTCAAGTTGGTCCGCGGCGACGAAGAGGAGATGGACCCCGGCGCGAGCCCGGTGCTCAAGCTGATCAAGAAGGTGGTGCCCTCCACCGACCAGATGGACGGCCAGAAGCTGTTCACCCGCATCACGGGCAAGCGGCTGGCCACGCCGCTGTTCGCCGTGCTCGTGCTCGTCGAGGCCACGGACGTGATCTTCGCGGTCGACTCCGTGCCGGCGGTGCTGGCCGTGAGCCACGAGCAGTTCATCGTGTTCAGCTCGAACGCCTTCGCGATCCTCGGCCTTCGTGCGCTGTACTTCCTGCTGGCCGACCTGCATGCCCGTTTCAGCTACCTCCAGGAAGGCCTGGCGATCATCCTGGCCTTCGTCGGCATCAAGATGATCATCGCCCAGAAGCCGATCGAGTACCACATCCCGACGTGGCTCTCGCTGCTGGTGATCGCGCTCGTGTTGACGGTGTCGATCAGCATCTCGTTGCGCGCGCCCGGCGAGCACGACACGATCGAGGTGCCTTCCGAGGCGGAACTGCCTCCACCCCCGTCGGAACGGTGACGGCGGGGCGGCGCAGCCTGAGCGCTGGAGTGCGGCACCGGTAACCTGCGGCACATGGCGATCGTCGACGATGACTTGGAGCGGCTGCGTGCCAGCGTGTCGGTCGTCGACGTCATCCAGCGGCACGTGCCACTGAAACGAGTGGGACGCAACTGGGTCGGGTTGTGCCCGTTCCACGGCGAGCGCTCGCCGTCGTTCAACGTTCGCGAGGAGACCGGCCGCTATCGGTGTTTCGGCTGCGGTGCCTCGGGTGACGTGTTCACGTTCGTGCAGGAGTTCGAACACGTCGACTTCGTCACCGCCGTCGAACAGCTCGCCGCCGGTGCGGGGGTGCAGCTGAACTACACCACGGGGGGCGAGGGCAAGGAGCGTCAGCGACGCAAACGCCTGGTCGACGCGATGGCATCGGCTGTCGAGTTCTACCACCAGCGCCTGCTCACCTCGCCCGACGCCCGCGGTGCCCGCGACTACCTGCGCAATCGTGGGCTGGCAGGCGACGTGGCGCGCGCCTTCCGGTTGGGGTGGGCGCCCGACGACTGGGATCAACTCAGCACGGGGCTCGGAGCGCCCGCCGAGGTGTTGCGCGAGACCGGTCTGGCGTTCACCAACAAGAGCGGGCGGTTGCAGGACTCCTTCCGTGGACGGGTGATGTTCCCGATCTACACCGAGAACGGTGATCCGGTGGCCTTCGGGGGCCGCATCCTGCCGGGCTCGCCCGATCCCGCGAAGTACAAGAACTCCAGTGAGACGCCGATCTATGCGAAGAGCAAGACGCTCTACGGACTCAACTGGGCCAAGGCCGACATCGTGGCCACCGACCAGGTGATCGTCTGCGAGGGCTACACCGACGTGATCGGTTTTCATCGGTCGGGCATCCGCCGGGCCGTGGCCACCTGCGGTACGGCGCTCACCGAAGAGCACGTGCGGATGATGAAGCGGTTCGCCAGTCGTGTGGTGCTGGCGTTCGACGCCGACAAGGCGGGTCAGGGCGCGGCCGAGCGCTTCTACGAGTGGGAAGAGAAGTACAAGGTGCAGGTGAACGTGGCCCGGTTCCCTGCCGGCCAGGACCCGGGTGAGCTGGCGGTGCGCGATCCGGATGCACTTCGCCGTGCGGTCGACGAGGCGGTGCCGTTCCTCGGGTTCCGCCTGCAACGGGTGCTCGACTCACGACCGCTGCGATCGCCCGAGGACCGGGCGCGCATGGCGCAGGATGCGATGCTCGTGGTGAACGAGCATCCCAGCGTCGATGTGCGCAAGCTCTACGCGGGTCAGGTCGCAGCGCGCGTCGGGATGCCTGTGAACGATCTGGTCGCGGCGGCTGTCCGGGGCGGGCGAGCCGTCATCAGGGTGGCCCCCGCACGCCAGATCGGCTTCTCCGAGAACGCCGAGTTCGTGGCCGTGTCGCTGCTGCTGCAGCGTTGGAACGATGTGGCGGATTGGCTGATCGAAGCCCTGTTCGCCGACGATGTCGCTCGGCGAGCGTTCCTCGCCCTGGCCGCATCGAGTGGCAACCTCACGGTTGCGTTGGCCGAAGCCGATCCCGATGCACGAGAGATGCTCGAACGGGCCGCCGTTGCAGATCTGGATGCCGAGCCGTTCATCGAGGCATGCAACCTCATCGCGGCTGCGACGCGTCGTGAGCTCGGTCGGAGCACCAGCGCGATCGATCCCGACGCGATGCGCGAAACCACCGACGCGCGCCAGCAACTCGAGTTACTCGACACACCGGAGACAGCCCAGGATGCGGCAGGGGTGTTGCTAGGGTGGCTGGAGCGGCGCGGGGAGGAGCGTGAGTGACCGACGTTGGTGAGGGTGTGACACCGGACAGTCCAGCTGCGCCTTTCTCAGGGGTTGATTCGGGGGAGTGGAGCGATTTGCTCGCGCGCGGGCGCGCTCGCGGTGTGCTCCACGCCGAGGAGATCACCCATGTTCTCCGCCAGGTCGAACTCAGCGGCGATGTGCTCGCCACGGTGCAGGTCGAACTCGCCGCGCAGCGCATCACGATCGACGAGACCGTCGACGAGTTGGCCGACGAGCTCTCCGACGAGACGCCGAACGGTGGCATCGCCCGCGATGCACCTCTCCCCGGTGATGCGCAGATCCTGCCCGGTGACGATGGGGCAACCGAGGATGCCGAGGGTCTTCTTGCCCGTCGTCGGCGCCGGCGTACGGCACGCCAGCAAGCCGGCGGCGATGGCGGCACCAGCTCCGATCCGGTGCGCATGTACCTCAAGGAGATCGGGCGGGTCGAGCTGCTCAGCGGCGAAGAGGAGCGACGGCTGGCTCAGGCCATCGACGATGGTAATCGCGCCGCGGTCGAGCTGGACCGCACCGATCTCACCGACGTCGAACGACGCCGTCTGCTGCGGGCGGTCAACGCCGGGCAACGAGCAAAGAGCGAGCTCATCCAGGCGAACCTGCGCCTCGTGGTCAGCATCGCCAAGCGTTACACACTGCGGGGCATGCAGTTCCTCGACCTGATCCAGGAAGGCAACCTCGG
>JANNQK010000231.1:0-11562 GCA_031400715.1 Actinomycetes bacterium | reverse complement strand
CCCCCACCCCCCCCACCCCCCCCCCCCCCCCCCCCCCCCCAGGTCGTCTAAGTAGACTGCGACCACCGACATCTACACTGCCACCAACACACCGTCCATCCCCGACCCACGCCCGATCACGACCTCGACCTCGAAGCCGACCTCGGCGTCGACACCGTCAAACAAGCCGAAGTCTTCGCAGCCGTCCGCGGCCACTACCACCTCGAACGAGACGAAAACCTCCAACTCCGCGACTTCCCCACCCTCCGCCACGTCGCCGCCTGGGTCCGCGACCGCGCCGGCATGCCCTCCGCAACCGCCCCAACCACGGCCACACCCAAGGCAGCAGCACCGACCGATGCGCCGACGGCCACACCGACCGATGGACCGCACCTCGTCCACGGTGACCTCGACGCGGTCGATGCGCTGCCTCGACGGATCCCTGTTCCTGCGCTGCGGCCCGGCATCGAGCGGTGCCTACCGACCGGTGTCGAACTCGACGGAGCGCGAGTCATCGTCATGGCCGACGAGGGCGGCGTGGGCGATGAGCTCGTGGAGCAACTCGCCTCGGCAGGTGCCACGGCGCTCTGCCTGCCCCCCGGCATCGCCACCGAGGACCTGCTCGCCCAGATCGACGACTGGCAACGGGAGGCACCGATCGCCGGTGTCTACTGGCTCCCTGCACTCGACGAGGACGGCGAACTCGGCGACTACGACCTCGGACGCTGGCGGGAGATGCTCCGCCGGCGGGTCAAGGCGCTGTACGCGACGATGCGCAGCCTGTACGACTCGAGCCCGTTCCTGGTGTCGGCGACGCGGCTCGGCGGTCATCACGGTTACGACGCCGCGGGCGCTACCAACCCCCTCGGGGGCCCCGTCGTCGGCTTCACCAAGTCGTACAAGAAGGAGCGACCTGTCGCATCCGTCAAGGCGGTGGATGTCGGGGTCGACCCCACCGCTTCCACGATTGCCAGGTGGTTGATCGAGGAGACCTGCTTCGACCCGGGTTGTGTCGAGATCGGACGGGTCGGCGACCGTCGCTTCGGCATCGCCTTCATCGAGGTCCCCTTCCTCGACCGCGACGACGATGGCCGTCCGGCGCCAGGTGATGGCATGGAGCTCGGCCCCGAGTCCGTGTTCGTCATCACCGGCGCCGCGGGCAGCATCGTGTCGGCCATCACCGCCGATCTGGCGGCCTCTTCTGGCGGCACGTTCCACCTGCTCGACCTCACGCCCGCACCCGATCCCGATGATCCTGACCTGCGCGCGTTCCGCCACGACCGCAACGGCCTGAAGGTCACGATCGCAGAGCGGATGAAGGCGGCCGGCGAGCACCCCACTCCCGTCACGATCGAACGCGAGCTCGGCCGCTTCGAGCGGCTCGACGCAGCGCTCGCCGCAGTGCAAGCCGTGCAAGCTGCGGGGGGCACCGTGCACTACCACTCGGTCGACCTCACCGACGCTGACGCTGTCGGTGCAGTCATGGCCGACGTGAGCGAGCGCAGCGGCCACATCGATGTGCTCGTGCACGCCGCCGGTCTCGAGATCAGTCGGAACCTGTCCGACAAGGAACCCCGCGAATTCGACCTCGTGTTCGACGTGAAGAGCGACGGGTGGTTCAACGTCTTCCATGCCGCGCAGGCCATGCCGATCGGCGCGACCGTGGTGTTCTCCTCGGTCGCGGGCCGATTCGGCAACCAGGGCCAGACCGACTACTCCGCGGCCAACGACCTGCTCTGCAAGATCACGAGCAACCTCCGGCGCAGCCGCCCCGCGACCCGGGGTCTGGCGCTCGACTGGACGGCATGGGGTGGGATCGGGATGGCGACCCGCGGGTCGATCCCCAAGATCATGGAGACGGCAGGCGTGCAGATGCTGCCGCCCGAGGCGGGCGTGGCATGGATCCGTCGTGAGCTGGTGTCGAGCGCCTACAGCGGCGAGGTGATCGTCGCCGGTGCGCTCGGCATGATGGCCGGCGAGTACGACGCGCGGGGCGGTGTCGATCTTGCACTCCTCGGGAGCGACGAACCCGCCCGTGGGCCGATGATCGGCACGGCCACGATGAGCGTGCACGACGGGCTGGTGGTGCACACGACGCTCGATCCCGTGCAACAACCCTTCCTCGACGACCACCGCATCGACGGCATCCCTGTGCTGCCCGGCGTGATGGGCATGGAAGCGTTCGCCGAGGCAGCCTGCCTGCTCGCTCCCGACCACCGAGTGCTCGCCATCGAGGGCGTCACGTTCGCTGCGCCGTTGAAGTTCTACCGCGACGAGCCGCGCACGCTGACGGTGCAGGCGGTGGTGACGCCCGACGGCGACGAGCTCGTCGCCCACTGCGCACTGAGCGCTGAACGTGTGCTGCCCGGCCACGATGCCCCACAGCGCACGGTGCACTTCACCGGCCGCGTGCGCCTGGTCACCACACCAGCTGTCCGGGAGGAAGCGACCGTCGCAACGACACCGAGCGGCGCAACGATGAGCGCCGACCAGGTCTATTCGTTCTACTTCCACGGACCCGCCTACCAGGTGGTCGCATCGGCCTGGCGTGCGGGCGACACGTCCGTGGCGGAGCTCACCGATCCCCTCCCCGACGGTCATGTGCCCGCGGGGCTGCCCCTGAAAGTCGCTCCCCGGCTGATCGAGCTCTGCTTCCAGACGGCTGGGCTCTGGCAGGCAGGGCTCGAGGACCGGCTGGCGCTCCCGATGCAGGTCGCCGCGGCTCGGATGGTCGCCGATCCGGCCACCGTCTCCGGAGTCGTGCACGCAGTCGCCCACGAGGCGGGGGCTGGAGTCTTCGACTGCGCGGTCATCGACGACTCGGGCAGGGTGATCATTCGCCTCGATGGGTACCGGACGATTCCGCTCCCGTCGCCGATCCCCGACTCGGTCGCAGCCGACCTGCATGCTGCGTTTCGGATCTGACGTCGGCATGAACGACCGCTCTGTCATCCGCCGACTCGGGGTGCTCGACACCGGTGAACCCGCTGTCCGCGTGCTGAACGCGGTCGGCGGACTCAACCAGGCCGGCGATGGACCGGCGATCACCACGGTGTTGCTGCACCTCGGCCCGGATCCGAAACCGTGGTTCGGACGCGAAGCCGACGAGCTGCGCGAGCTGCCGGGGGACACGAGCGACGGTGATGTGGTCGCCTCTCTCCTGCAGGCTGGAATCGACACGCTGTGGCTGGGCAACGTGTGCCCGACATCGCGAGCCGATCTCATCGAGGCCTGCGAGTCGGCAGGCGTCGCCGTGGTCGGCCCTGACGCTGCCACCGTGCGGCGGATGTCCGATCCGGACGAGTTCCGACTCGTCACGGGCGATGTCCGGATCCCCGACGGGCTGCCGACCCGGCGCGTCGAGGTCGACATCCTCGCCGACGACCACGGCACCGTCTGGGTCCTCGGAGGGCGCGATGTCAGTGTGCGCCGGGACGACCGGTCGCTGATCGCCGAGGCGCCGTGTCGCGCCATCGACTCGGCGCTGTCGCTTCGCATCCGCTCAGCGGCAGCCGACCTTGTTCGTCGTGTCGGCTACCGAGGAGCCGGAACCGTGACGTTCGTGCACGACGGTGCCGAGTTCGTTGCAACGGGCTTCGACTGCACCGCGGCACCCGACCATGCAACGACCGAAGAGCGCACCGGCGCCAGCGTCATCGGTTGGCGCCTCAGGATGCATCGAGGCGAACGGCTCCCCCCTGAAGAACCGACCGGCGACGGCATCGTCGTCGAGGCGAGGTTGCTCGCCGAGGACCCCGACGATGGTTTCGCCGTCTCCTCCGGTCGGATCGCGCTCATGTCGTTCCCGGTCGGCACCGGCGTTCGAATCGATGCCAACCGGCGGGTCGGCGACACCGTCGACCCGAGCGATCCGCTGATCGCGGTCGTCACCGCATGGGGCCCCGATCGCGACGTGGCGCTCGGCCGTGTGCGACGCGCGCTCGAACGGACCGCGATCGTGATCGAAGGCGGGGCGACCAACCGGACCCTGCTGCTCAGCGTGCTCGGCAACGACCAGTACGTCCGCGGTGACATCGACGAAGGATGGCTCGAGCACCTCCTCGCCGAGCGACCCGCGCCCGCACCAAGTCACGTGGCACTCCTCGCCGCAGCCGTCGAGGCCTACGAGATCGACCGCGTTCACGCCCAAGCGAGCTTCTACGCATCGGCCGAGAGCGGACGGCCACAGCATCCACCCACGATCGGCGAGGGCATCGAGCTCGGCTACGGCGGCGTCAGCTACCGGCTCGACGTCGATCGTGTGGGCCCGAATCGGTACTCGATCCGCAGTGGTTCGCAGATCGCCGACATCACCGTCGACGCGCTCGATGCCTTCGAACGGCGCATCGCCTGCGGCATGCGTCGGCAACGTCTGGTGGTCGCTCCCACCGAGGACGGGTTCCGGGTCGAGCTCGATGCTGCCTCGCACATGATCCAACGCGAGGACGGCGTGGTGTTGCGTGCAGGCTGGCCGGCGCTCGTGGTGAGCGTGCCGGTCGCCGTGGGCGCCACCATCGCTGCCGGCGATCCGATCGCCGTGCTCGAGTCGATGAAGATGGAGACGACGGTGTCCGCCCCTTTTGCCGGCACGGTGGTCGAGGTGTCGATCATGCCCAACGGTCAGGTCGAGCGCGGCGCACCCCTGGTTCGCCTCCGGGCCCACTCGTCGATCGCTCCGGTGGGCGGAGACGGCTCGAATTGGGTCGATCTGTCCGGCCTGGAGCGCCGCATCGACCCCAACCGAAAGCCCTGCGACCGCGTGTACGAGCCGCTGGGTGACTACCTCCTGGGCTACGACCTGTCACCGGCTGCGCTGCGCAAGCTCCTCACCCAGCAGCGCCGACTCGCGGAGATCGCCGATCCCGGCGATCCGGCGCTGCTCGCATGTGAGGACGGACTGATCGACATCTTCGCCGAACTGGGAGCGCTGTACCGGCCGCAGACAGAGGCCGATCCCGACGATCTCGCCCCCATCGAGAACACCCAGGAGTACCTGGTGTCGTTCCTGCAGTGGATCGATGCCGATCGTGCCGGCCTTCCCCCCGACTACCGCGACCGCCTCCGCCGCGCGCTCGGACGGTTCGGGGTTCGCACCCTCGACCGGACGCCGGAACTCGAGTCGGCCATGATGTGGCTGTTCCGATCGTTCAACCGGCTCGGCGAGCTGAGCCCGGTCGTCGCCGCCGTACTCGAACGCCGCCTCACCCATCGCGACGAGCTGGCCGGCCGATCCGATCAGTCGATGCGCGCCCGCCTCGACCGGCTCGCCGCGGCGACGCAGGGGCGCCAACAGACGATCGCCGACCTGGCTCGCGATGTGCGCTTCCACTACTTCGACGAACCTCCGATGGAGGCGGCTGCGGCCGAACTGACGGCCGAGATGGCGGACCATCTCGCCCATCTCGAGGCCCAGCCCGAGAGTCCTGACCGCGCCGCACGGATGGATCGGCTCGTCTGGTGCCCACTCCCGATGCGATCGCAGCTGCTCGAGTCGTGGGGCACGGCCGACCGATCGTCCACCTCACTCCGACGCCTGGTCCTCGAGGTGTACGTCCGGCGCTTCTATCGCATCCGCGACTTCGGCGACATCGTTTTCGGCAACGTGCTCGGCCTGGAGTTCGCGGCGATCGACTACCGAGCAGACCAGCACGACGTGCACGACGTGCACGTCGTGCACGGCTACCTGCCACTGAGCTCGCTGCCCGAGTGGTCCGAGGCGGTCGCCGCCGATCTGGCGGCGCTGAATCCCCACACCGACGTGGTGATCGATCTCGTCACATGGCGTCACAGTGAGCGCCCGAGCATCTCCGACACCGCAGCCGAGGTCGACGAACTGGCCCGCCGGTGCAGCTTCGGACGTCGGCTGCAACGCCTCGATGTCACCGTCAGCAGCACCATCGGGCCACGCGCAGAACGCTTCCGGTCGCAGCACGTCACGCTCGTGCAGCGCGAGGACGGGACGTTCACCGAAGATCCGCTCTTCCGAAACCTGCACCCGATGCTCGCCGAACGGCTGGAGGTCTGGCGGCTGTCGAACTTCGAACTCGAGCGACGGCCGTCTCCCGAGGACGTGTACCTGTTCGACGGAGTCGCACGCGCCAATCCGAACGACCACCGGCTGTTCGCTCTGGCCGAGGTGCGCGAGTTGGTGGCGGCGCACGATGCGTCGACCGGCGAGGTCTCCTACCCAGGTCTCGAACGCATCGGCCTGCTGGCGCTCGCCGCAATGCGTTCCGAACTCGCCCGGTACACCGCACGCGATCGGCCTGTGGCCAACCGACTCGTGCTCGACATCGGCGCACCGTGGACGCTGCCGGACGACGAGACCGCTCGACTGGCGCATCGTTTCGCCCCGATGGCGGCACGCGTCAGCCTCGAGAAGCTGGTGCTGAAGGTGCGCCTCCCCGATCCCGATCGGCCGGGGGTGCTCCATGACGCGGTGCTCCAGATCGAAGACGTCGGACATCGGCTGCTGGTGCACCAGGACAGCGCCGGCGACCAACCCGTGCGGCCGCTGAGCAGGTACCAGCAGAAGGTGCTGACCGCAGCGCGGTTCGGCTCCCCGTACCCGTACGAGATCATCCGATTGTTCACCGAGCACCGGGCGACCTCCGATCTGCCCGCGGACACGTTCGAGGAGCTCGAACTCGACGGCGCCGACCAGCTCGTGCCGGTTCACCGCGAGCCGGCGACCAATTCGGCGCACGTGGTCGTCGGCATCCTCACGAATCACACCGAGGTGGTGCCCGAGGGCATCCGCCGCGTGGCGCTGCTGTCCGACCCCACACAGGGCCTCGGCAACCTTGCCGAGCCCGAGTGCCGACGCATCAACGCCGCGCTGGTCTACGCGCTCGAGCACCGCCTACCGGTCGAGTGGTTCGCCGTGTCGAGTGGTGCGCTCATCGCGATGGACTCCGGCACCGAGAACATGGACTGGATCGCGCTCACGCTGCGGCGGCTGATCGAGTTCACCCAGGCGGGTGGCGAGGTGAACATCGTGGTGACCGGCATCAACGTCGGAGGTCAGCCGTACTGGAACGCGGAAGCGACGATGCTCACCCACACCAAGGGCATCCTGGTGATGACACCGGCGTCGACGATGGTGCTCACCGGCAAGCAAGCGCTCGACTTCTCGGGTGCGGTGAGCGCAGACGACAACTTCGGTATCGGGGGGTACCACCGCGTGATGGGGCCGAACGGCCAGGCGCAGTACTGGGCACCATCGTTCGCCGATGCCTGCTCGTTGTTGATGCGCCACTACGAGCTCACCTATGTGGTGCCGAACGAACGGTTCCCCCGGCGCCGCCCGACCACCGACGCGTTCGATCGAGATGTTCGTGACAGCCCGCACATCGAGCTGGCCGCGTGCCCGTTCACCACCGTCGGCGACGTGTTCTCCGCGGAACTGAACCCCGAACGCAAGCAGCCCTTCGACATGCGGTCGGTGATGCGGGCCGTCGCCGACGCTGACTCACCACCTCTCGAGCGGTGGAAGGACCTCAACGACGGCGACACCTCGATCGTGTGGGACACCACGATCGGCGGCATCCCCGT
Source organism: Actinomycetes bacterium (assembly GCA_031400715.1). Lineage (GTDB taxonomy): Bacteria > Actinomycetota > Acidimicrobiia > Acidimicrobiales > Ilumatobacteraceae > VFMC01. Next base: position 4,029 of record JANNQK010000231.1, on the reverse strand, counting down.
GTGCCTCCTCGGCATCGAATCGCACACCGTCGGTCGCAAGGGCTTCGTTCCGGCGGACGGTCCGCCGGCGTGGACGTCCGGCACGCTGTTCCCGCACTCGTCGCGCAAGACGACGAGGGCGATCAACGCCACGAGCGGCAACCGCCCCCTCGTGGTGCTGGCCAACCTCTCCGGCTTCGACGGATCGCCCGAATCGATGCGGCGGCGTCAACTCGAGTTCGGAGCAGAGATCGGCCGAGCGGTCACCAACTTCGACGGGCCGATCGTCTTCGTCGTCGTCTCGCGCTACCACGGCGGCGCCTTCGTGGTGTTCTCCAAGGCGCTGAACGAGTCGATGGAGATCGCTGCGGTCGAGGGGGCATATGCGTCGGTGATCGGCGGCGCTCCTGCAGCGGCCACCGTGTTCGCCCGCGACGTGAAGCAACGCACCGAATCCGATCACCGGGTGCGCGAGGCGCGAGCCGCGATCTCCGGTGCCGACGGTGCGGACGCGACGCGGCTCCGAGCAACCCTGGCCACTGTCACCGAGCAGGTCCGCTCGGAGAAGCTGGGCGAGGTCGCCGACGAGTTCGACGCCATCCACACCATCGAGCGTGCCCTTCGCGTGGGGTCGGTCGATCGCATCATCGCCGCAGCCACCCTGCGCCCCTACGTGATCGATGCGCTCGAGCGAGGCATGGCCCGCCATCGCTGATGCGTCAGCAGGTCGGGTGATCCACCCACGAATGGCGAGGTTCGGCTGCGGACAGATTCGAACCGGCTTTGAGCAGCTGCGGCGGCTCACACTCGACATCGCATGCGATGGTCAGCAGGAACGCCCCATCGCGACGCCACCACCCCGGCAGCTCACCATCATGCCCGACCACCGTCATCGCCGACCATCCGTCGGGCCTCGACGCGCCGGTCAACCGCACCTCCACCGTGCGCGTGTCGACCCTCAGCCCGACCTGGTGCACCTTCAGCGCGGCTTCCTTGGCCGACCAGATCAGGTTGGCGGCTTCGTGGCGCCGGTCGACCCCGTCGATCGCATCCACGTATCGACGTTCGGACGCAGTGAAGAAGTCGGCCACGAAGGCATCCGAGCGTGGCTCGACCACCTCCAGATCGATGCCGAGCGTGCCCGACGCAGCCGTGCCGGGCGATCCGACCAGACAGACGGCCCATCCCGCCCGATCGCTCATCGACACGTCGACGCCGGCGCTCACGCCGTCGATGTGAACGAACGGGGCACCGCTTTCGCGATGACGCACTTCGATCCGTCTGAGCGACTCGGCTGAACGGTCGAGGTCGAGCACCGAGGCGATGGCCTGCTTGGCGGTCCACCGACGCGTCACGTACTCGTCGCGCCGCTTCGTGGACCGGATGGAGGCCAGGTGATCGTGTTCGTGCTGAGACAACCAGTCGTGCTGAGACAACCAGTCGTGCGGTGACGGCACCTCGTGTTCGCCGTGAGCCAACCACCACATGCCGTCAGTCTGCCCGATCAGCTCACCGGGCGGATGCGGACCTTGGTCCCTGGCTGGCAACAGCTGAGCACACCATGATCGACAGAGATCGACAGAGATCGACAGAGACCGACAGAGATCGACAGAGACCGCCGCCGATTCGGGGTCAGAGGGGAGACGCATCGCCGTGTCACATCACTCGGTCGCCGTCATCGGCGCAGGCTCCTGGGGCACTGCCCTGGCCAAGCTGTTGGCCGACCAGGGCACCTCCACCGTGCTGTGGGCCCGAGAGCCCGAGGTCGCCGAGTCCATCACTGCCGCGCACCGCAACCCGCTGTTCCTCACCGACGTCGATCTGCCTCTGTCGCTGCGTGCCACCGCCGATCTCGAGCAGGCCCTGGCAGGAGCCGACATCGTGGTGAACGTCGTGCCCACCCAGCACATCCGCGACGTCCTGAGCTCCGCTCGGCAGCACCTGGCGCGGGCTTCGGTCGTCATCACTGCGGCGAAGGGCATCGAAGCAGACTCGTTGCGGACACCGGTCGAGATCCTCGTCGAGCTCGGCATCCCCATGGATCGAGTCGTGGCGTTGTCCGGCCCGTCGTTCGCACGCGAGGTCGCTGCACGGCTGCCGACGGCGGTGACCGCAGCAGGGATCGACCGCGAGCGGACCGTTCTGGTTCGCGACCTGCTCTCCACCGATCGCTTCCGCGTCTACTCGAGCGACGACGTCGTGGGCGTCGAGATCGGTGGTGCGTTCAAGAACGTGGTCGCGATCGCGGCCGGCATCTCCGACGGCCTCGATTTCGGCCACAACAGCCGCGCCGCGCTCATCACGCGGGGGCTGGCCGAGATCTCGCGGCTCGGCGTCGCGAAAGGCGGCCATCCGCTGACGTTCGCCGGGCTGTCCGGCATGGGCGACCTCGTCCTCACCTGTACCGGCGGGCTCTCCCGCAACCGCGCCGTCGGACTCGAATTGGGCCGGGGACGAACCTGGCAGCAGATCGCGGCCGAGACGAACGAGGTCGCCGAGGGTGTCCACACGAGCCGTTCCGCTCACGACCTCGGCCGCTCGGTCGGCGTGGAGATGCCCATCGCCGAGCAGGTGTACGACGTGTTGTTCGCCGGCAAGGATCCCGGTGACGCAGTACGCGAGTTGACCGGACGATCGCTCCGTGACGAACGCGAGGACGGTCGCCCGTCGCCGTCGTGACGGTCACGACGGTCTGACCAGAGGAGGGCTCAGCGTGTGAGGAAGTGGTCGAACCAGCCGAGGGCGCGGCCATCGACCCACCGCGGTGGTCGCTGACAGGATTCGCTCGCTCAGATGTAGCATTCTTGCTACGTAGCATTTATACTCACAGCCGTGGGTCGGAAGCCGAAGTCAGCAGAGGGCGAGCAGGTGTTCAACCGCATCGCCGTCGCCCGCGAGGCACAAGGGCTCAGCCGCCAGGAGTTCGCCGATGCGATCGGCGTGCACTACCAGACCGTCGGTTATCTCGAGCGAGGCGAGTACAGCCCCAGCCTGGTGCTCGCGCTGAGGATCGCACGCCTCCTCGAACTGTCGGTCGAGGCGCTGTTCTCGCTCGAACCCCTCGAAACCGCCGGTCCAGCACCCGATCGCCAGTCATGAAGGAGCCGTCCATGTCACGTTGGAGTCAGATCGCCGAACGCAACCGGTCGATCGTCGCCGAGAACGCGCAGCGCGTGCTCACCGACACCTCATACGATCGATTTCGCAGTCCTTCGGCGCTGCGGATGCTGGTCGTCGCGTATGTCGTCGCAACCATCGCGTTGCCCTTGTGCTGGCTGGCGTGGGGAGCGATCGCGGGTGTCACCGCGTTCTTGCCGTGGCTGGGCGCGTTCCAGTTGATGCGTGTGGCGGTCCGGAGCCAGGCCGACCTGCCCGACGAGGTGCTCGACGAGCGGATGCGCACCGAACGCGACAGCGTCTACGTCGGCGCCTACCGGCTCGTCGCCTCGGTGCTGTTCATCGCTGCGAACGTGGCCCTCGCCGCCGTTGCGTTCGGGGACGGTGACGAGTCGATCACGTTCGATTACGAATCGGTGAGCGCCGTCTTCTGGGCGCTGTTCTCGCTGCTGCTCGGCGCACCGAGCCTGGTGCTGGCAACGCGCAAGAGGGCCACCGGCACGGCTTGATCGCAGCCGGGCTCCGCGCGGCTCGGGCGCGATCCGGTTGCACTCGCACTCCTGGAACTCGGGGCGGTGCTCACCTGGCGCCTAGCCGAGTTGGGTGAGGCTCCGCGTCGCGACGCCCAGTCCGACCAGCACCACCAGCGTCGCCGTCGCGAAGGGCGCGATCCGCATCCATCGTGTCGCAAGGCGCGAGACGCGGCCGCCGGCCTGACGGCGTTGCACGCGGTCGCGCACCCGAACCAGCACCAACCCGGCTGCGGTGAGCGTCGCGGCCATGCCGAGCCCGTAGCCGATCACGAGCAGCACCCCGAACGCCGTGCGGCCGAGGGCGATCGCCGACAGCAGCACGATCAGGGCCGAGGGGCTCGGCACCAGCCCACCGGCGATGCCCATGCCCACCAGCCCGCGACGCGACACCCGCTGGGAC